>JBBRSC010000040.1:0-18153 GCA_038245795.1 Acidimicrobiales bacterium
CCAGCTGACCGCGGTCGACGGCGCGCAGACCACCGACACCAACGTGTTCATTCAGCCGAAGGCCACACCTCTTCACCTGGTGTCGTCGCCCCCGGGCCTCAAGCTCGTCAACGGTTCCAACCCGCAGGCGTCAGCACCGATCGACACGTTCGCCAACACCAACTCCCAGCTCACCGCCTCCGCCCCCAGCCCCCAGGTCATGGGCGGCATCACCTACGAGTTTGCTGGCTGGTCTGATGGTGGCGCTGCGAGCCACACCCTGGCCATCCCCGCCGCCGAGACCACGTTGACGGCCACGTACCTTCCCGTCGGAGGTAACCCGGCGCGCTGCGGGACGAGCGCACTGCCGCCGCTCTCGGCAGGGAGTTGGGTCGTCAACGGTGGGGCATCGAAACACGGCCCCGACGTCGAGCTCACGCCGACCACGCCCTACGTGGCTGGTTCGGTGGTGTCCAACCAACCCGTCCCCAGTGAAGGCCTGCATATCTGTGTCGATGCCTTCGCAACTGGTGGCACGGGAGCCGACGGCATGACCGTGGCCCTGATCGATCCAGCACAGGGACCCACCGCCCTGGGCGACGGCGGATCGGCGCTGGGCTTCGCGGGCACACCGGGTATCGGCGGCCAGAGCGCGGCTGTGGCGCTCGACACGTTCCCCGGAGCGAATGAACCCGGCACAGACTTCCTGGCCATCATGAAGCCCGGGATCGCCGGGTACATCGCCGCATCCGCGACGGGAGTTCCCGATCAATCGCTGGTTGGAGTGCCCCTCGACATCACGGTGACCGGCGGCGTGCTGATCGCGAAAGTGGGAAGCACCATCGTCACCCAGGCACCAGTGTCGCTACCGCCCACCGTGCTCGTCGGTTTCACGGCTGGCAACGGCGCCGTGTAGGATCAGCACGTCATCCGTCACGTGGTGGTCAATGGCAGCGCCACGGCGACCCAGGTTCCACCGCCGGTCGTCACCCCGCCTCCGGTGGTGACGCCGCCAGTGGTGACGCCGCCGAAGTACACACCGTTCCAGATCTGGGTGTTCCTGGTGCTCTGGGCCAAGGCGATCGAGGCCGCCAAGAAGAAGTGCGTCCCGACCCGCAAAAAGGTGGGCCGCACGTACGTGACCGTCTGCGTTCCGAAAAAGGTGGTCGCCACCAGACGACGCTGAGCAACCGCGCCGGGTCGACTGCCTAGATTCGAGGCGTGGATCCCATCACGCTCACCACCCAACGACTGACGCTCCGCCCCTGGGTCGAGGCAGATCGTGGGCCCTTCGCGGCGCTCGGTGCTGACCCGGCCGTCATGAAACACTTCCCGGCGGTACTGACACGCCGCGAGTCCGACGCCTTCGTCGATCAGATCGTTGCCAACATGGTCCGTGACGGCCACGGGTTCTGGGCGGTAGAAGTTCGCGACGGGGCACCGTTCATCGGTCTGGTCGGGGTGAGCTCGGCCCGACCGGTTCTCGGCTACGACGTACTTGAAGTGGGCTGGCGACTGGCATCCGACACCTGGGGGAAGGGTTACGCGCCCGAGGCCGCCTACGAGTCGCTCCGCTATGCCTTCGACGATCGACACGAGTCCGAGGTGGTCGCGTTCACCGTCCCCAGGAACACCAATTCGCGACGGGTCATGGAGAAGATCGGTATGACCTACGTCCGAGACTTCGACCATCCCGGTCTGCCAGCTGGTCATCCACTCCGCCGACACGTCCTCTATCGGATCACGGCAGAGGACTGGAGACTCCTCACCGAGACCTCGACTTTTTGACGTCGGTGGCCTGACAGATTGCCGCCCGGTAACGTTCGTGACATCAACGAGGACAGCCACTCACATCGGGGGCTGATCGAAGAAAGGGACGGTCCATGGCTGGAAGCGTCATTCTCACTGGAGCTCGCACCCCCATCGGCAAGATGTCGGGCCAACTCTCCGGATTCAGCGGAACTCAACTGGGTGGCCTCGCCATCAAAGCGGCACTCGAGCGTGCGGGGCTGACCGGCGACCAGATCGACTACGTCTTCATGGGCCAGGTGCTCGGCGCCGGTGCCGGGCAGATGACCGCTCGCCAGGCGGCGCTCGCTGGCGGCATCCCCATGAGCGTGCCGTCAACCACCATCAACAAGGTGTGTCTGTCAGGAATCAACACCATCATGCTGGCCGACATGCTGATCCAGTCTGGCCAAGCCGAGATCGTGATCGCCGGTGGCATGGAATCCATGACCAACGCTCCCTACCTGCTGCCATCTGGTCGTGCCGGTGCTCGGTACGGCAACACGGAGTTGCTCGACGCCATCGTGAAGGACGGACTTTTCTGCGCCGTCGAGCAGGTATTGATGGGCGAAGGCACCGAGAAGTACGCCCAGTCGGCGAACATCAGCCGTGAAGCGCAGGATGCCGTTGCGGCCGCCAGCCATGAGAAGGCGGCCCGGGCCCAGAAAGACGGGCTCTTCGACGACGAGATCGTTCCGGTCGAGATTCCCCAGCGCAAGGGTGACCCCATCGTGATGACCCTCGACGAGGGCGTGCGTGGCGACACCACCATGGACAGCCTCGGCAAGCTGCGGCCCGCCTTCGACAAGGCCGGCAACATCACCGCCGGCAATGCCTCGCAGATCTCAGACGCCGGTTCTGCGTTGGTGGTCACGTCGAAGGCTGTCGCCGAACGTCTCGGCGTGACACCGCTCGGCGAGATCGTCTCCAACGGTCAGGTCGCCGGCCCCGACGCGTCGCTCCTCACCCAGCCGTCGCGCTCGATCAAGCAGGCCCTCGAGCGGGCCTCGATGAACATCTCGGACATCGATCTCTTCGAGCTCAACGAAGCGTTCGCGGCCGTCGGCTGCGCATCGGTTGCTGACCTGGGCGTCTCCGACGACATCGTCAACGTCAACGGCGGCGCGATTGCGCTCGGTCACCCGATCGGCATGTCGGGTAACCGGCTGGTACTCACCATTCTCCACGAACTCGCTCGTCGGGGCGGCGGTACCGGTGCTGCCGCCTTGTGCGGTGGTGGCGGCCAGGGCGATGCGCTCATCGTCCGCACCATGAGCTGAGCGTCATACAGAACTCCGAGACCGGGTCGGTCCGCATCAGCGGTCCGACCCGTCTCGCGTCTGGCGGCGCGTATCTTGGCGGGGATGCTGAAGGCCTCGGCCTGCTCCGAATGTCGATTCGATCCTGCCGCGTATCCGATACGCGCGTTGCGCCTCGAACTGGCGATGAACGAGCAGCAATTCTGGAGACGGTGCGAGGTGCGGTTCACTCGTTACAACACGAGCCGTCGTTGGCGACTCGCAATCGTCGCGCCGACACCATGGCCGGGTCTGGCAGGCGCTCTGCATCTGGTCGGAAGAACTCATCAACGGCCTGCGGGCCGACGGCCATCCGATCGCGCCCGGCAACGCTGGGGAGAACCTCTGCATCAGCAGGATCGATTGGACGTCCCTCAGGGTCGGGACTCGATTGCAGTTCGGCGACGGGCACGTCCGCTCGGGCGACGTGGTCCTCGTCGAGCCTTGAACCCAGCGGTCACGGGGCGAGTGGTCTCAGGATTTGATCGCTTCGACCTCGATCTCGACCTTCCAACGGGGGTCGAGGAGTTCCTTCACCACCACGGTCGTGTTGGCGGGCCGGATGTTCCCGAAGACCTCTCCGTGCGCAGATCCCACGGCATCGAAGTCGGCCGCCTCCACCAGATAGATGCGGGTCCGGACCACGTCCTCGAACGATGATCCCGCCTCATCGAGCGCCGTGGCGATGATCTCGAGACATCTCCTGGCCTGGTCACCAGCATCGTCCGGGCACGATCCGTCGTCGAGCTTTGGTGCGGTGCCAGCAACGAAGATCCGTTCGTCCACTCGTACCGCTCGGCTGTACCCCACGGTCAGTTCCCAGGGTGAGCCGGACGAGATCAGTTGACGATGCACGACGCGAAGTTAGCGCTCGAGCACCCGCCGCCCCTCCAGCGCGGCGCCGAGGGTCAGTTCATCGGCGTACTCGAGATCGCCGCCGACGGGCAGCCCCGACGCAATACGCGAGACCACGAGACCCGGAACGTCGAGGGAGCGCTGGAGGTAGAGCGCGGTCGCCTCGCCTTCCAGATTGGGGTTGGTCGTGATGATGATCTCGGTGATGGGCTCGATACCAACTCGTGCCAAGAGCTCTCGGATCCGGAGCTGATCCGGCCCGATTCCCTGGAGATGATCGATGGCGCCACCGAGGACGTGATAGCGGCCTCGGAACGTGCGGGTGCGCTCGATGGCGACGACGTCTCGTGGCTCCTCAACGACACACAACACAGACTCGTCGCGGGTGGGATCTGCACAGATGGAACAGAGCTCCCCCTCGGCGAGATTGAAGCACGTCGCGCAGAACGTCACCTTCGAGCGCGCTGAGCTGATGGCTGCTGCCAGCCGCTCGGCTTCAGCTGGTTCCGCTTTCAACAGGTGATACGCAATACGTTGCGCGGACTTGGGACCAATCCCGGGGAGACGTCCGAGTGCGTCGATGAGATCCTGAATCGATGCGGCGTAGTCAGCCACGGTCACCCACCGAACAGACCACCGAGATCGATCCCGCCCATCGGCGAACTCTCGCTCTGTAGGTCCGTCACCTGGCTCGCGACATCGTGGAGTGCGGCGAGGATCAGGTCCTCGAGCAGCGAGGAATCATCCGGATCGATGGCCCCTGGGGCAACGGCGACCGCCACGAAACGTCCGTCGCCCATCGACGTGATCTTCACCAGCCCACTCCCCGAGCTCCCGATCACCTCGGTCACGGCGAGTTGAGCCTGGGCTTCTGCCATCTGTGCGCCCATCTGTTGGGCGGCACCCATGATCGAGCCGAGATCGAGGCCGCCCATGCCGCCGAGCAGACCGGCCAATGGGTCGGTATCGGGTTCGAGCGGATCGGGTTCGAGCGGATCGGGAACGAGGGGCAGGTTGTCGTGCTCGGTCATCGTGAGCTCCAATGGGGAAGAGGAATGGGTGGTGTCGTCAGGGGATCGACTGTTCGGGGTCCAGGACCACGGCGCCGGGAAACGCTTGGACCAGACGATCGACGCCCGACGTTGCGACGTTCGGGGCATCGACGAGATCCGTGACATCAATGGGCTCGCCGTCGTGGCCGGCGTCGCGCTGAGCGGCATCGTCATCGGTGGCACCACTTCCGCCGGCGTCGTGCAGCTGTGCTTCGACGTTGACGGCCGGGTCTGATGTCGAGTGACCGACGGTCGAATGAGCTCCGGTCGCCGTCGAACCCGACCGGTAGGGGGCGCCCTTGGCCGCCTCGATGAGCTTCAGTTTCACGGCCCCCACGCTCTGGAGCAACGCTGCCTCCACCTCGGCGCGGCCCTTTTCTGCCCGCTGCAGTGTGGGGCCGTTGCCGAACGACATCACGATCTGCGAGTCACTGGCGTCGACTACTTCACCGCCAGCGAAGATCGCTCGAACTGCTCCCTTGAGATGCGACGCGACCACGTTGCCGATGGCGGTACGTGCCTGTTCAAGATCAATCCCGGTGCCTGATGGGTTCGACGGCGGTGGCGGCGCGGCAGCGGGCGAATTGGCAATTTCTGGCGCCGGGTCGTGAACCGACAACGACTCGCTGGCCGCGGGATCGGCGACGGCCTCGGCTGATGGATTGGTCGGAGCAGCACCGGAAGCAAGGTTCGATCGCGGGTTCGGTGGCGCCGCCCCAGACGGACGGGGCGGCGGTCCGGCGCGCGTTGGCGAGTCCGCCCGCGGAGTGGCTGCCGGTCGGGTCGCCGCCGATGGCTGCCGGATGGACGCCAATCGTTCCCGCGCCGCAGCCGGTCCCGAGCCAGCCGCAGTCGGCGCGTCCGGAGTTGCGTCCGCGACCGGGGTGGCGGCGGCGACTGGTGAGGGTGCGGAGTCGGGAGTCGGCGGAGCGGGCTGTTCGGAACGAGCGGGAGCTATCGCCGCTGTCGTTGACGAGGGCCTGACGCCCCCGTCGCTCAACGCACGCTCCAGCGCATCGATCCGCTCGACCAATGCCGACGGAGAGCTGTCCAGCTCGGGGCTCGCGAGGCGCACCACGGCCACCTCGAGCGGAATCCTCGGATCGGTCGCCTGGCGCATCTCGACCAGCGCGGCGCCGATCATCTCGAGCGATCTCGTCACTCCGGCCGTTCCGAGCCGTGCCGCCAGCGCCGATGCTCGCTCACGATCGTCGACGGTGAGGTGCGGCGTCTCTGTCGAGACCGCCACCAGGAAGGCATCGCGGAGGCTCACCAGCAGCGCCTCGCCGATTGTCCTGGGTTCGCTTCCGGTCGTGATCGCCGCTGCCACCGCGGCAAGGGCACGGCCTGCGGTGCGGTCACCGATGGCAGCCAGTAGGTCGTCGACGGGAGTTGCCGACTCGGCGATTCCTCCAGCCGCCACCACACGATCGAGCGCGGAGAGCGTGTCGCGAGCCGACCCTCGCCCCTGACGGACGACGTACGGAACCGATTCAGGATCGACGTCGAGGCCCGCATCCTTGATGACCCAGCCCACGTAGTCGGTGAGTTCATCGGCGCTGAGCAGTGAGAACTCGAAATGCTGGGTGCGGCTCCGGATGGTGGGGAGCACCTTGTGCGGATCGGTGGTGGCGAGCACGAACACGACGTGCTCGGGGGGTTCTTCGAGCGTCTTCAGGAGCGCATTCGAGGCCGGCGTCGACAGCATGTGCACTTCGTCGAGGATGTAGACCTTGGTGCGACCGGGCGATCCGACGGCGGTCCGGCTGATGAGGTCCCGAACGGCGTCGACTCCGTTGTTCGATGCTGCGTCGAGTTCGAACAGGTCGTAGGAGGTTCCAGCGTTCATGGACACGCAGCTGTCGCACACATCGCACGGCTCGCCATCAGTCAGGTCGGTGCAGTTCAGCGCCTTGGCGAGGATCCGGGCAGTCGATGTCTTGCCGGTGCCTCGCGGTCCACTGAACAGATAGGCGTGTCCCTCGGAATTGCTGGCCACGGCGTGGCGAAGAGCCTTCGAGACATGGTCCTGACCACGCAGCTCGGCAAATCGCCGGGGCCGATAGCGGCGGTACAACGACTGTTGGGCCATGGGTCGATGCTAGCTGGGGTGGAGGACAGCCTCGACGGGACCGGGTTCGCCACCCGACGAATTCGCTCGAGTGCTCGTGAGACGGTCAGGCGATCTGCGGCACACCCGGGGTTCCGCTGAGAGCTGCTGCCTTCCGGCCCTGACCCGATTCACAGGCCCAGGTTGCACAGGACCCAACCGTCTCACGAGGACACGAGCGATCTCACCCTACCGTCGGGAGGCCACGATGACACCTCTCGACAGCGTCGTCGCTGCGGGCTCCAGCGAACGCAGGCGCCCCGGCTACCATTGTCCGCTTCGGGAGACGTGCGAGAGCGGCCGAATCGGCACGATTGGAAATCGTGTGTGGGGAAACTCACCGTGGGTTCAAATCCCACCGTCTCCGCCGCATCGGCCCCGGGGTGTGTTGTCGCCCCGGGGTAGCGTGACGGCGTGGAATCCGACGAGGTCATTGCCCAGGCCATGGCTGTTGCGTTGGACGAAGCCCGCCTCGCCCTCGGACACGACGACGTACCAGTCGGTGCCGCGGTGGTCCATCGAGGGGTCGTGATCGCCCGACGCCACAACGAACGCGAGCTGACCGGCGATCCCACCGCCCATGCCGAGGTCCTTGCGCTTCGAGACGCCGCGGCGTCGCTCGGGAGCTGGCGCCTCGACGACGTCACGTTGGTCGTCACGCTGGAACCCTGCCCGATGTGCGCCGGCGCCGCTTGGGCGGCTCGGGTTCCCAGCGTGGTCTTCGGCGCATCCGACATGAAGGCCGGGTCCCTCGGGTCGCTGTACCACTTCGGATCAGACCCCCGCTTAGGCCACACGTTCGAGGTCCGCCATGGCGTCGAAGCTGGCGCTGCCGTCGAGTTACTCACCACCTTCTTTGTCGCCCGCCGATAGGGCTGCCCGGGGCGAGTCGACCCAACGGCCGAGACAACCGGTTCGGAACCCGCCGGGCGCGTTGTGTAACGTCGCATCCGGAGAGTTGCCAGAGCGGACGAATGGGACGGTCTCGAAAACCGTTGAGGTGTAAGCCTCCGGGGGTTCGAATCCCCCACTCTCCTCCACTCGAACATCATGCAATCTCCCTCACCCCAAACTCACCCCCACCCCTCACTCGATGGAGGTCTGTCGTGCACGTGATGTGGCGGATGATGAATTCCGACGCCGATCAGCTCAAGGGTCAGAAGATCCCCAAGGGTCTCGTCAAACGGGTCTACGGCTACGCTCGGCCCTACAAGGGGATGCTCGTCGGCTTCTTGGTCGTCATCGTGTTCCAGGCCGCGCTCGGCCTGGCGCCACCTCTGTTGTTCCGGGCCATCATCGACAACGCTCTCCCGAACCGCAACGCGGCGCTCCTCGGTTGGTTGGCAATTAGCGTCGTTGGTGCCGAGGTCTTTTCGGCTCTGCTGTCGCTGGCAGAGCGCTACTGGTCCACCAGGATCGGCGAGGGTCTCATCTACGACCTCCGGACCCAACTCTTCGATCATGTCCAGCGGCTGCCCCTCGGGTTTTTCACTCGAACCCAGACGGGCGCCTTGGTCAGTCGACTCAACAACGACGTCATCGGAGCACAACGGGCCTTCACTGGCACCCTCGGCACCGTCGTGAGCAACGTCATCACGTTGACGACCACGTTGGTGGCGATGGCGGCACTGGATTGGAAGCTGACCATCCTGGCGGTGCTGTTGTTGCCGCTGTTCCTGCTGCCCGCCAAGCGGGTCGGTCGCAAACTGTCGGCCATCGCCCGCGACGGCATGAACCTCAACGCCGAGATGAACAACCAGATGACCGAGCGATTCGGTGTCGCTGGCGCGCTCCTGGTGAAGACCTACGGCAGCTATGACGACGAACGCAAGCAGTTCTCCGGCCGCGCCGCTGGCGTGCGCGACATCGGTGTGCGCTCCGCGATGTATACCCGGGTGTTTCTCGCCACACTCGGCCTCGTCGGCGCCATCGGCACCGCAGCCGTCTACTACTTCGGCGGGCGCAGCGTGATTGACGGAACGCTCACTGCTGGGACGCTCGTGGCGCTCGCCGCCCTGGTGGTCCGGATCTACGAGCCCCTCACATCGCTGACCAATGCCCGCGTCGATGTGATGACGGCATTCGTCAGTTTCGAGCGTGTCTTCGAAGTCCTCGACACCACCAACACCGTCGCCGACGCTCCCGACGCCACCGCGCTCACCAACGCCAAGGGTCGTATCGAGTTCGACAATGTGTCATTCCGCTACCCCGTGGCCACCGACACTGTTGCGTCGCTCGAAGGTGGTCGTGCCCCGGAACGACTGAGCGATGTCGACGTGATCCACGAAGTGTCGGCAGTCATCGAACCCGGCCAGATGGTCGCCCTCGTCGGTCCGTCCGGCGCCGGTAAGTCGACGTTGTCATCGCTCGTCACCCGCCTGTACGACGTCACTACAGGGACGCTGCGCGTCGATGGTCACGACGTACGAGGTCTCCAACAGGACTCCCTGCGAGCCGCCATTGGCATCGTCGCCCAGGACCCCCATCTCTTCCACACGACGGTGGGCGAGAACCTGCGCTACGCCCGGCCCGGCGCCACCGACGAGGAGATGAGGACTGCGTGCGCTGCCGCCCAGGTCCTCGAGGTTATCGAACGACTGCCCGACGGGTTCGACACCGTGGTCGGCGAACGGGGCTATCGGCTGTCCGGCGGCGAGAAGCAACGCCTCGCCATTGCCCGCATGCTCTTGAAGGACCCGGCCATCGTCATCCTCGACGAAGCAACGAGCCACCTCGACAGCGAGAACGAACACCTGGTGCAGACCGCCCTCGCAACGGCGCTCGTCGATCGCACCTCGTTGGTGATCGCGCACCGGTTGTCCACCATAGTGGCGGCCGATCAGATTCTCGTGCTGGACGAAGGCCATCTCGTTGAACACGGAACCCACGATGAACTGTTGGCATCAGGTGGGTTGTACTCGGAGTTGTATCGCACCTTGCTCCGAGCCGACGTCCACTGAGCCGACTCGGTCTCAGGACATCGTCCCACCGTCGACGGTGATGACCGATCCGTTCATGTAGCTCCCTGCGTCGGACGCCAACAACAACGCCGCGCCGACGATCTCGTTGGGCTCAGCGATGCGGCGCTGGATATTCGCGTCGATGATCGACTGGCGGAACTCCGGAATGCCGAGGGTCGGCGCCATCATGTCGGTATTGAAGGGTCCGGGTGCAATGGCATTCACCCGGATACCCAGCCGACCCCATTCTTTCGCCATGGTCCCGGTCAGGTTCCACAGCGCCGCCTTCGACGAGCAGTACACGCCGAGATGTTCACCACCACGGAACGCGCCGACCGTGATGACGTTGATGATCGACGCGTGAGGGGACACCTGCAGGTAGGGAAGCGCCGCCTGGCCCAAGAGCAACGGACCGAGGACGTTCACCTGATATGCCTTGGTGAAGGCCGCTGGCGTGATGTCCGACAGCGCACCACCGAGCGGGTTGGCGGCGTTGTTGACGACGATGTCGATGCCTCCGGCCCACCCGATGACCTGTTCCACCAGCGACACGATGGCATCGGGCTCGCCCATGTGGGTCGCCACGCCGAGCGCGGCGCCCCCTGCGGCCACGATCTCCTCGGCGACCCCCTCGCACGCGTCGCCTTTGCGCGAGGCCACCACCACCCGCGCTCCAGCGCTCGCGTAGCCGAACGCGATGGCCCTGCCGAGACCGCGGCTTCCGCCGGTCACGATGGCAACTCGACCAGTGAGGTCAAACATGTTGTTCATGGATCGCCACCGTACCGAAGCCGGCGTTCTCTGTCCGAGGGTACAACTACCGTTGACCGGGTGGACGCCACGATGGAGAACCGGATGGACGGCGACGTCACGTGGACCGTGCCGCAACTCAACGACTGGATCGGCGCGACCATCGCGCAGGCCGTACCTGATCCGATCTGGATCGAGGGCGAGATCCACAATCTCAATCGTTCGACCAACGGGCATGTGTATTTCACGTTGATCGAAGCGGGCGCCGATCGACGGTCGGCAGATCACACCTTGTCGGTCTCGCTCTTCAAGTGGAACCGGGACAAGGTCAATCTGCAACTCAAGCGAGCCGGCGGCCAGGTACGCATGGCCGATGGTGTCCGTGTCCGCATCCGAGGCCATGTCGAGCTCTACACCAAGCGCGCCCAGCTGCAGATCAAGATGATCGCCATCGACCCGGTGTTCACGCTGGGCGACCTGGCGTTGCGACGCGAAGAGATCCTCAGCCGACTCCGGGATCTCGGCTTGATCGCCGCCAACGCATCTCTGTCGCTGCCCCTGCTGCCGTTGCGGATCGCGCTCATTACCAGCCTGGGGAGCGCCGCCCACGCCGACTTCTTGCACGAGGTCACCTCATCGGGACGACCCATTGAGTTGGTGTGCATCGATGCCCGCATGCAAGGCGTCGATGCCGAGCAGAGCGTGTGCGCCGCGTTGGACGTTGCCGCCGAACAGCTGACGGATGTCGTTGCCATCGTTCGCGGTGGGGGTTCCGCCACTGACCTTGCCGCCTTCGACAGCGAATCGATCGCCCTCGCCATCGCCAGGTGCCCGATCCCTGTGTTCGTGGGTCTCGGCCACGAGACCGATCGCAGTATCGCCGACGAGGTGACGCACACATCGTTCAAGACTCCAACCGCGTGCGCAGCCGGCATCGTGGAGCTGATCGACCTCGCGGTGTTCGCTGTCGAGGAGCGCGCCGCCGCGCTGGTGTCGGGTGTCGGACGACGCCTTGATACCGAACAGCGACGGCTCGACCAGCGACGCTCACACGTTGCTGCGCGATCGGGCGATGGGCTGGACCGCGCGAACTTGTTGCTCGCATCGAGTGCCAACCGAATTGCCCGTCGCGCCACGGCTGCCGTGTCGTCCGCACGAGAGCAGCTCTCTCACGCGAGCGCCCAGCTCGAGGCGACCAGCCTCCGCACGCTCGATCGATCGCGCCATCGACTCGAGCTGATCGACGTCTCCGTGTCGTCGCGCGATCCCCGGCGACTGCTCAGCCAGGGATGGGCCATTGCCCATACCGGCGACGGTCGCCTGCTCCGCTCGACCAACGAGATCGCAGTCGGCGAACGGATATCGGTGACGTTGAGCGATGGGATCGTGGCATCGACGGTGACCGACATCAGCCCCACCGCACCGGAATCAGTGTCCCCCCAACGGCCGTCCCCCGAATGACCCCACCTCCGAAGGAACCAGTCCACTCATGAACGACCAGATCGGCTACGCCGCCGCCATTGCAGAACTCGATGACATCCTCGCCCGCCTCGACGACACCAGTCTCGATATCGATGCCCTGGGAGATCACGTCGCTCGGGCGGCGGAACTCATTGCCATCTGCCGGACCCGCATCGACGGTGCACAACTCCGTGTCACCGAGATCGTGGCCGGATTGGATCAGTCGAGTTCGTCGGACAGCTGACGAACCACGTCGGCGACCAACGCTCGGTGCGCCGGTTCCAGCGCATCTATCCTCGCATCAACGTCGTCGGCGAAACGGAGGCGCTCGAGGCTCGGCGCAGGCCGCGCAGCTGGCATCCACGCTGCGTGGAGGAGAATGGGAACGGTGGTGCCCACGGGTGCGGCGAGTACCGCCATCGGACCGCCCGAGGGTGTCGCAGCGTCGAACACCTCGACCCGGAATCGATCGTCGTTGAGCACCGGGACGATCACCCACCCGTCATGGCCGCCAGCGTCACCGCGTCCACTGTCACGCTCAGCGCGTTCGCGCGGCACGAAGCACGGCGAACAGGGATAGTCATCAAGGCCGAAGGCCCACTCGCCGGTGGGGCGCAGGTTCGCTCGATCCACACTCACGAGGGTTCCCGGTTGTTCGTCGCGAGGAAGCGACGAGCGATCGATCCGGCCCTCACGTTCGTACAAGGCCAAGGCCCGCTCGATGGTCAGTTCCGGCTTCCAGCCACTGAACACCTGATGGTGGCGGGTTGGCACCGCGCAACCAGCCGGACTCCAGTCCACCGCCGACAACTGGGTTGCCCACCAACGCGTGGGATCCTCCAGGACCGCCAGCTCGGTGATCTGAGCGGTCTCGGGATCGAAGCGAACCAACCCGTGACCACCGGCCGACATCGGGTGGTTGTAGATCCCCACCAAGCGGGGATCTACACGGTCACCGTTGGCGTCGACATCATCGGGTTGCAACCAGAACGCGAGGTCGGTCTCGTTGGTCCGCTCGATGACCACTTCGATGCCGTCGGAATCGTCGTAGGCAGCGTGGAAATGCATCGTCTCGGGTCCGAGCGAAAACGGCCGGCACGCCACGGGCGAACCATTGGGAGCAGCGTCAAGATCAGCTTTGCGGATCAGGAAGGCCGGCCCCGTCGTGTTGGTCGTGACGCCGCGCGGGCCCAGACCGAATATCTCGTTGGGGTCGGGCTTGAACGCACAATCGACGATCAGCAGCCATTCACGGGTCTGGCTGATGGTGTGCATGGACTGGGGAATGTGGCCCCCAGCGATCGGCCAGCGGCGAACGTGGGAGCCGTCGCCGTCGTATCGAACCACCGACATCTCGGTCGTGATGGGATTGTGGGTGACGGTCCAGAGACAGTCCCGGTCCGGGTCGATGACTGGGTGCGCTGACGATGTGATGAGCGGCAGCACTGGATGATCGATGACGGGCGCCCAGTCGTCACGGTGACCGACGTCTCCCAGCCAGCGGAGCGTCACGGGATCCACCTCGACAGGACGGCCGGCGTCCCATGTCACGAAGAGCCGATCACCCCAGGGGATCGGGCAGGTATTGGAGGCATTCGACATCCCGAACGGCGACGATGATCCCACCGCGGTGGGCGCAAAGGCATCCGGCGCCCCGCTGCGAAGCCTCACCGAGGGCGAGTCGATCAACGCTGGCCGCCATGCCCATCGGTCCGCTGTCGCTCCCCACGTGCCGGGATCGAGCGACATCCGCACCAACACACCATCGCCATAGAACGCGTGCCCGCCGCGTGCCGACCGCTGATCGGCGGTGGCGATGAACACCTCGCCGGACAACCCGGGCGGCCACGCTCCGGCCAGCAACGACAGCTCGATGTCTGCCATCGGCGTCGGATCCACCAGCGTACGCGGAACGGACATCACCACTTCCCCTCGTCCGGCGGGAACGGCTCAACCCGATCCCCGACTCAGAGTGTGTCAGACCCACTCAGGTTTCAGACCCCGACGACGCGATTTCGGCCCGCCTGCTTGGCGTCGTACATGGCTGCATCAGCCCGCTGCAGCGACTCCTGGATCGTCTCTTCCCAGAGTTTGCACTCAGTGGCACCGATCGACACCGTCAAGTGGACCGGCCCGTCGGGATGTTCGATGAGCGCCTCGGCAATGCGTTCGCGAAGCCGCGATGCCACCTCGTGGGCCAGACCCAACGTGGTTCCGGGCATCACAACTGCAAACTCCTCACCACCGACCCGTCCGAGCACATCGTCGGACCTGAGGCTGAGCTTCGCGAGTCGGGCGATGACCTTGATGGCCTCGTCGCCGGTGTGATGGCCGAACATGTCGTTGATCTGTTTGAACTCGTCGGCATCGATGACCAGCACTGACACCGGGTGCCCCGTGCGACGCCCCTTCGAGAATTCCTTCTCCGACTCCTCGAAGAACGACCGCCGATTGAGGAGGTCTGTCAGCGCGTCGTGATTGGCGAGATACTCCAATTCGCCCTGCAGGATGGTCCGCTGATGGATCTCGTGCTCCAGCAACTCCTTGGCACGCTGCTGTTTCATGAACGCCACGAACTCTTCGCGCCGCGACCGTGACAACATTGCGGACGTCGCCGCTCCGACCGCAACAATGACCACGATCGTCATGATCTCCTCGAAGCCGACGCTCGGTCCACCATTGACTGGCGCAAGCCCGAGCCCGACGAACACCAACGATGCGACTGCGACCACTGCGGTCGCATTGACCACGCGGTTGGGAATGAAGATGAAGAATGCGAGCGAGAGAATGCAGAACTGGAGGTTGCGCGTGCTCAGGTCGGGGACCACCATGCAGACCATCAGGAACACCGCCATGGCGACGATCTCCACCCCGCTGACGAGAGAATCGTTGTAGGACTGCTCGGGCGACCGGTGCACCCGAACGGCGACCATCAGCGCACTCACCAACACGACGCAACGGAGCAGGAGCAGAATCAGTGCGGTTCGCGTCCAACCCAGATTCACCACGTCGTACACCCCGAAGACAGGGAACAACACGCCGCCGAATGCGAGCGTCGCCACCAGCCGTCGAGCATCGCCCTCGAGGTGATCGCGACGGAACGATTCCTCGTGAGCTGGGTCGAGGAACTCCCCGCTCATGAGCCCGATCCTCATGTCCGACGCCATGTCGGCGTCGGAGCTTGTCGGTCGATGGATCCTCATAGATGAGGTGTCGGCAGAAAGGTCCGGCGACTTTCGCAAGAGTTCTGTGAGATTCCCTGGGGTTGGCCCCAAGCACTGCAAAGTGGTCGACTACACGGGTGAGCCCCACCGTCCCGTCGAGCGACGGCCCAACCAACGATTCCGAGCGAACCACATTGTCGCGCGACGCCATTGTGGACACTGCGCGAGACATGGTCTCCGAGATCGGCCTGGATCAGTTGTCGCTACGGCGACTCGCAACCCAGCTCGGGGTGACCGCACCAGCGTTGTACGCCCACGTGACGGACAAATCTGATCTGCTCCGGGCCATCGCCGAGGAGGGATTCCAGGAACTGGTCGCCCGCTACGAGGTGCTCGACGCGAGCGATCCGTTAGGACACGTTCGTGCGCTGACCCGCGCCTACGTCGATCAGGCGCTGGCGGAGCCGGAGATATTCCGGCTGATGTTTCTCTTCCGTCCGCAGGGGATTGCGGTGGACGCCGACAACATCCTGGCGTCAGCAAGTACCGCCTTCGAGATACCGCTGGCGGCCGTGCAGACCGCTCAGGCCGCTGGTCGGCTCGACCCCACCCGCGATCCGCTCCTGGTTGGCCTCACCCTCTGGACGATTGCGCACGGGGCCGCGTCGGTGGTGCTGCTGGGCATGGACTTCTCCGAGACAGGCCGGGACGAGCTGATCGATTCGGTCATCGACGTCGCACTCCGGGGCCTCGCACCGAACTGAGTCGTCATCGTCCTCAGCGGTGCACTCCTCCGCGCCCCTTGATTTCGAACAACTGGCACCGATGGGGGTAGAGGCGTACTCCGCCCGATCTCCCATGACCTCACTCACCCTCATGCCTCAACAGTCGCCATCCCCGAAGGGAACGGGCAACGGCCCGACCGCTGGGGAACTCGCGTCGCCACGGCCGGGCGCAGAGGGCGTTGGCCTCGACGAGATGATCGTGGCGCTGAGAACCCTCCCGCACGGCGGAATCGACGACGCCGCCCGGAGCTTTGCGCTCCCTCCCCAGATCCGGGCCACGATCTCTCCACTGATCATGTCGCTGCGTTGGGCGGCCGCAATGTTTGGAATGATCTTCGGAACGAAGGCCGCGTTGACCGGCGATCTCGATGTGGTCGTCTCCCTCGGGATCTGCCTCTTCCTCACAACGTGGCGCACCACGCTGCCCGTCCGACTCGCCTCCCGCCGCACGGTGGATCGAGTCGTCGCCTCTACCGACACTGCGTTGTTCGCGGTCGCCGCTGGATTCTCAGGTGGACCCCGCAGCCCGTTCATCTTCTGCGTGATCGCCGCGGTTGCCGTGGCCTCGTTCGGATGGGGATACACCTCGGGCGCCATCGCCGTGATTGTCGCCGGCGGAGCGATGATGATCGGTTCCGCGCTCCACGGAGAGCTTCTCCGACTCGACGATCGGGTCTCCGTGGCCGTCGGGGGCGGCTTCATCATTGCAGTGTTGGCACCAGCGCTCATCCGTTCGTCGTTGCTCGACATGGAGAAGCGTCGCTCGCAAGCGGCCGGGCGACTCGACGCGTTGGCTGAGACCAATGACCTCCTCACCATGTTGAACGCGTTGGCCCGCACGCTGCCCACCTCGCTCAATCTGCGCGAGGCCCTCGATACCGCTCACCGCCAAATCGCCGACACGTTCCATCCCACCGTGGTGTGCCTCGTCGAGCTCGACGAAACCTCCGATGAATGGGTTCCCAAGTTGGCCGAGGGTTGCCTCCTCAAGCCCTCCAGTTCTTCGGTTGAGTTGCCGATCGCGCTTCGACGGGTGATCGACCAGTCCGAACCTCGACTCGATCCACATCTCGACACGAGTGGTCAGGGCATTGCGCCGTTGTCTGGCAGCGGCCTGTACGTGCGCCTCCACACCAGGAATCGAACGGTCGGGTTGCTGGGCATCGAGCACCCCTTGCCGGAGCAGTTCTCCGAACGTGATGTCCGGCTGCTCGCTGGTATGGCCGACGTCCTGGCCCTGTCACTCGACAACGCCCGGTGGTTCGGCCGCTTGCGAACGCTCGGCGCCGAAGAGGAACGCTCCCGCATCGCACGCGATCTCCACGATCGTCTCGGGCAGTGGCTGACCTACATCAGTTTCGAACTCGAGCGGATCATCAGCGGCGAAGACACGACCACGCCCGAACTCACCCGTCTCTACAGCGACGTCCAGACCGCCCTCGACGAGTTGCGCGAGACCCTTCGCCAATTGCGGAGTGGCGTCACCGAGGGCCGACCGCTCTCGAGGATCGGCAAGGAGATCGTCGACCGCTTCACCGAACGGACCGAGGTCGACGTGACCTGGTCGGTGACCGACCCCGATCAGTCGCTGCCCGTCCCGGTCGAGAACGAACTGCTCCGGATTCTCCAGGAGTCGCTCTCCAACATCGACAAACACGCTCAGGCCCGCCACGTCGATGTGGTCTGGCAGGTGGCCGAAGGTCGGGGCGTACTGACGATCACCGACGACGGTCGTGGCTTCGATGCCGCGAAAGGGGTGCGTGACAGCGCCTACGGTCTGGTGGGTATGAGAGAACGCGCTGACGTCATCGGCGCTCGATTGACCATCGAGAGCACGCCGGGAGTGGGAACGACCATCGTGGTTTCCGCTGGGTCCTCTTCAGACGTCCGAGACCAGTGAGGGACACCATGTTGAGAATCCTGCTCTGCGATGACCACAAGATCCTCCGGG
>JBBRSC010000041.1:0-18018 GCA_038245795.1 Acidimicrobiales bacterium
CGATTCAACAAACACGCATCGCCGCACGCCAGGTGCGCGACGGCGAGATCATGGGTGGGCATCACGATGGCGACACCGTCGGCCCGCAGCTCACTCAGCACCGCCAGCAACGCATCCTGTGTGGTCGAGTCGACGCCGTTGAACGGCTCGTCCAACAGTAGGAGCCGTGCTTGTTGGCAGATGGCACGAGCCAGCAGCACCCGCTGGCGTTGGCCGCCCGACAGCGTGCCGAATCGATCGTGCGCCCGATCCGACAATCCGACGCGCTCGAGCGCTTCGGCGGCGAGCACTTTGTCGGATCGGCGGAGGCGCCGTCCCCACCCAACCGATCGGTAGCGGCCCATCCTGACCACGTCGATGACGGTGACGGGGAACTCGCGATCGAGCTGATCGGCCTGCGGGACGTAGGCGACGTGGCGCCGAGCCGAGACCGGATCAGTGCCGAGGACGGTGATCGAGCCTCGAGCCAGCGGAACGAGGCCGAGCGTGGCGCGAAGCAACGTCGATTTTCCAGCACCGTTGGGTCCAATGAGCGCCACGGAGTCGCCCGGGTAGACCACTGCCGAGACGCCCTCGACAGCTATCGCAGAATCGAAGACGACCGTCGCGTCGTCGAAGATCAGTGCGGGTTCGGACATGGTTCGCCTACTTCAGCGCATTGACGATGGTCGACGTGTTGTGGCGCATCATCAGAAGATAGGTCGCCCCGCTCGATCCGACCGGACCCAACGTGTCGCCGTAGAGCGACTCGTCGCCCTCGATCACCCGTACCCCTGCATCGCGGCCGATGGTTTCGGTGAGCGATGGCGGGAGCGATGACTCGGCGAAGATGGCCTTGACTCCTGCGTCCTTGATCTGGGCGACGAGGTCCGTCACGTCGGCAGCCGACGGTTCGGCTGATGTATCGAAGCTGGGGATGACGGCCCCGACGAACGTGAGCCCGTAGCGATCGACGAAGTAGCCGAAGGCGTCGTGATTGGTGACGAGCTTCTTGTTGGCGAGCGTACCGATCTGCGCCGAAATGTCAGCGTCGAGGGTGTCCAGCTGTGCGCTGTAGGTGGTCTGATTCGCTCTGTAGATCGCGGTATTCGCGTCATCGGCCGCCACCAGCGCCTTGGTGATGTTCTCGACCATGATCTTGGCGTTCATCGGGTTGTGCCAGATGTGCGGATCCCCGGCCACCTCGTCTCCTGTGCCCTGCCGGATCGCCACATCGCTTGAGGCGTCGACGATCGTGGCCGTCGTGTCGGCCGCAGTGACGGCGGCATCCAGCCACTTGTCGAGACCCACACCGTTCTTGACGATCACCCTCGCATCGCTCAGCGCCTTCTGCTCAGCGGGGCCGGGTTCGAAATCGTGAGGATCGACGTTCGGCTTGAGAAGGCCGACCAGCTTCACCTTGTCGCCGCCGATCATCCGCACGAAGTCCTGGAGCTGGGTGGTGGTCGCGACGACGGTGATCCTCGACGTGGCGTCGCCGGTCGTGGAAGTGGCCGTATCAGACCCGCAGCTCGAGAGAGCGAGCGCGAGAGCGATGGGGACGAGCGCGACACGGGAGACGAGTGGCGTCTGGCGGTTGTGTTTCACACAGTGAACTCTATCGGGAAATTAGAATGAGAACCACTCCCGTTATAGAGCGGCGAGATTCGTCTCATGGGCGAGCCGGAACACGAGGGAACGCTTTGGGTCGTCGGCGGTAGGCTGCATGACATGGCTGAGTGGCACCCTGCGTTCGAGGAGTACTGCGAGACCATTTTCGAGCTTGCCGAGGATGATGTCACGGTGCTTCAGGCCCGAATCGCCGAGCGGATGGACGTTTCCCGGCCGTCGGTCTCGGAGATGATCAAGCGGCTCGATGCCGAGGGTCTCGTGAACCTGTCCGGCAACGTCATCTCGTTGACCATCGCCGGACGGTCCTTGGCAGAGAGCGTCGTTCGCCGACACCGTCTGGCCGAGCGCTTCATGGTGGACATGCTCGGATTGTCGTGGACAACCGCGCACCAGGAAGCCGGCAAGTGGGAACACGTCATTTCCCAGGTGGTCGAAGAGGCGATGATCCGGGTTCTCGGCGATCCCACGACCTGTCCCCACGGCAATCCCATCCCCGGCAGCGCCTACCTGGCGCCGGACACGATCGCCCTGGCGAGCGTTGCCGTCGGTACGGAGTTCATCGTGCGCCGGATCCCGGAGGCACTCGAGTTCGAGCCGGGGGTATTGCAGTTCCTCGAGGACGCGCACCTGTTGCCGGGTCGATCAGGTCGCGTCACTGCCTCCGCTCCTGATGGCACCACGACCGTCGAAGTGGATGGCCGAACGCTCGGTGTGGGTCCTTTTGCGAGCGAGCGGATCCTGGTCAGCGCCTGACTTCGGCGGGAAGCGGTCAGCGCCTGACTTCGGCGGGAAGCGGTCAGCGCCTGACTTCGGCGGGAAGCGGTCAGCGCCTGACTTCGGCGGGAAGCGGTCAGGAGTGGATGTGCTCGGACAGGTAGGCCACGTGGCCGAGTTGTCGGATCGTCTCGAGCTGCGTCTCGAGCCAGTCACAGTGCTCTTCCTCGGATCGGAGAATCTCCTCCAGGATGGAGCGAGTTCCGTTGTCGCCGGCAGCGACACACGCCGCGATGCCCCGATTGAGTCGTTCGATGGCTGCGTACTCGACGGCGAGATCGTTCTCGAACTGTTCGGGCACCGTCTCTCCCACGTGGAGCGGCAGCAGGCGTTGCAGATTGGGCACACCATCGAAGTAGAGGACCCGTTCGATGAGTGTCTCCGCATGACGCATCTCGTCGATCGACTCGGATCGGGTGTACTCAGCGAGCTTCTTGTAGCCCCAGTTGTCGCACATCTTGGCGTGGATGAAGTACTGGTTGACCGCGGTCAGTTCAGCAGTGAGGACCTCGTTGAGGAGTTCGATGATCTCGGGATTGCCCTGCATAGAGAGGGACCTTTCGGGTTGGCACTCACGCAGCCGAGGAGGTGGACCGCACGCTGAGGACACGTTCTATCGCGAGAAGCGACTCGATGGTCGGAGCGCAGGAACCGCAGTTGCCAGACGCCCGGCACATCGCCGTGACATCTTCGACGCAGTTTGCGCCTGCTGAGATGGCGGCGCGCACCGTGCGGTCGCTGATGCCGTGACAGGAGCACACGTAGGCCATGACGTAAGGGTACCCTTACGCATTCGTTGAAGGCAACCAATCTTTCAGTGCAGTGGGTGACCAACCCGAGCTGGTTCTCAGCGGGCGTCA
This sequence comes from Acidimicrobiales bacterium, assembly GCA_038245795.1. Classification (GTDB taxonomy): domain Bacteria; phylum Actinomycetota; class Acidimicrobiia; order Acidimicrobiales; family Microtrichaceae; genus JBBRSC01. Next base: position 3,246 of record JBBRSC010000041.1, read on the forward strand.
GGACCGCGCCGCACTTGCGAGTGCATCGAGCACGTCGGTGGGTTGTTCGCCGCTGGCGCGCAGCGCAAGCGTGGCATCGGCCCGCACGGCAGCCATCATCGGAAACCCGGTGAGCCCGAAGGCTGTCGCCGCTGACGAATCGGCGTCATCAACCAGCACCGAGCCGGTGAATTTGAACCCCGACAACCATCGCGACGGCGGATAGTTCGGTCGGTCCGGATCGATGGCAGTCAGGACTACGACGACCTCAACGCCCTGAGCGGCGGCCGTGGTCATCCAATCGACGATCACCGGCAGCTCATCGTTGCAGTGCGGACACCAGTGTGCCGCGAAGATCACCAGCGTCGGCTTCCCGGCGATGGGAACAGTGCCTGGCTCACCCGATGAGTTGGTGCCCACGAGTGTCGGGACAACGGCCCCCAGTGACGAGTCAGGAACCCCGTCGGCCCCCACTTCCGCCAGCGGATCGCCGGTGATGGAGACAGTTCCCAGCTCGACCGTATTGGCGGCGGTTGGGGATGTGGTGGCGGTCGGGGATGTGGTCGTGGAGCGCGACGGCCGAGAGGTGGTGCCCCGTTGGCTGCCCGGGCCGGTGCTCTGCTCGGTCGTCGTCGAGAGGGTGAGCGTTCGTGAGATCGCCGTCTCGCTGTCGTTGCCGGACAACACCACGATGGTGCCGATGATCAGACCAACTGCCACAACTGCGGCGACCCCCACCACGATCGTGCCCCGTCGGGACGCGCCATCACTTGTCGTCACCTTGGATCTCTGCGATTCTCAGCCTGCGTTGGTGCTGCCGACCGCGGGCTTGATCTTGTCGAAGAGCTCCTGCAGCTTCTCTTTCGGTTGCTCGCCACTCGTTCGGGCCTTCACCAGGCCGTCGGCGCCGATGAAGACCATGGTCGGGAAGCCGGTCACCCCGTAGGCAGCCGCCAGCGAGTTGTTCTTGTCATCGGCGATGGTCTTCCATTTCCATCCCATTTTCCCCTTCAACCAGGTCTCCGGAGGAAAGTTGGGTTTCGACTCGTCGGAGCTGGTGGCCACCGCAACGTTGTCGATCCCTTTCGCCGCGCCATCGTTGATCATGCCGCTGATGATCGGGATCTCGGCGTTGCAATGGGGGCACCAGTGGGCGGCGAAGACGATCATGGTGGGCTTGCCGGCCACGAGCAGGTCGGTCGGTGTGCCGTCGAAGTACTTGCCTGAGACCCCTGGCGCGGGCAGACCAAGTGAGGTGTCGGCCACCTCGGGGTTCGATGGCGCATCGGGGAGCGCGGTCCCATTGACCTTGACGTCTTGGAACTGACGGGCCGCGTCGGTCGTTGAGATGTCCGGGTTGCCATTCGAGGACACGACGAACAACAGCGCGATGACCGCAATCACGGCCAGCGACGCACCGACGAGGATGTAGGTGCTCCGATTGTTCTTGACCGGCACCGGTTGTTTGCCCTGCGGTCGCGGCGCGGTCTTGGTGCGCTTGGGGGTGCCGGGTTCCTGGGTGGCACTCGGATTGGCTCTCCGTTGAGGGCTGGACTGGGCCATGTCGGCGTACTCCGTTGTCGTGTCGCGAGGGTCAGGTCGCGGGTTGGTGGGGTATGGGTGCTCGCTCGCAGCGAGTGTCAGCAGGCCTTCAGTGTGTCAGCTCGGTGGCTGCCGGCGCGAGCAGGCCAGCCTCGGCCGACTCAAAATCATCGAACTCATCCAGCTCGGCGTCCTCGTCCCAGCTGGCAACGGTTGCCGCAGGAACCACGTTCAGCAGCAACACGATGACCGACGCGAACCCCACCAGCGCCATGGAGGGCACAGTGACCCAGCCGCCGAGCTTGTCGATGTAGCGGAGTGCGCACGAGGGCCCGGTCTTGAGACACGCCTCGCTCTCCTCGACGAACCCCCGCTCCAGCAGCACGTGGTAGATCGAGATGGCGCCACCGATCGTGGCCAACACGATCCCCGCCCACTTGGCCCCGAGATCCCGTCGGATCCAGCCGACAATCAACACCACGGCGAGCGGGTACATCATCGTGCGCTGGAACCAACAGAACCGGCACGGCTCGTAATTCGCGATTTCCGAGAGGTAGAGGCTGCCGAGCGAGCAGGTCGTGGCGATCATGGCGGCGCCGCCCATGAAGGTCAGGCTCTGCGAGTCGCGAAATTTCCGGGCACCCGCAGATCCGGTGAGGGACATCACGAGTACCGCGGCCATTGCCAGGGCGATGAGGACCGACACCACGGTGAGTGCCGCAAAGACGTTGGCCGCCTGATCACGTGACATCGCCCCACTCTACGGATCCACCTCGTCAGTCAGGCAACAACTAGAACGCGTTCCAGTTTTGCCGTACGCTTGTCCCATGCACAACGAACTCTGTGAACGGCTCGGTATCGAGTTTCCAATCTTCGCATTCACCCACTGCCGAGACGTTGTCGCCGCCGTCACGAACGCCGGCGGCATGGGTGTCCTCGGTGCGGTGGGCTTCACCCCCGAGCAGCTCGCCATCGAACTCGACTGGATCGACGAACACGTCGGGGGCAAGTCCTACGGCGTCGACATCGTGATCCCCATGAAGTACGAGGGCATGGGGGAGCTCGACCCCGAAAAGCTCGAGGACGAACTGCGCACCATGATCCCCGATGGGCATCGCACCTTCGTCAAGAAACTGCTGAGCGACCATGGCGTGCCGGAACTCCCCGACGACGTCCACGCACCCGAGCTCATCGGGTGGACCGAAGCCACTGCTGGTCCGCTCATCGAGATCGCGTTGACGCACCCCAATGTGAAGCTCATCGCCAACGCGCTGGGAACACCGCCGCCCGAGATCGTTACCGAGATCCAGTCGACGGGCCGCTTGGTGGCGGCACTCTGCGGATCAGTCAAGCAGGCGCTGTCGCACAAGGAAGCTGGCCTTGATTTCGTGATCGCCCAAGGTTCCGAGGGCGGCGGACACACCGGTGACGTCGGATCGATCGTGTTATGGCCCGAGGTCATCGACGCCATTTCGCCGATGCCGATGCTGGCCGCCGGTGGGATCGGTTCCGGTCGTCAGATGGCGGCCGCCATGGCCATGGGGGCCGCGGGAGCGTGGACCGGCTCACTGTGGCTCACGGTCGAAGAGGCCGAGACGCCGCCGGCCCAGATGGAGCAGTACCTCGCGGCCACGAGCCGTGACACCGTCAGGTCGCGGAGCTTCACGGGCAAACCGTGTCGCATGCTCCGCAACGACTGGACCGACGCCTGGGAGAGCCCCGACAATCCCAAGCCCCTGGGCATGCCGCTGCAATTCATGATCACGGGCGAAGCCGTCGCCCGCGGCCATCGATATGCGGAGCAAGCGCGTGATGTGCAGTTCAACCCGGTCGGCCAGGTGGTCGGATCCTTCAAGAAGGTCCGCCGCGCCGGCGATGTCGTGCTCGACATGGTCAATGAATACATCGACTCGGTCGAGCGTATGAACCGAGGATTGAACGTCGACGCCTGAGGAACAGCGGTTCGAGAGATTCCTTTGAGTTCTGGTGGGATCTCTCGTACCCTGACTCAACAAGATGGACTTCGCGGCGGTGAAGTCTGAGCAGAGCGTGGCGGCGATCTCACCATCGCTGTGCCATGGAGGCGGAACTCATGACGGCAGAGGTAGGGACAGGCGAACACGGTGTTCCCTTCGCGACGATCGGGACCAACCGCGTGCTGATGTCGGATCGCCCGATGGACATACTCTCCGAACCCGTTCCCGACGATCAGGTCATCGAAGCCGAGATCGATCTCCGCGATGATTCCCATTTTGCCCCCGAGCCCCATGGTCCGCTGGACCCGTTCGACACCCTGGCCGGCAAGGTCGCAGTGGTCACGGGCGCCCACGATCGCGTTGGACGAGCAGTGGCGTTGGCATTGGTGGCGGCGGGTGCGCGTGTGTGCGTGATCGGTCGCGACCAGGATCGACTCCGCGAGATCGCCGAAGTGGCCGGACCGCTGGCGTCGATCGTGTACCTGCAGTGTGATCTGGGCTCCGCCACCGATGTGGCAAGTGCCGCGGACTTCGTGACACGGGTCGATCGGCCTGTCGACGTGCTGGTCCATTGCGCCGACGTCCACGTGCGGCACGGTGTGTCGAAAGGACCCATCGAAGACCTCGACGAGCAATACCTCGTCAACCTTCGTGGTCCCTATCTGCTGACCCAGGCGCTCGTCGATCGCATCCGCAGCGGCCCCGGCCATGTGGTGTTCGTGAACCCGGTCGACGACGTGAGCTTCTCGTCGAATGACACCCAGTACGCCATGACCCGCTACGGCGTGAAGGCGCTCGCCCAGGGCGTGCGCGAGGAATTGTCCGGTGCCGGAGTGCGCGTCACCACGGTCCATGTCGGAGGGCTGATCGCCGAGTCGACCGACGTCCCGGCGTTGCATCCTGACGACGTGGCCGATTGCGTGCTCGGTGCGGTCGAGATGCCCACGCACCTCGAGATCACCGACCTCCATGTGCGGGCCCGGGCAGCACAACCCGCTCGTTGACCGGCCCACCGGTAACCTGAGCTGATGGGGTGGTCGTGTCGTCGTCCGGGTTGTAGCCAACCCGCAGCGTTTTCGATCACGTACGACGCCGTGACCTGTCAGGTCTGGATCAGCGCCTTGTCCGTCGATGACCGCGGTCAGCTCCTCTGTGAACTTCATCGGCAACGACTCAGCCCACCACGCGGGTGGGTGGTCATCGATCGAGCGGTGGAGCCGCAAGTGGTCCAGTCGCACCCGCCGGGTTTCGCTGAGACCGAACCGCCCGAGCGGGCCTGGGGTCAGCTACTCGTTGACGAGCCAGTCTTCACCACCGATCCACGCGCGACGCTGGTCGTGCCGGAACGCGAGGTGGAGGTGTCAGATGTCGCGGACGAGCGTGATCACGCCGACGAGCGCGACGATTCAGAGGACGACGACGGCGACGATCACGTGCTCGGTTCGCTGTTGGCGCCGAAGGGTGGCTTGCTCGGACGGGCGTTCCGGGCGACCGGTCATCAACGGTCAGTGTTGACCGAGGGCATGGCGTCGACGACCGAACCTGACTCGTAGACCGCCGATCGAGGCCGTACCGATCCGCGGGCTCCCAGGACCATCGCAAGGATTCCGACCACGGACATCACGCCGACCGTGACACTGAACGCCCAGATCGCCCCACCCTGCGCGTAGATCGATGCCACGCTGATGGCGGCGATCCCCGCGCCACCGATGCCTGCTGCCCCACTGAGGCCCTGCCCGGTCCCGATCTCGTGCGGCTCGCACGCCTCAGCCATGGCGGCTTGCGCGGCGGGAGCGGCGATGGCGACGACCAGTGCTTCCACGACGCTGACAGCGAGGAGTATGGCGGGACGATCGAACAACCCGAAGGCGAACGTGATGGGGAGAAGGCACACGAGGCCCCAGCCGGCGGCGGTCACGGGCCCCACGCGATCAATCAGTTTGGTCCCGAAAAGTGCGACCGCCACGTACGGCAAGCCGTAGACCGTGTACGTCAACCCGATGAACAGGGCTGTGGCCCCAAGGTCGGTGAGGTACCTGGCCCACAACACGTCGTAGACGCCGACTGGAAGAAACAACGCCACGTAGAGCAGCGCGGCGCGCTGCACTGCCGGTCGTCTGGCCACGGTCCTCACCGTTGCCGGCGGTCGCTCGTCGTCCGCTGCGCGAATTGTGAGGCGACTCAGGTCGATCCTGGCGAGCGGATACATCAGCAGGATGCAGACTGCGCTCAGTATCCAGAACGGGGCATCGAGGCCGATCCAGCTCGCAAGGCCCGCACCAAGAACTGGCCCGATCACCACACCGGCGAGCTCTCCTGCCGACAGCCGACCAAGGTTCAAGCCCACCTGTTCGGGGTCTTCGGCAGCGGCGAGGGCGCGGGCCGGGGGACCGAACGATGCGTAGCCGAGACCGCAGATGAACCGGGCCAATACGAACTGCCAGAACACCGTGGACATTGCCACTCCCGCCAACCCCACCGCGGTGACAGCCGCCGCCCCGACGAGGAGCTCACGCGCATATCCGCGATCGACAAATCGGGCCAGGGCGAGTTGGGCAAACAACCCTGCGACGAATGATGCCGCTGACATCACGCCGAGCTCGGCAGTGCTCAAGCCGTGAGCTTCCTGGAGTTGGGGCAGCAACGGAAAGATCACCGAGATGGCGGCCAGCAGGACGAAATTGGCGCACGAGATGATGAGACTTCGACTCGAACGCATGCTTCCAGTGTGACCCACCCATCACCGGTCGGCGGGACTCGTCACTTTCCGAGGTCCTCCGCTGGGAAATCTCAGGCGGGGCCCATGAACCGGCGGAGCGCGAATTCGGCCAGCACCAAGAGCCAGGCGGAACCCGCCACGAGTCCCGCAGCGATCCAGAGACCCTGCGACGGAGGCAGATCCAGCTCAAAGTATCGGCGGCCGGGAGCCGTCACGATGGCCGCCAGGACCAGTCCACACATGGCTGCCACCAGTCCGGCCTTCCAGACGACGAACGGCCGCGAGGTCCGGATCAGTACCAACATTCCGACGCCGGTCAGGACGAGCGTGGCCATGGTCTGATCCTGCTGCTCCGACAGCGTCGGCGCTCCGCGTGCCCACAGAAACGCCGTAAGGGTGGCGGCGGCCGCCACCAGTCCTGACGGGATCGACACCCGAGCGACTTTCCGGAAGAAGTCCCCCTGAACGAGGTCGCTGTTGGGCGCAAGGGCCAAGAAAAATGACGGAAGCCCGATGGTGAGCGTGCCGACCAGGGTGAGATGTCGGGGAAGGAATGGATACGTGACACCGCTAATCGCCACGAAGATGGCAATGAGAATGGCGTACGTGGTCTTGGTCAGGAACAGCGCAGCGACCCGCTGAAGGTTGTTGATGACTCTCCGGCCCTCTTCGACGACCATCGGAAGTCCACTGAAGTTCGAGTCCAGGAGGACGAGTTGGGCGACGGCGCGGGTGGCCTCGGAACCGGACGCCATCGCGATCCCCACGTCAGCATCCTTGAGCGCCAAGACGTCGTTCACGCCGTCGCCCGTCATGGCAACGGTGTGACCTCGGGATTGCAATGCTTTCACCATCGCGCGCTTCTGGTGGGGCGAGACCCGACCGAAGACGGTGGTGGCTTCGACCACGTTGGCGAGCGACTCCGGGTCGTCGGGGAGGGTTCGGGCATCGATGACGTTGTCGGCATCCGCAAGGCCGGCGCGAGCGGCGACCGCCGACACGGTCACCGGGTTGTCCCCCGAGATCACCTTCAGCGTGACCCCCTGCTCAGCGAAATACGCCAACGTCTCCGCGGCGTCGGAGCGGATCGAATCCTCCATCATGACCAACGCAGCAGCGGTGCACTTCGCTGGGAGTTCTTCGCTGCCACTCTCGACGCCAGCATCGGAATGGGCGAGCACCAGCACCCGCTGCCCCGCAGCCGCCGCCTCGTTGACGTCGGGCAACACCTGGTCGAGTGATGATCCGGACAACACCATTTCGGGTGCGCCGAAGACCCACGAGCCGTGATCACCGAAAGAGCTCGCCGACCACTTCCGCGTGGAGCTGAAGGGGATCGAGCCGGAGAGATCCCATCCCTCTGGCGCGGTAGCCAGCGATGCCTGCAGCGCAGCTTGGGTCGCATTGGGGTGAGCGTCGGTCCACGCGAGTGCCGCCAGGGCCGAACGACTGGTGGCTTCGTCGGGACCACCCGGGAGATCGCGTATCTCCGCAACCGTCATCGTGCCCTCGGTGATCGTGCCCGTCTTGTCGAGGCAGATCACATCGACTCTCGCCAGAATCTCGATGGCCGGAAGTTCCTGGACCAAGGTTCGGCGGCGCGCCAGCCGCACAACACCCACGGCAAAGGCCACCGTCGTCAACAGGATGAGACCCTCGGGCACCATGGCCACGACACCGCCGGTTGCCTTCACCAACGCATCGCGTATGCCGTTGTGGTCAGTTCGTAACGAACTCCAGATCAGCAGCCCACCGACGGGAATCAGTGCCCAACTCACCCACGTCACGATCTTGTCGATGGCCTTGCGCAGCTCGCTGGTGGCGAGCGTGAACCGTCGGGCCTCTTCGGCCAGCTTCGAGGCGTATGCATCGGCGCCAACCTTGTCGACCTGTCCCCGTCCGTTGCCGGCGACCACGAAGCTTCCCGACATGAGCGTGTAGCCGGGTGCCTTGACGACGGCGTCGCTTTCACCCGTCAGGAGCGACTCGTTGACCTCGAGGCCATCGGCGATCATCACAATGCCATCCGCGACGACCTGCAGGCCCGTGCGGAGTTCGACGATGTCATCGAGGACGATGTCATCGACATCGAGATCGTGCACCTCGCCATTGCGAACGACGAGTGCCCGTGGCGCAGAGAGTACGGCGAGCTGATCCAGGGTCCGCTTTGCCCGGATCTCCTGGATGATCCCGATCACCGCGTTGCCGATGACCACCCCCCCGAAGAGAGCGTCCTTGTAGGCCCCGCACGCCAGGACGATGGCGAGCAGCACACTCATCAACAGGTTGAATCGCGTGAAGACGTTGGCCCGGACGATTTGGCTCAGCGTGCGGGAAGGCACTGCCGGCACGGCGTTCACCAAACCGTTCGCCACCCGCTCGGCAACCTCGTCGTCGTTCAGTCCGAGAGCAGGATCCACAGTGGCGATGGGCACGGCCACATCGTACGGGCCGAAGTCGTCGACTCAGGGAAACCGCTCTACGTGCCGATGCTCCGTCGTTCCGTGAGATACGGCCGCTATCGTCGCTCAAGTGTGGTTCCGGCCGAGCCGGGGTTCCATCATCGCCCAACTTCCGAGGTTATTCATGCGTAGGACCCGTCCGCTGATCGTTGTCTCCCTGGCAGCAGTGGTGCTCGCCGCCAGCTGCGGAACTGACACCGGCACCACCGCTACCAGCCCCACCACGCCTGACAAAGACAAGGTGGCGACCGGCCAAGGCCAAGCCGGCGCCAAGCCTGCCCCGGCATCGGTGACCATCATCGTGCCGAAGGACACCGACACATTCGATCCCCATACGTCGCTCGGCGAGGACGGCGCTCAGCAGCTTCTGCCGTTCCTCTACGACCCGATGGTCCGCCGCGACCTCGAGGGCAAGATCTTGCCCGGCATCGCCACGAAGTGGGAGACCACTACGACGTCGGGCGTGTTCACCATCCGTGATGGCATGACGTGCGCCGATGGCGCTCCACTCGATGCGGCCGCTGTGGCGAAATCGTTTGAGCACTTCTCGACCAATAAGGCCGCGAAGGGCCGTACCCGGGTGTTCGGGGTAGCGGGCGCTGAGAGCATCGTCGCCGATCCCGCCGCCAAGACCGTCACCATCAAGCTCAAGAGCCCGAACAACGACATGCTGACCGGGCTCGCCAATTCGGGCTTCGTCATCTGCCCCGGTGGCGTCGACAATCCCGACATCATGAAGACGACGGGGGCGGGTTCCGGCCCGTACACCCTCGTTGAGTCCAAGCGCGGCGAGAAGTACGTGATGAATCTGCGGACGGACTACGTGGCGCTCCCCGAGGGCACCACGCTCGCTGACATGCCCAAGACCGTCACGCTCCAAGTTGTGACCGAGGACGCAACTGCCGCTGACCTCGTCGAGAAGAACGCCGGTTTCGTGGCAGGGCTGCAGTCGACCGACGTCACTCGGCTGAAGGCCAACGCAGCGCTGACCTTGGTCGAGGGCCAGGCCTACGGAACCAACGCCGTGGTGTTCGCGCAGGGTCCCGGCGCCAAGATGGGCGACGTGAAGCTCCGCCAGGGCATTGCGATGTTGATCGATTCCCAGCAGGGCGCAGCGGCCGAGACGCAGAATCTCGGCATCCCTCGCCGCACACTCTTCACGCCGAACATCGACTGTTACAACGCGGACGCCGAGGGATACGCCCCCAAGTACGACCCCGCCGCTGGAGCCACCTTCCTCGACGAGGCGGGGTACAAGAAGGGCGCCGACGGTTTCCGAACCAAGCCCGACGGTTCGGCCCTACTCATCAACGTCGTCGGCGACAACACCCAGTACAAGGCACCGGACTATCTGGCGAAGGCGCTGACCGATGGCGGATTCAACGTGAAGCTGGCCGTCGGCACCCGCTCCGAATCCATTGTGGCGTTGCTCGCCGGAAACTTCGACGTGGGCTCGTTCCCCTTCACGTCGTCGACGCCGCTGCCCGCGCTCTGGCTCAACCAGATCGGGACTGGCAACGGTGACAACTACACGGGTGTCAGCAACCCGGAGTTCGATGCTGCCGCCAATACCGCGCTGGCGGCCGAAGGTGAAGCGCGCTGCGTGGCGTGGAAGGAAGCAGAACGGGCCGTGCTCGAACAGGTCAACGTTCTGCCCCTCGATCAGCCGATCAAGTACTGGTTCGGCAACGGCGTGACCTTCAACGCTCGCTTCTACAAGATCGATCCCTTCTCGATCCGCGGGAAATGACTGTTCCTGTTGACTGATTGGGGCCCCTTCCTCGTTCGGCGGCTCGTCCGTCTGGTGATCGTCTGCTTCGTTCTCGTCACCCTGGTCTTCATGGCAGTGAGACTCGTCCCGGGTGATCCGGAACGTAACGCCATCGGCGGATTCGATGGCACCGAACAACAAAAGGAGGAGGCGCTCGCTCGGGCCCGTCAGGACCTCCACCTCGACCGCGCCCTGCCAATCCAGTACTTGGAAACACTCCGATCGGCGGTCACGTTCGACTTCGGGACGTCGTTTCAGACCCAACAACCGGTGACGACCGTCATCGGGGATCGAATCGGGTCCACCCTCCGTCTGGCCTTGGCCGGCACGCTCGTGATCTTCGTCGTGGCGTTGCCGCTCGGAATGATTGTCGGCGCGCTCACGAACGGTCGCCGCCGGGCGCTCGATGTCGGCTTCAGTGGGATCACCGGGTTCCTCGGGTCCGTGCCTCCCTACGTCCTCGGGGTCGTCCTCGTCTACCTGTTTGCCTACACCTTCGACTGGTTCCCGAGAACGCCCGCAGGAGGGTGGACGGACGAGGTGCTTCCCGCTCTCGCCGTGGGCTTGGGGCCAGCGCTGTTGTTGGCTCGGGTGGTTCGCGTCGAGACGCTCGGCGTGCTCGGCCAGGACTACATGCGCACGGCGAGGAGCAAGTGGCTGTCGCCGGTGCGCGTATATCTCCGCGACGTCCTTCCCAACGTTGTTGCACCCGCCATCACCATTGGCGGCGTGTTGTTCTCGTCGCTGATCGGCGGTGCGGTCGTGGTGGAGAGCATCTTCAATCGCAACGGCCTGGGTCGGTCGCTCATCGAGGCGATCCAACTCGGCGACTATCCGCTCGTGCAGGCAATCGCGCTGATCCTCGGCGTGACGGTCGTGGTCGTCAATACGTTGGTCGACATCGCATTGGCGGCCGTCGATCCCCGGACCATGGTGCGAACGTGAGCCGGGCGTTCGGACGCCGCAAACGTTGGCTCGCCACGTTGCTGGGAACCCCAACTGGCGTCGCCGGGGTGGTGCTGTTGTCGGCGCTCGTGATTCTCGCCATCATCGGACCGCCCATCTGGGGTGACGCGGCAGTGAAGTCGGACTTCCTTCGCACACTGCGACCACCATCGCCGGCCCATCCGCTGGGGACCAACGGATCAGGCCAGGACAACCTGGCCCGGGTGCTGGTCGGGACCCGTCTGTCGTTGCTGATGGCGGCTGGCGCGGTGGCGATCTCGGCATCGATCGGATTGCTCTCCGGAGCGCTCCTGGTGACGGTCGGCGGGCGGACACAACGAATCGGCGCAACGGTGATCGACACCTGGTTGGGGTTTCCGTCGATCCTGTTGTCGGTTCTGATCATTGCGGTCCTGGAGAAGGGTCGGGGAGCCATTGTCATCGCTATCGGGCTCTCGATCGCACCCTTCTTTGCCCGTATCACCCTGACGTCGGCGGCGTCGGTGGTCGGGCTCGACTATGTCGCCGCCGGCCGCTTGTTGGGACTGTCGCGCCGGCGGATCGCCAGCCGTTACGTGTTGGGAACCATCGTTGACTCGTTGGTCGTTGCCGTGTTCTCGATGTTCGGCCAAAGTCTCATCGCCATCTCCGCCCTGACATATCTCGGATTTGGTGGGGCGCGCAGCGGAATTGAGAGCTGGACGTCGATCGACTGGGGCTCGGTGCTGAACGACTCCGTCCGCAACTTCCGTGATCAGCCCGCTTCTGTGCTCGGCCCCGCCATTGCCATTGCGCTGGCTGGTGTGGCGTTCGGTTGGTTCGGCGATGCCCTGGGTCGGTCGCTGAACCCGAGGCTGACGGTCCGATCCATCGGTGGCACCCCCCGCCTCACGACACCGGGGGAGACCGCATGAGCGAGCCGGTGCTCGAACTCTCGAATCTCAGCGTGTCGTTCGGTCGTGGCGATCGTCGCACCACGGTCGTGAACGATGTGTCGTTGTGTATCGAGCCCGGCGAGATCGTGGGGATCGTCGGGGAATCCGGTTCGGGCAAAACGCTGACCGCCATGGCCGCGGCGGATCTGTTGCCGACGGGCGCCGAGATGCACGCGGACCGTTGGATGTTCGAGGGCCATGATCTGAGCCGCATCACTCGGGGCAATCGCGGCCCCGTGCTCGGCGGACGGTTGGCGGTTGTCTTCCAGGATCCGATGTCGTCGCTCAACCCCGCTCGAACGGTCGGCGCGCAGATGAGCGACGTGGTGCGCGTGCACCACGGCCAGAGCCGACAGGCCGCGCGGGCCACCGCGGTGGATCGACTCCGCGAAGTTCGGGTCACGGCTCCCGAGCGGCGGGTCGATGAGTACCCGCACGAGTTCTCGGGTGGGATGCGACAGCGAGCCATGATCGCCATGGGATTGATGACGCCGCCAGCGTTGCTGATCGCCGATGAGCCGACGACGGCCCTCGACGTCACGGTCCAGGCCGATGTGATGTCGCTGATCGCGGAGCTCAATCGGGAACACGGGACCGCTGTGATCTTGGTCTCGCACAACATTGCGCTCATCGCCGAAGTAGCGACCCGGGTGCTCGTCATGTACGCCGGACGGATCGTCGAGGAGATCGACGCGGGATCATTGGCCACGAGTTCGCGGCACCGGTATACCCGCGCGCTGATCGGTTCTGTCCCGCGCCTCGATGCCGCCAAGGACCAGCCGCTGGTCACGATTGTCGGCGCCCCGCCCGATCCATCGACCATTATCGGCGGCTGCTCGTTCTCGCCTCGTTGCACACACGTGTCCGAGGAGTGTCGTTCGTCGCGACCTGCGCTCGTCGAGAGCGATGCTGGACTCGTGGCGTGTGTTCATCCAGCCGGGGACGATCTGTGATGTTGTCGGTGCAGGGACTCTCGGTCAGTTATCCGGGCTCCGACGTCGTGGTCGTTCAGGATGTGTCGTTCGAGATTCCTGCTGGCGGGACTCTGGGGCTGGTGGGCGAATCGGGCTCAGGCAAGTCAACTGTGGCACGTGCCGTGGTCGGCATGGTGCGAGCGCTGGCTGGCAATGTGCGTGTCGAGGGGGTGGACGTAACGGGCGGGTCCGCAGCGGCGGGCCGCCACCTTCGAGCCACGACGCAGATGGTGTTCCAGGACCCTGCTGCCTCGTTGCACCCCCGAATGACGGTGGGCGCTGCGCTTGTCGAGGCGGCCAGCGTGCGACCAGACGTGGCACGCGGACAAGGTGATCTGGCCATGGAGGTGCATCGGTTGATGGATCTGGTCGGACTGCCCCAGACCTTCGTGGATCGGTATCCCTTCGAACTCTCCGGTGGTCAACGTCAGCGAGTCGCCATTGCACGGGCCCTGGCCCCGCGGCCGCAGCTGCTGCTCCTCGACGAGGTCACCGCTGCGCTCGATGTCTCCATCCAGGCGACGGTGTTGAACCTGTTGAAGGAACTTCAGGTGGAGTTGCAGCTCACCTATCTCGCCATTTCCCACGATCTGGCCGTCATGCGCTATCTCTGCGATTCGATCGCGGTCATGGAGCTCGGCACCATCAAAGAGATCGGACTGGCCGATGACGTGTTCGTCTCACCTCACCATCCGTACACAGTTGCCCTGCTCGACGCAGTGCCGCAGCTCGGCCGCCCGCGTCGTGACCGGATCGTCCTGAGCGGCGAGCCAGCGGATCCTGCGGATCGGCCCAGCGGGTGCAGTTTCCGCGCCCGCTGCCCGCTCGGACCCGAGGCGGATCCCGAACGACAGCGTTGTGTCACGACAACACCCGTTCTGGTCGGCGACGCCCACCGCGTGGCGTGCCATTTCCCACTGAACTCAGACTGAGTCGATGTCGTCAGAGGTTCCCGGACGAGAGCCGCCGAATTTCAGCCCCAATCCGATCGCCACAATGACAGCGATCCCGACGGCCAACCACACCCACAACATGGAGCTGTTGTCGGTACTCGACGGCGACGTGGAACCGTCGGCAGTAGCTGTCGCCGGTGCCGACGAGATCACCGCACCGTTGGGGTCGGTGACGATCGACGACGCAACCGTCGTGCTGACAACGGTCGGGTTGGCATCAGGACCCGCCGAGGTGAGGGTCCGCTGCACCTCGAGCGCCGGCGTGGTCGATGCGATCACGATCTTCCACACGCCCGCGGTGGGCAAAGTCACCGTTGCGGCGTAGTGGCCAGCCTCGGCGGTCGCTGGCATGGGTACCGACACCGGTGCAGTTCCTGTTTCGCTGGTGCCGGTCAGGGTCAGGACGGCGTCTTCGACGGGATCCTTGTCGTCGAGGTACTGCACGAACACCTCGTAGTGATAGCCACCGTTTTCCACGCGGCCATCAACGATGACCTGGGCGCCGACGTCGCCGCCG
>JBBRSC010000042.1:0-17951 GCA_038245795.1 Acidimicrobiales bacterium
AGCAGCGACCGCAACAGCGGCTTGGCATCGTGGGCAACGATCGTGGTGCCCGCCGGCCATGCGACGCTGAGATCGGAGTCGGCATCGAGCCACGCCACCTCACCGATGGTCGGGTCGACCGTGATGGCCAGACCGATGAGTTCGCTCCGACCGGGGATACCCACCCACCGCGGCGCGACCGCTTGGGTGCGGGCGCCATGTTCGGTGGGGTTGGCCGCCCGGAACGCCACCAGCTCGGCTTCGAGAACGGTGCGGGTCGAGGGCACCAGTTCGTCGCCGAAGCTGGAGCTGAACGCGTCCGCGATCCGACCGGTGAGCGCACCGAATTCGAGAAAGGCGAAGAGCTGCAACGCGGCGTCCCGGTCGACGGGGCCCTGCTTCAATTCGACGGGGTCAGCTTCGATGTCGACGTCACGAATGAGGACCATCATCTCCAGATTGAGCCGGGCCTGGTCCTCGTTCATGGCGAGGTTCTCGCGGAGCTTGGGCGTCTGTTCATCCAGATGTTCGTAGACACCATCGATGCCCCCGTACGCGACGATCAGCTTGGCGGCGGTCTTCTCCCCCACACCCGGAACCCCGGGCAGGTTGTCTGACGGATCGCCCCGTAGCGCTGCGTACTGGAGGTACTGATCGGGTCGGACACCGGTGCGTTCCTTGATGCCAGCCTCGTCGTACAACGCGTAGTCGCTGACGCCGCGTTTGTTGTAGAGCACCCGGATCCACGGATCCTCGACCAACTGGTAGCTGTCGCGATCGCCGGTGACGATGATCGTTTTGATCCCGGCGTCGCGGGCGCGGGTTGCCACCGTGGCAATGATGTCGTCGGCCTCGACACCGGCCATGTCCAACACCGGCAAGCCCAACGTCTCGACCACCTGGCGGACGAGGCCCATCTGCTGACGAAGGATGTCGGGAGCCGCCTCCCGATTGGCCTTGTACGATTCGAGACGGAGATGGCGGTGGGTCTTCTCGGGTCGATCGAAGGTGACCGCAATCCCGTCCGGCTGGTGATCTCGCACCAGATTGGCGAGCATCGACGTGAACCCGTACACGGCGTTCGTGACCTGGCCCGACGAGGTGGCCATGTCTGTCGGAAGTGCGAAAAATGCCCGATAGGTCAGCGAGTTTCCATCGATCAACATCAGCGTCGGCACGCTGTGACGCTACTTCGGCGGATCGTGGGACGTTTCCGGCGTCAGATACCTTCCGTCAGGATTGCATTTCACCGTCAGGGCTGTACCGGAAGTTCACCTCGGAGGACTGCGTCAGCCACGTCACGCATGGTTCGCCGTTCGTTCATGGCGGTCCGCTGCAGGTAGGCGAACGCCTCGGATTCTGTCATTGAGTGACGATCGATGAGGGCTCCCTTGGCGCGTTCGGCGATCTTGCGGTTCTCGAGTTGGGTGGACAGGTCGTCGACCCGTTCATTGAGCTTCACGATCTCGCGGAACCGTCCGAGTGACATCTCGATGGCGGGCACCAGATCAGATTTCTCGAATGGTTTCACGACGTAGCCGAGCACGCCGGCATCGCGAGCGCTCTCGATCAGCTCCCGTTGGGAGAACGCAGTCAGGAGCACCACCGCGCAGGCTCGTTCTTCAGTGAGGATCCTGGCCGTAGAGATCCCGTCGAGGACGGGCATCTTCACGTCGAGGATGGCCAGATCGGCGCCGAGGGCTGCGACCGCCTCGAGGGCGGCCTCGCCGTTGGCGCACTCGGCGACGACGTCGTAGCCCTCTTCGATCAACATCTCGCGGAGGTCCATGCGGATGATCGCTTCGTCTTCGGCAATGACGACCCGAACGTTCGGGCGCTCTGGAGCGGTGGGACCTGGTGACATCAGCGCCGCCGTTTGGCGCTGAGACGATCGAGCAGCTCATCTTGTTCAGCTTCGAGACGCGCAATCCGCTCGACAATCTCGGCCCGATGGCGTCCATGCGCCGTCGATGCCCGTTCGGCAGCCCTGGACTCGGTCTCGGCGAGCGGCGTCTCCGAGACCAGCGCCCGGAGGCGGGCATCGTCGGCGTCGATGGCGAAATGCTCGTATTGCTCGTCAGCAACGGCTGCTTCGGCGCGGAGTTCGACCAGTCGGCGACTGACCATGCGCAACCGGCGCTCCACAAGACGAGACATACGGGCACTGTAGGTCGCATCGACCGTCCCTTCCGCGGACGACGACGGACGACCCAGCCACCGTGAGCCACGACCCGCCGTGCGTCACAGCAGCAGCGCGCGTCGAGGCTGGCCGGGCGCGCCAGACTGTGGGAGTGAGACGAGCTGTACTTCTGCTGCTCGGACTGGCCCTGATGACCGTCGGGTGTTCGGGAAGCACCGACCCCGCAAGGATTGCGAGCTGCGGGCCAATCGTTACCGAGCTCCTCGATCCGAACGAAGGTCATGTCCTCGCGGGCGTTGCGATGAACCCGACCTATCGAAACGATCCGCCGACGTCGGGGCCGCATATCGGCGGGTTGTTCGTCACGGGGGTGCAGGCCGAGCCGGTCCCCAAGGTCACCCAGGTCTCGACGCTCGAGGCCGGGGCGGTCATCATCCAGTTCCGGTCCGACCGACCTGACATCGGCGCGGAACTGGCGCCAAGTGCGGGAGCGCGGGTGGTCGTCGCCCCGGCCACTGCGCTCGACGCCGCGATGATTGCAACGGGTTGGGCCACGTCGATGCGATGTGATCGAGTCGACCTGGCTCGGCTCGACGACTTCATTGCGGTCGTCGCAGGCCGATACGTCGGTCATGGGTCCACGACCACACTCCCGACTTCTTCACCGCCAACTTCCACACTGCCAACTTCGACACTGCCAACGGCTACGGCCGGCCCAACCGGGCCGTCGTCGACGGTCGCCGATCGCTGAGTGACGGTGGTCGAGCATCCAACGCCGACGGACCGGCACCTCCGAAACCGAGACCAGGTGGTCGAACCGTCGAACGCGGAGCTCGGCATCGATGAGGGCTGGCGGGATGCCAACGGGGAGTGGTGTCCAGCCGACGCTGACACGATTGCCCTGCTCCGGGACCGGTTCTCCCGCTCCAGCAACGGTGGTCCCGGCAGCGGCGCGCATCAGCCTGTGCGGTTCGTCCGCAGCGGAACCCCGACCCCCCTGTCCCATCGAGGCGAGCTGACCAACGAGCACGGGTCGTCGTTCGGTGAGGTGGACGTGCTGCCGCACGATCTTCCGCCCGGCGGCTATCTGCTCGCCGATTCCAACGGCGGCCCGATGACGCAGTTGTTCGTCGTCCCGCCGCGTATCGAGCGATGGCCGACCGATCCCAGTTGGGGGGTGGTCATGCAGGTGGCCACGTCGTTGTCGGATCGAAGCCCGACAATGGGCGACCTTACGAGCATTCGTTCAGTCGGCGACTGGGTGGCCGAGCGGAACGGAACCGCACTGGGCGTCTCGCCGACCAACGACATGGTGCCGTTGGCACCACGGCAGAACAGCCCGTATTCGCCGTCGAGCCGGAGGTTCCTCGATCCCCTGCTGATCCCGATGGATCGCGTTCAGTCTGACGGGCCTTCACATGGTCGATTTGAGGGAGGCAGGGCTCGACCCGACGAGATCGATCGGGATGCCGAATGGGCGTGGAGACGCTGCCAGCTCGTCGACCGTTGGGACTCGCTCGATCCGTCCGAACGAGCGGACATGATCGACGCCGCAGCACAAGGAGTCGCACAACAGCCGTGGTCGAGCGACATAGCGCACGCGGTCTTCAACGCCGCGTGCGAAGCAACCCGGTCGCCATGGACTGAGTGGCCGACGGAACTTACACGGGCAGATGCTGCTGCCCTTCGGACGTTCGCACATCAACATCTATCAGCGGTTGCTTGGTGGACATGGGTGGATCAACTGGCGGACGCCGAGTTCCGCGAGGTGCGGGCGCACCTCGCCAATCGCCGGGTCGACCTCATTGGTGATCTCCCAGTGGGGGTGGCATCCGACGGTTTCGATGCGTGGTGGGATCGCGACGTGCTCGCCGACGGTTGGCAGATCGGCGCCCCGCCCGACCCGTTCAGTCCCATTGGCCAGAACTGGGGACTCCCTCCCATGGATCCGCATCTGGCGCGGAGCACCGGATACCGGGCGTTCCGCGAAGTCATTTCGGCGAACCTGGGACGCGTCTCGGCGCTCCGGATTGATCATGTGATGGGCTTGTTCCGGGTGTTCTGGATTCCGCCCGGTGCCGATCCGACCCACGGCACGTACGTGCGGACACCCGGGTCGGAGCTGATCGATCTCGTGGTGATGCACGCCGTGATGGCAGGGTGCTACATCATCGGCGAGGACCTCGGCACGGTCGAGGACGAGGTCCGCCATGCGATGGCTGAGCGGCACATTGCGGGAACTCGGGTGGCGTGGTTCGAACATGGCCATCCCGACCATTGGCCCCAGACATCGCTCGCGACGCTGACGACGCACGATCTCCCCACGGTGTGCGGCGCCCTGTCGGGGAGTGACCCAGCAACCGACCCCGTCATGTTGGATCGCCTGTACGCGTTTGCGGAGCGAGGCGAAGGCGAAGACGACGACGAGGTGCTGGTGGCAGCGCACCATCGGCTGGGTTCGTCGAACTCGACGTTGGCGTTGGCGACCCTCGAGGATGTCGTGGGTTCACGGCTACGTGTGAACCTGCCGGGCACTGTTGATCAGTATCCGAACTGGCGTCTTCCGCTGCCGGTCAGCGTCGACGAGCTCGAGGAACACCCGTTGGCGCTGCGCGTGGCACACACCATCAGCGATGCTCGATCACAGCGACACCCTGATCAGTGAGCGGCAGGCGCGATCGCCGATCGTGGTGATGGCACCGAGCTGCGATGCACCCAAGAGTACATCGGGTTCGTGGCAGGATCTGTCGACGATGACTGATCTGCCCTGCCGTGTCAGCTTCGCCTGACCGAAAACTGCGCAACGCCTGGCAGGGTGCCCTCGCCGGTGGAGGCGATCCATCGAGCTCCCCGCTCTATGTGTTCGGGCCGTTCCTATCGCTGATTGTGGCCGCTGGCGTGGCGCAAACGACGTTCGGTCCATCGATCTGGCTTGCGGTGATCACCATTGTGGTGGTGGCGCTGCTCTACCGCCTGGTCATGCGATGGGTCGTCGATGGCAGCGGCGGCACCGGTCTGTCCGAGGAAGAGCTCGGGCCGTGGGCGGCGAAGGCCAGCGCTGCGATCACCTTCATCGAATACACGCTGACGTTCCTCGTGAGCATTGCGGCGCTCGTGACCTTCGTCGCCGATCGTGTCGGACTCGATGGCGTCGTACTGGGCTTGAGCGGCCGGACCCTCCTGGCGCTCGTCATCGCCGTGGTGTGCGGTGCGCTGGTGAATCGCGGTCCGCGAGTCGTGTCCTACGTCTTCGGTCCGGCCACCGCTGCAGTTCTGGTGCTGCTGTGGATGATGATGATTGCCACGGTCGCGAAGCGCGGTCTCCACTTGGCGCCGTTCAACCTGGCGGCGTTCCGGGGGCGCTACCTCGGATACACGCTCGGCGGATTCGTCCGCGTCCTGGCACTCATGACCGGAATCGAGGTGTTCGCCAATCTGGTCGCGGCCTATGCCGGTCCGCCCGAGGTTCGCAGTCGGCGGGCCTTCTCCAGCCTGGCGATCATCATGGGGAGCACGGCGTTGACCATGCTCATCGTCGGACCCGCGATCTTTGCGCTGTCTGATCCCACCCGGGTCGATGTTTCGGTGTTCACCCAGGCCATGGATGCCCTGCTCCCACGACCGCTGGCCCTGGCTGGCACCGGTGTCAGCGTGGCCGTGTTGTTGTCGGCGGCCGCGGCAAGTGCTCTCGGCATTCAGAACTTGTTCCTCGGGCTCAGTGTCCGTCATTACGCGCCGGCCCCGCTCGCCCGCCTCAACGATGTCGGCGTCGCATCACGACCGGTATGGACCGAGGTCGCAGTGGCGTGCGGGTGTTTCGTGGTGCTCGGCAGCGATGAGGCGACGTACTTGGCGGTGTACGCGGCGGGGGTGTTCGTGCTGCTGTCGATGACGGCGTGGTCGGCGGTGCTGAGGATTGTGCGCCATCGCCGACGTGACATCGGCTCCGGCGTCGGCACGCTCATCTCGGTCCTCGGCGCGGCCGTGTTCACGACGGCTGCAACCGTGATCGTGTTCGTGGAGCGGTTCAGCGAAGGTGTCTGGATCTATGCGTTGCTCGTCCCGGCGTTGGCGGCCGGGTTCGGATTCGTGCGGCGTCAACGCGGCGACCCCGGTCCGTCGGCCGATCGGACCGGTCGATTGTTGGCGCGATGGAACGGCGGGGACCTCTTCCCACTCGCCTTCGACACGCTTCCTTCACCGCACGAGGTTCAGTCCATTGTCGATCAGATTCGTCAGGCTCGACAGGGATCCGAGGCGACATCCGAGGCGTTGACGTCGGCGATGCCGGTCCGGACTAACACCACCACGCTGCACTGGGTCGATGCCGGTTCGACTGAGCCGGGGCCGTGGAAGGTAATCGTTCCCCTCGACGGCTCAGCGCATGCCGAGAGCGCTCTGGCCTACGCCGCGGCGATCGGTCGTGAAGAGCCGATCGAATTGCTGTTGGTCCACGTCCACGGCGCCGGTGACCTTGCTCACACGAACGCCTATCTGGAGGTGGTGTCCGTCGCGATGCGTGAACATTGCGCGTCCGTTGCCGTGCAGGTACTCGACGGTGAACCCGGGCCAGCGATCGTTGCGCACGCGGTCGAACAGGCGGTCACCATGGTGATCATGGCCACCCACGGCCGAACGGGTGTGCGCCGAGCCGTGGCAGGGAGCGTGGCCCTCGACGTCGTTGCATCAGGGACGTGCTCGGTGCTCACGGTGACGGCCCCCTAGTCACCAGAACATGACGAACCCGAGGTCAGTGGTCCTCGTAGTGCAGGGCCGCCTCTTCGGCGGTCAATCCGTCCTCGGCCGGTTCTTCATCGGCCACCAATTCGCCGATGTTGTCGGCGCCGAGCTGATCGGGGGCGCCGAGCCGTCCGTGGACATAGCCATCGTCGGGGTCGGTTTCCACGATGGTTTCGTCTTCGCCTCGCGCCTCCTCGTCGAACATCTCAGCTTCGTCCTGCGCGTCAGGTTCGTTCATGGGAGTGAGTCCTTCCGTGGCTTTCGTCTCAGCCTGTTCGGCGAGTCTGACCTATCGGGCGCGTCATTCCCAGGGCCGAAGGTCCCAGTCGTGACATTTGGCCCGTCAGCTGAGCGACGATGCCACGGGCCGGAGGTTCTCATTCGATGACCTTGGACCCTGTTGCCGGGCGTACATCAGACCCAAACTGGGGCATGGAGTTTGATGTCAATGGACTCGAGGTGCTCTCGTGCGATGAGTGCCTCGAGCTGCTCGCGTCTCAGAAGGTGGGGCGCATCGCTCTGAGTTCACGTGGGTTGCTGGTTGTCCTACCGGTCAATTATGTGCTGATCGACGAGCAGATCGTGATCCGGACTCGGCGTGGCACGAACTTGGCGTTGGCGACCCGCAACTCGATCATCGCCTTCGAGGTCGACAAGATCGACGAGTCTGGTCAGGGGTGGAGCGTCACCATTCGGGGTCTCGCCAGGGAACTTTGCGAGTCGCCCGAGTTGACTGCCGCCCGCAATGCACCACTCACTCCATGGCTCGACCCGATGAAGAGTCGTCATGTCGCGGTGACGATCGACACGATGTCGGGGCGCCGTGTCACGTTTGGACTGGATGGTGAATCGTTGCTGGAAACTCGAGATCAGGACGATCCGTCCAGCCTCAACCGCCGAGCGTAAGCGACAGGGTCCTTTTCCCCTAGGGCGCTGCGGGCCGATCTACGAAGATGACGAGATGAGCATTCGAACACACCTCGTCCTCCGCGTTCTGCTGGCAGCCGGTACCGTCATCGCGCTCGCCGGGTGCGGCAGCGACTCGTCATCGCCTGGCACCTCAACGACGTCGACATCGACCGCCCAATCGACCACGACCGCCACCACCACGATCGTCACGGCGGCAACGTCGGCCCGTGCCTACTTTGTCCGAGCCGAAAAAGTTGCTCCGGTCCGCCGCTCGGTCGAAGCGGCGACACCAGCTCGTGGGGCTTTGGAGTCACTCTTGGCGGCTCCAACCGCTGAGGATGTCGCCGCTGGTTTGAGTTCAGCGATACCAGCGGGAACGACGTTGTTGGGGCTCGACATCGCGGCCGGCGTCGCAACAGCCGACCTGTCCGGACAATTCGGGAGCGGCGGCGGTTCGCTGTCGATGCAGGAACGGGTCGCGCAGGTCGTCTACACGCTCACCCAATTCCCCACCGTTCAAAAAGTGGCGTTCCGGATGGACGGGGCACCTGTCACCATGCTCGGCGGCGAAGGCCTCATGATCGGCACACCCCAAACCCGAAACGACTGGGAAGCCATGACACCAGCCATCCTCGTGGAGAATCCGCTCCCCGGAGATCAGCTGAGCAGCCCATTCCAGATCGACGGCACAGCGAACACGTTCGAGGCCACGTTCCGGGTGTCCCTCGTCGACTCGGCGGGCACCTCCGTGTACGACAACTTCGTGACGGCGACCTCGGGCACGGGAACCCGCGGGACCTTCTCGGCACCGATCGCGTTCAGCACTCCCAAAGCCGGTCCGGGCGTACTGAAGGTGTACGAATCGTCGGCCAAGGACGGCAGCGAGATCAATGTCGTCACGTTCGCAGTGGTCGTGTGAGTACTCGAATATTCAATTGAATGTGAGCACGGCCGCGCCGGTGACCCGGTCGGCAGACAGGTCAGCGAGGGCGCGGTCGGCTGCCTCGAACGCGTACGGGGTGACGACGGGGACGATCGGGATCTGAGCTGCCAGCGCGAGGAACTCCTCGCCGTCGCGGCGAGTATTGGCGGTGACGCTCCGGACCTGGCGCTCCTGAAACAACTCACGCTCATAGTTGAGCGACGGGATATCGGTCAGATGGATTCCTGCGATGGCCAGGGTGCCGCCACGATCGAGCGCACGCAGTGCGACCGGCACGAGCTCGCCGACGGGAGCGAAAAGGATGGCGGCGTCGAGCGGGACCGGCGACGGGTCTGCCGCCTCCCCAGCCGATGTTGCGCCGAGCTCGACGGCGAGTCGACGGGCATCGGGTGAACGAGTGAAGACGTGCACCTCAGCACCTTGGTGGAGTGCGATCTGGGCTGCCAGATGCCCAGACGCACCAAAGCCGTAGATACCCAGTCGGCCGCCGGCGCGTAGTTCCGCTCGGCAGAGTGACCGATACCCGATGATCCCAGCGCAGAGGAGCGGCGCGGCCGTGACGTCATCGAAAACATCGGGCAGCCCATAGGCAAACCGCTCGTCGACGACGGTCCATTCGGCGAAGCCACCGTCGGCGTCCCATCCCGTGAAGAGCGGTTCGATGCACAGGTTCTCGTCTCCTCGTCGGCAGAAGCGACACAAACCACAGGTCCCCCGAAGCCAGGCCACGCCGACACGTTGCCCTGCGGCGAAGCGCCTGGCATCGGGCCCGATCGCGTCGATGACTCCAACGACCTCATGGCCAGGCACCGCGTTGGCTCGGTGCGGGAGCAGATCCCCCTCGGCAAGGTGCAGGTCGGTTCGGCAGATCCCACACGCCGATACCCGCAAGCGGACCTCTCGTCCGATCGGTTCCGGACGCTCGCGTTCGCCGATCCTGAGAGGACCTTCTCCTGCGGGTTTTGGATGATCGACCCACCAAGCTCTCATCGCTTCATGGCCGCGTCGCGACCGACTCGGCCAGACCGATCGCATCGCCCAATGAACCAGCGGTGTCGATCGTTGTGGCTTCGGGCCACGGTGGTGCGTCGGTGGCCAACTGACGTGCCAACTCGGGAGTGGCTTCGGACGGATCAACCCCAACGGCCGCTCGCCGTCGGATCCGAGTCGCGGCGAGATCTTCGGAGCAGTCACAGCGAAGCTCGGAGAATCTGCTCGCGGTACGCGCCGCGACCTCCCGTATCTCCTCGCGTCGCTGTGGTTCGAGCCACGACGCATCGAGAACCACCGATTCGCCCCGCGACACCAGAAGCTCGGCGCGTCTCATGAGTTCTGCGTAGACGGCGGCGACTCGTTCGGGGGCGTAACGACCCTCATCCAACTCGCCGGAACCATCGCCGGTTCGGGGAAGAATCTCATCCCGAATCACGTCGGACGACAACAGAACAGCGCCGAGTCGTTCTGCCAACTCTTTCGACACAGACGACTTGCCGGTGCCGGGACTACCGCCCACCACGACGAGGCGGACTCGAGCCGACTCGAGATGCGCCAACGCCTGCCACTGCAGCGCTCGAGCTGCGCTCGCGGCGTCGGGGTCACCTTGCTCATGGCGTAGGCAGGCCACCTTGGCACGGACATGCGCCCGATAGGCCATGTGGTGATGTGCGAGCGACGTCGGCCAATTGTCGCCAGACAGCTCTCGATAGTCGTCGAGAAATACTCGTGCGAGCTCGGGATGACCGAGGCGCTCGAGATCCATGGCAAGGAAGGAGACGTCGGCCAACACATCTCCATAGCGCAACCGGTCATCGAACTCGAGACAGTCGAGCACACGGACCCCATCGTCCATCACGAAGACGTCCTCCGCTTGGAGATCACCGTGCCCGTCGCAGGCATGGCCCTCGGAAACGCGCTCATCGAAGAGTGGCTGACGACCAGCGAGATACTCGCGGGCGAGCTCGGCCGAATGCGCGACGTCGATGGGGTCGAGGACTGAGCCGGAGAACGAAGAGATCTGAGCGAGACCTTCCTCCCAGAGACGGCTCATGGCCGCGTGGCCTGACGCCGCATCGATCTCCTCGGACCGTTCGGCGCGTGCATGGAAGGCGGCGATCAGATGGGAGAGATCGCGGAGGTCATCGCGGATCGAGGGCTCCTGCAGTCGGGCGCTCAGACGCCGATCCTCCGGCATGCGCTTCATCACCACGAAATGCTCCAACTCGGCACCCTCGAGGTTGAGATCCGCGACCCCGAGATAGACATCGGATGCGAGTCGCCGGTTGAGCTCCACCTCTCGATGACAGATCGCCCGTCGAGTGGTGACGCTGGTGAAGTCGAGGAAACCGTTCTGCAGAGGCTTCTTGCGCTTGTAAACGCGATCCCCGACGAAAAAGAGCGTGGACACGTGGGTCTCGACGATGCTGATTGGCGACGACATCGAGTCATCGTCGATCAGCGTCCGACATTTGGACAGGGCCATCGGTCACGAATGCGTCGGTCCAGCTCGCTGGACTCTTGGCCCTTCTCGTTTCGGTGACACCCGCTCAGTGACCTTCGGCCCTGTCCGAGCGACTCCCGCGCGCTCAGAGTCGGATCAACGACACAACGAAAGAAGCAGCTCATGAGCAAGGCAGTCGGCATTGACCTGGGAACAACGAACTCGGTGATTGCCGCGATGGAGGGTGGCCAAGCAACGGTCATCCCCAATTCGGAGGGCTCTCGGACCACACCGTCAGTGGTTGCGTTCACCGCAGAGGGCGAACGTTTGGTCGGCCAGGTAGCGCGTCGCCAATCGGTGTTGAATGCCAAGGGCACCATCTCCTCCGCGAAACGATTCATCGGTCGCCGCTTCGATGAGGTGAAAAGCGAGCTCGGTGCCGTGCCCTTCGATGTCGTCGAGGGGACCGATGGAACGGCGCGGTTCGATGTGAACGGCAAGCAACAGGCGCCCGAGGAGATCTCGGCGCTGGTCCTCCGCAAGCTCGTCGACGACGCCTCGAAGTTCCTCGGTGAGAAAGTCACCGAGGCGGTGATCACGGTTCCCGCCTACTTCAACGACGCTCAGCGCCAAGCCACCAAGGACGCTGGGCGCATCGCCGGGCTGGAGGTACTGCGCATCGTCAACGAACCGACTGCTGCGGCGCTCGCGTACGGACTCGACAAGCAGGCCAACGAGACCGTGCTCGTGTTCGACCTTGGTGGCGGCACGTTTGACGTCAGCGTGCTTGATGTCGGTGACGGTGTCGTCGAGGTCAAGGCAACTTCCGGAGACACGCACCTCGGTGGTGACGATTTCGACCATCGCTTGGTCGACCATCTGGCCGGTGAGTTCCAGAAGGAACACGGAATCGATGTTCGCAAGGATCACCAGGCACTTCAGCGACTGTTCGAGGCCGCAGAAAAAGCGAAAGTCGAGCTGTCCAGTCTCGCTCAGACACAGGTCAACCTGCCCTTCATCACCGCGGATGCTGCCGGACCAAAGCACCTCGTTGCCACGGTGATGCGTTCGACCTTCGACGAGATCACCGCCGATCTTGTCCAACGCTGTCTCGGCCCAGTCGAACGCGCGATCGCTGACGCGAAGATCACCGCCAACGACATCGACGAGGTCATCCTCGTCGGCGGCTCGACACGAATCCCCGCGGTGCAGGCCTTGGTCCGTCGCCTCACGGGCGGCAAGGAACCCAATATGACGGTCAACCCGGACGAGGTGGTCGCAATCGGAGCCGCCATTCAAGCCGGAATTCTCAAGGGCGATGTCAAGGACGTCATCCTGCTGGATGTCACACCGCTCTCGCTCGGCGTCGAGACCATGGGCGGCATCATGACCAAAGTCATCGAACGGAACACGACCATCCCAGCGCGCCGAACTGAAGTCTTCAGCACCGCTGACGACAACCAATCCGCGGTCGACATCGTCGTCCTCCAGGGAGAACGCGAGCGGGCCAGCGACAACCGGGTACTCGGGCGATTCAAGCTTGATGGCATCCGGGCTGCCCGTCGAGGCGAACCGCAGGTCGAGGTGACCTACGAACTCGACGCCAACGGCATTCTTGAAGTCTCAGCGAAAGACAAGGACACCGGTTCCGAGCAGAAGATCACCATCAGCGAGAGCTCCAACCTTGAGGCGTCCGAGGTTTCACGCATGGTCGCCGACGCAGAGCAACATCGCACCGAGGACGCAAATCTGCGCCAAGAGGTCAATGCCCGGAACGAACTCGATGCGGTTGCGTATCAGGTGGAACACCGCCTCGCTGAACTCGGTGACGACGTCCCGAGCCATGAGCGAGCTCGAGCCGAGCAGCTCGCGAGCGAGGCCCGCGAAGCCGTCAAAGCCCAACGTCCGCTCGACCAACTGCGTTCCATGACCGCTGAGCTCCAGCAGATCTTCCACGGGCTCCGACCGGCACAAGGCGACGGCGGTGGAGATGCGCCTTCCCCCGATGACGATGACGTCATCGAGGCCGACTTCACGGTCGCCTGATCCGGACGAATGCCGTGACCGACACCACACCGACCCATGACATCGTCGACGAGACGCTGGCACACGACACCGAACCCTCGGTCCCAGCCGCCCCTGATGCCGAGGCCCGCGTCATTGAACTCGTTGAACAGGTCCGCCGCGCTCGCGCCGACTACGACAACCTTCGCAAACGCTTCGACCGCGAAGTCACTCGCGAGCGCGCCGCTGAACGTTCGCGGGTGGCCGCCGCATGGCTCCCGGTGCTCGACGATCTGGAGCGAGCGCTCGAACACACAAGCGTCGGCACACAGACGATGATGTCGGGAGTCGGATCGATTCGGGACCAAGCACTCGCTGTGCTGGCCGGCCTTGGGTACCACCGCTTCGAGGTCGTCGGCGAGCCGTTCGATCCCAGCCGACACGAAGCGATGGGCACCATCGACTCCCCCAGCCCCGCGGGCGCCGTCGCGGTTCAGGTGCGAGCCGGATACGGAAGCGAAAATGAGGTGCTCCGCCCCGCCGGTGTTCTGGTCTCGACCGGCATCGTCTGATGGCTTCCCCCGTCGACTTCTACCAAGCGCTTGGCGTGGCCAGGAATGTGACACCCAGTGATCTCCAAGCCGCGTACCGAAAGCTTGCCCGCGCCTACCACCCCGACGTGAACAAGGACCCCGAAGCGGAGTCCCGTTTCAAGGACATCTCCGAGGCGTACGACGTGCTTTCCAACCCCGAAACCCGTCGAAAGTACGACGCATTCGGTGCCGACTTTCGACGCGTTCCTGATGGCGTCGACCCTGAGACATGGGCGCGCTCGAACCGCGGCGAGTCCAACCGCCCCGGTGATCCGAGGCGGTCGACTCACCAAAGTGCGAGCCAGGATTTCGACTTCGAGGACCTGTTCGGCGGCATGTTCGGTGGGCGTCAACGCTCCGGACGCGGCCAAGTCCTCGGTGCCAACCAGGAGGCCGAGATCGTCTTGACGGTGGAGGAGGCGTACCACGGTGGCCGAAAGAGCCTCTCATTCAGTGGGCCGGGGGGCCCGAGAACGTTCGACGTCAACGTTCCTGCGGGAGTGACGACGGGCAAGAAGATCCGCCTCGCTGGGCAAGGTGCTCAGGGTGCGGGCGGGGGGGCGCCCGGGGACCTGTTCCTCATTGTCCGACTCGCTCCACATTCCCGCTACCGGCTGGACGGAAACGACATCACGGTGCAACTTCCGCTGACGCCATGGGAAGCCGCGCTGGGTACGACGGTCGCCATTGACACACCTGGGGGCGAGACCAAGGTACGGGTCAAGGAAGGCACATCGAGTGGTACCCGACTCCGCTTGAAGGGGCGAGGGATGCCGTCGAAACGGACCGGTCCCGGAGACCTCTACGCAGAAGTTCGCATCATGTTGCCGAAGTCGCTCAACGACGACGAACGACGCCTTTTCGAGGAACTCGCTGCGACCTCGTCGTTCACAGCTCGGGGGACCCCATGACCACCACTCTGGCGATCCGACCCGTCCTCACTCTCGAACAATTCGCCCGCGCATGCGACCTCCATTCCGAAATGATTCTCCGACTCGTCGCCCTCGGGCTTCTCGATCCAGCGAGAGACGTCAACGGAGTCCTCAGCTTCGCTCCGTCCCAAGTTCTTGTGGTGGCCCGAGTCCAACGACTCCGGTCTGGATTCGCACTGAACTACGCCGCGGTCGGCCTCGTTTGCGACCTTCTGGACCGCATCGACGAACTCGAGCGAACGCTCCGATACCGATAGCTCAGCCACCACAGGCCAGCGAAGAGAAAGTAGACGTCGTGACGCAAACAGGATCCAACACAAGATCCAACAAGGGGACGGGCGCCACAGTCGCGGCAGCGCTCGCTGCTGCTGCACTCTGGACCCGCCGCCGTCGACGGTTGAGCCACCTCACCATCGATACCGTTGGCATGGCGGAGCCGAGGGAGTCACGCGGGGTGTCCGACTCGGAGATCGTGGATCATGGACAAGATGACGCGGCGCACGCTCCCGGTCACCGCCACCTGGCTCCGCCGCCCACGGTTCGACCGACCGGTCGCCGCGCGAGTTGGCCGCGGCGCGGCGATAAGAACGGCCACCCGCCGAGGCATTTCTAGAGCACGCAATGCCCAATCAGAGCTCCCGCACCGTTGTCGTGGCGCTCGTCACCAATCTTGGCGTCGCGTTCGCCAAACTCCTCGGCGCTGTGGCTACGAGATCCACCGTCATGTCTGCCGAGGCGTCCCACGCCTTTGCCGATACCGGCAACCAAGTCCTGTTGTTGATTGCGCAGCGCCGCAGTGACCGCGCTGCCGACCGCCGACACCCACTCGGATACGGGCGTGAGGCGTACTTTTGGGCGCTCATTGCGTCCATCGTCGTTTTCACCGCTGGGGCCGCCTTCTCGCTCAGAGAAGGTGTGCTCGAACTTTTGCATCCGATCCAAGATGCAACATTCCTCGCGGTGTACGTCGTCCTCGCGATCTCGACGGTCCTGGACTCGCTGTCGCTGTATCAGGCGGTGCGGCAGCTGCGATCGGAGGCTCACCTCTTCCGCCGAGACTTCGTTGACCAGGTCATGTTGACCTCCGACCCGACCGTCCGTGCCGTCTTCGCCGAGGACGCGGCGGCAATCGCCGGCGACATCATCGGGTTCGTCGCCGTAGGAACACACCAAGCAACCGGCTCGTCGGTGCCAGAAGGAATTGGGGCGGTCCTCATCGGTCTCTTGCTGATCGGGGTTGGCTGGCAACTTGCCCGGCGCAATCGCGATTTCCTGCTCGGTGAGCAGGCCCCACCCTCAGTGATCGAAGCGGTGCGGGAGTTCTTGCTCATTTTCCCGGGCGTGGTCTCGATCGAGGAACTCCTCGTCACGTTCGTTGGTCCCCGCCAGATCTGGGTCGTCGCCCGACTCGACATCATCGACACGCTGACCGGCGCCGAGGTCGAGCAACTCACCCGAGCCATCGAGCTCGGCATCGAAGAGGAATCGAGTCTGATTCGTCGAGTCGACGTTGTTTCGATCGGTGCCGGAATGTAACGCCGAGCGAACCGGACGGCATGAACGTCTCAGCGTGTCGATGGGTGACCTTCTCCTCTGTTGGCGTCGAACCGGCGGGGCGATGGTGAATCAGCATGGTGCCGGGTCGATGAGATCTCGCCATCGACATCCGTCGCCGTATCAACCGCACCCGAGGAGCAACTCATGACATCAGCAACGAACTCGGGAACCGACGCCGACCTGGACCTGCAAAGGGAGGTCGAGCAAGAACTGAGCTGGGACCCCTCCGTAACCCCCGCAAGCATCGGGGTGTCGGCACACCATCACGCCATTACGCTCTCGGGAACGGTGGGTCTGTACAGCGACCGCCTCGCAGCAGTTCGGGCAGCGAAGCGTGTCAGGGGCGTACAGACCATCGCCGACGACATCGTCGTCGAGCCCTCCGGGTCAACTGCCCGGACCGACCACGACATCGCCGAGCACATCGAGCACGCACTCCGCTGGAGCAGTTTCACGCCTGGCACGATCAAGGCGACCGTTCGTGACGGCGTGGTGACACTCGACGGAACCACCGAGTTCAACTATCAGCGCACCGCCTTCTGAGCAGCGGTGCTGTTGTTGGCGGGTGTGCGCGGCATCCACAACAACGTGAAGATCAAACAGATGGAGTCAGCGCACGACATCCACGAGCGCATCGCAGCGGCCCTGCGTCGTCACGCCGACATCGATTCGTCAACCGTCAAGGTCACCGCAAGCGGGGGCGAGGTCGAACTCACTGGCACGGTGTCGTCGTGGGCCGAACGCGACCGCGTCGCTGACGCTGCGTGGGCTGGTCGTGGCGTGCACAAGGTCGTCGACCACCTTCATATCCGATAGCCCACACCATCGATGCGGGAGAGGACCCGCCTCCTTCCCGAAGCATCGAACAGCATCATCCCCGCCACTCGATCCGGCCGTACCGGATCAGAACGACTGCAAGGACCAACAACATGTCAGAGCCAACCACCAGAGACGTTCTACGACTCGCCCACGGGGTCGCCCCCGAGGAATTCGACCATGTTGTCGCGATGCTCAGCCGACTCGACCCCCGGTTGCGGTCATTTCCCGCTGGAACCGTGCAACTCGAACTGAGCGTCAAGGAGCGCGACCTGGCGAGTCAACGAACCACACTCGAAGCATGGATCGCCGGCCAACCGCGCCTCGTCGCGAGCTCAGAACGGGTCGATCTCGACGAAGCCCTTCATGAAGTGCGTGACGCCATGATCCGCCAACTCGATGACACCAAGCCTCATCATCGATGAGCCTGGCGGACATCGACATCTCGATCCTTTTCCAGCGTGTCACCTGTGGGCGCTGACCGTCCTCCCGGGGACCGAACCACCCCGAGGAAGGTCGGACCGACGACGCTGGCGGATGCCTCGGCCCTCTCTGCCGGCGCCGCCATCGAGCATCTCGGCTCGACACCACTCGGTCTGAGCTCGACCGAAGCAGCGGCGCGGCTACGAGAGTTCGGGACGAATGTGCTGGCCTCACATCAGGTCACGGCGCTCGGCGTGCTCGGGCGACAGCTCCGGAACCCGTTGCTCATTCTTCTACTCGGAGCGGCAGCCGTGTCAGGCCTGACGGGGGACGTGACCGATGCGGTGATCATCGCCACCATCGTGGGACTCAGCGTCGGGCTCGGCTTCTTCAACGAGTACCGCTCGGAGCAGGCGGTCGAGGCGTTGCTTTCGCAGATCCGCCAGGACGCGCTCGTCGTGCGCGATGGGGCGCCGCG
>JBBRSC010000043.1:0-17948 GCA_038245795.1 Acidimicrobiales bacterium
AGATCGAAACGCGGCCACAACGGCATGTCGGATCGCAGGATTCGTGGAACGAACTTGAGGCACTGGAGATGACCCTGGAACCAACGTGCCCGCTGGCGAACCAACTTCCGAACCTCAGTAACACCTTGTTGGCTGACTGCTGCGTCGGGGCAGAAGTCGTTCTTCCAGCCACGGAGCAGGAACTCGATACCGAGCTCGAGGTCCTCGGTGAGGCAGTCGGACCACGGGGCATCGCCGAGGCTCATGAGCGCGGTCAGTCGGGCAAATTGGCCGTTGCCGCCGAGGCCGGCCGAACCGAAACGGCTACGTGCCCGTTGGAAGACCTCGGTGAAGCTGGCGAACTCGATGTCCTGCAGCCGCGCCAACACCTTGTCCGGTGCATTGTGGATGCGAACCTTGATCTGCACCGAGGCTCGGTCCGGATCATCAAAATACGGCGCCACCTTGTCGACCGCGGTCGGCTCGAGGCGACCGTCAGCGTCCAACACGACGACGATCACTGAATCCGGCGAGCGCCCTTCGTCGAGGATCTTCGAACGCAGGTGACGGTACGCGGCGTTCAGTGCCTCGCCCTTGCCCTGGCGGGCTTCGGGCTGTTGGCGCTGAAACAGCCACACGAGGTCCGTGCTGTATCGGCGGACGACATCGGCGGTGCCATCGTCGGAGCCGTCGTCGATGACCATGATCCGGTACTCGTGGTTGGTCTCGAGTTGCTCAAGTCGCTCGATGGTTCTGCCGATGACAAGTTCCTCGTTGAGACAAGGAACCATGAAGACGAACAGCAGGTCGTCAGGGGCCTCCGCGGTTGGCGGTTTGACAGACGTGCCCATGAGAAAAAGCACAATGGTGTAGGCCACAATGGCCACAGTGATGCATGACAGCACAAGGTGCATGACGGTCCCAGCGTCAGTTCAGCAGTGCGTCGTCAGCCGATGGGGCGACGCTTGGCAGCGAAGCCCATCATGACGAATCCGAGGATGATCAGCGACATGGCGATCAACATCATGGTGAGGGAGAAACTGCCGGTATAGGCGAGTGACTTCCCTGCGTTCTTGGCTGCTTGAGCGTTGTTGCTGGACCGAACGAGTTCGGACCCGAGCACAGCTGTCCCAGCCGCAGTCAGGGGTGCACCTGAGGTGTACATAAATTTGTCCTCCAAAAAGCCCCGGCAAACCTTTGCCGAGTAGGTCCAACGCCTCGATCACCCGCCGTGAGTGGTCAACTGGACCCAGGGAGAGTATGGATAGTTCTGGCGATGAGCGCAAGACGAAAAACCCGAACGGGACAAATTGCCCATCAAGTCTCACAGACATGTGACCGAGGACCTGCTCGGAAGCGACTATCCGACGCAAATCATCTGGCTCCAGATCGCTATTCGCGTGACACTGGAGCCGATGAGCGCCCCACCACTGTCAGGCGAACGGCGGCATCAACCGGGATCCATCTCTGCGGCATTGTCACATCGCTCCTTCCGATGGGTGTTCGCCGGGAGCTTCGCCTCCAACATCGGCACCTGGATGCAAAATTTCACGTTGGGCGCGCTGGCCTATCGGCTCACCGGCGTGAGCTGGTACGTGGGACTCGTGACGTTCGCCCAGCTCGGGCCAGCGTTGCTGCTCTCGCCATTTGCCGGCGTGATGGCGGACACCTTCGACCGCAAGCGGGTGATGATCGTCGCTGCGATCTTCCAGACCGTCTTCTCCCTCCTCCTCGCCGTTGCGGTGTGGCACGGGCGCCCGAGCGAACTGGCAATTGTGCTGTTGGTGTTGGTGATCGGTGTTGCCGGTGCCGCCAACGCTCCCGCCGCTAACGCCACCCTCCCGGCGCTGGTTGGACGGGAGGACCTGGCGGGCGCGATCTCGCTGAACTCCGCGCAGATGAACATCTCGCGTGTCATCGGCCCCCTCATCGCCGGTCTGATTATCGGGGTACGGCACCCTGCGTTGATCTTCGCAATCAATGCGGCCACCTACCTGATGGTCATCGCGGCGCTGTCGCTGGTGCCCTTCAACTCGAAGCCGCCGCACTCCGAACCCGAGGGAGCGTTCGTTCGCTTTCGGGGTGGCCTCCGGGCCGCTCGCGCCGACCCGATCATCCGACGCGTCCTGGTCACGGTGTCCGTCTTCTCCTTCTTCTCGTTGATCTTCATCTATCAACTCAGCCCCTTCGCCGGCGAACGACTCAACGGCGACGATCACACCTTCACGCTGCTGTTCTCGAGCTTCGGGTTCGGTGCAGCGCTCGGCGCCATTGCCGTCGGAACCGTCCTTGTGCGGGTCTCGCACGCGCTGCTGGCCCGAGTGGGTCTCGCAGGATTCGCCGTTGGTCTCGCAGTGCTGGCGGTGCAGACGCGCGTCACGCCAGCGTGCATCGCGGCCTTCGTGACCGGGCTCGGGTACTTCGTGGTCATCACGTCGCTGTCGACCATCCTGCAACAGCGCGTCGATGACGCCGTGCGTGGACGAATCATGGGGCTCTGGATGATGGGATGGGCGGGGCTCGTCCCGCTCGGCAGCTTGGTCGGCGGACCCATCATCGATGCAGTCGGTCTGCCCGCCGTCTTCCTCGTCGGTGCCGCGGTCGCCGCGATGCTCGTGGTCTACGCAAATCTCCGCGCGGAACACGATGAGGATCCCCTCGTGCCCCCCGAAGCGACACTCATCGACTGACCCCGAAGGGCTCACTTCTCGGCGAGGAGTTCCTCGACGAACCGCTCCGTGCCAGCGACCCGAGATCCTTTGATCAGCACAGCGCTGGACGCGTCGAGCGAACCGGTGGCGCGTCGCACATCGTCGACGGGCCCGACGCCATACAGGTCGGTACCGACCACGATGAGCTCGATTCCGAGTTCGCGTGCCAACCGAGCGATCGATCGATGCTCATCGGCGGCGTCTTCGCCGAGTTCAGCCATCACTCCGACCACCGCAAGTCGTCGTCGGGCCGGAACCTCAGCCAGCGCCCGGAGGCCAGCCTCCATCGATGCAGGGTTGGCGTTGTAGCTGTCGTCGATGATCGTCGCCCCCGTGGCAGTTCGATGAAGCTGCATTCGCCCGGGCGAACCCGACGCCACCGCCAGCCCACTCGCCACGGCGTCGAGGGTCGCCCCAGCCGACAATGCGGCCCCCGCCGCCAAGAGGGCGTTCATCACGTGATGACGACCCGCCATGGCAAGACGCACCGGCACCGAACCCCACGGCGTGAACATCTCGAACCGACAGAACAACCCGTCGTCCAACTCGATCGACTCCGCTCGAAGCTCACGCCCAGCGCCGGCCATGAGCACCGAAGCCGTCGTGCGGGTCCGCATCCCGGTGACCCGCTGGTCGTCACCGTTGAGGACCGCCACTCCCGACGGATCGAGGCACTCGACGAGTTCACCCTTGCCGATCGCCACGGCTTCGAGATCACCGAAAAACTCAGTGTGGGCGGCGGCGACCGCCGTCACCACCGCGATGGTGGGACGGACCATGGGACACAGCGACCGGATGTGTCCGATGCCGCGTGCCCCCATCTCGATCACTGCCAACTCGGTTCCCGTTCGGGCATTGGCGAGCGTGAGGGGCACCCCGAACTCGTTGTTGAACGAGCGCTCCGAGGCGGACACGATGTGATCGACGTTCCCGATAGCGGCGAGCATGTCCTTCGTGGTGGTCTTGCCGACCGATCCGGTGATCCCGATGACGGGGCAGTTCAGCCGATTGCGAGCCGCCGCACCCAGCTGCTGCAGCGCGATGAAGGTGTCATCGACCACAATCAGATCATCCGATGACGCTCCATCGATCGTGCCCGCCGCGAATGCCGCTTCGTCGACGATGAAGCACAGCGCACCGGCTGCTCGCGCCGCGCTGACAAACTCGTGCCCGTCGCGATCGGCCCGCAGCGCCACGAACAATGATCCCGGCCCACACGTTCGGGAGTCGATCGTCACGGCGTTGATCGAGACTGGCTCAACCAGCATCGTACGATCGACAGGCCCAACTCCTGTTGATGGCGCCCTGACCGCGTCGCGTACCGCCGATATCGACCATTCCATCGCTTCATCATCGTGGCCGAAGCGACTCTGCGCTGACAAAGCGACACTCCCGCGGCGCCCTCACGCGCCCCGGTCGCGAGGTGACCAGCATCTAAGGTGTGGAAGTGGACGACCTGGTAACTGCGTTGCCGCCGAGGGTTCGTCTTGTGGTCCTCTTCGGTGGGCAGTCGCCCGAGCATGACGTGTCCCGTCGCTCGGCACGTGAGGTCATTGCCGCGCTCGACCCCCATCGCTACGAGATCCACCCGGTCGCCATCGGTCGCGATGGGCGATGGATGGACGCGCTGTCGACGGCGTCGGCCCTCGAACGGTTCGGATCCGTGGGTCTCCCAGACGCACTCCTAGCGGAAGGTCCGGACATCGATCCGCTGTCGACCTTGGCCCGGACTCACGACAACGCATCTGCCGATTCCGTCCTGCCGACTGTGGTCTTTCCTGTTCTTCATGGACCCAACGGTGAGGACGGCTCGATGCAGGGACTGCTGCAACTCGCCGAGGTACCGTTCATCGGATCAGGCGTGCTCGGCTCGGCAGCCGCCATGGACAAGTCGATCGCCAAGGATCTCGTGGCGGCCGCCGGCATTGCGCAGGTGCGTTGGAGGTCGGCCCCCACGTGGGAACTCGACGAGGCCGCCTTGGACGACATCGGTCGCGACCTCGGGTTTCCGCTCTTCGTGAAACCCGCCAACATGGGCTCCTCGGTCGGCGTTTCACGCGCTGTCGATCGGACGGCGTTGCGCCGGTCCATCGACAACGCAGCCCGATTCGACGAGTGGATCGTGATCGAGGAGGCAGTCGTCGACGGACGCGAACTCGAAGTGGGAATACTCGGTTCAACGCAGATCCGTACCAGCGCCGTCGGCGAGATCATCCCCGGAGCGGACTTCTACGACTACGCAGACAAGTACACCGAGGGTGCCGCCAAACTCATCGTGCCAGCCGAGCTGTCAGATGCTCTGGCCGCGGAGGCGGCATCGACCGCCGTCGTTGCTTTCCGAGCTCTCAGGGCAGAGATCCTGGGACGGGCCGACTTCTTTCTGCACCCGACACGCGGACTGCTCTTCAATGAGCTCAATACGCTCCCCGGCTGCACGCCGGTCTCGATGTTTCCGGCGCTGTGGGCCCACTCCGGGTTGGCCTATCCGGCGCTGCTCGATGAGCTGGTGCGGCTGGCGCTCGATCGTCACGCCCGACAGGTTCCGCGGCGGGCCGCCTTTTCGGAGATCCCATGATCGATACCGACTGGGCGCGAACATGGTCGTCGAGAGTGATCCGCTCATTGGCGATGCGCTTCGTGTTTCGACCCTTCCGGACTGTGTATGCGCCCACGCGTGTGCATCATCGCGAACTCCTCGCCGAGCTCAAGGGGCCGGCGGTCTTCGTCTCCAATCACACATCGCATGCCGACACGCTCGTGCTGATCACCTCGTTGCCACGTCGAGTGCGCCGCCGCGTCGTAGTGGCGGCCGCAGCTGACTACTTCTTCTCGAAGACCTCGACAGCCCGGATGACGGCGCTTTTGGTCGGCGCCATTCCCGTCGACCGCAACAAGGTGTCACGGGCGACGCTCGAGCTGTGCCATCGGCTGCTCGGCGAGGGTTGGTCGCTGATCATCTTTCCCGAAGGCGGCCGCAGTCCCGATGGCACGTTGCGGCCGTTCAAGCCGGGAGCGGCGTGGATTGCCCGCCGTGCGGGCGTCCCCGTCGTGCCGGTCCATCTCGATGGCGTGTTCAACGTGCTGCCCAAGGGCCAACGCCGACCCAAGCGGCATCACGTCGATCTCACCTTCGGCGTCCCGATGATGGTCGGAGTCGACGAGGGCGCCCGTGAGTTCAATGCTCGGATCGAGGCTGCGGTGCAGGAACTGGCTGACACCCGCAGAGCGTCGGCGTCGATCCACCCCATCGACGAACGTGCTCAAAACGGTCACTCCGACGAGTTCAGTCGATCAGCAACCGACGGCGCGACCGATGCGGCAGAAGCCGACGAAGCCTCCTGACCGGGTGACCTCCCGCCACGCAGGATCGCCCACGAGATGCCCGGTGAGTTCCTCGTCCTGTGCCCAGATGACAACCGTGGCGTCATAGCGATCGAGCACTGCCCGCCAGTCGCCGCGATCCCACACCAGATTCGCGTGATCAGCGAAGACCTCGGATGGAAAGATCTCGGCCCGATCGTCCACGAAGACGTGGGCCGCCGAGCCATCGCGCAATTCGAGATAGTTCCCGACCGTGTCCGTCGCGACAATCCGTTCCGCGGGATTCGCGATCCATCCACGCGCCGCCAACGCTTCGACGACCTGGCTGGGAAACCCCTCGAGCGCGATGTGCGGCGCAGTGATCGCGACCAGGATGCAGACAGCCAGCGACACGACGGCCGCCGCGGGGGCAGCTGATCGCCAACGAAGCTCGGGGCCCGCTCGCAGCGAGCCGAAAACCGGCACACCCAACGACGCAATGGGCACCAAGACGATGGCCGCGATCGGAAGATTGCGGACGGCGGTCACGCCGAGAACGCCGAGCGTCACCATCAGCGGAACCCAGCCCCACCGACGCGATCGGATCAGCCCGGCGACCCCCACAGTCGCGAGCACCAGTACGCCCGCGGTGTCGAGCGACAGCAGCTCAGGCCGATACCACTCACCCAGGTAGGCGATGTTCGAGCTCACGGCCGCCAGACGAAACGGGAAGGCCAGAAGATCGAACCCGTAGGGACTGATCGCGGCGCCGACCACGCACGCGCCGAGCGCTGGCAGCATCGCCCGACCCGCCACAAACGCAGCGTGGACGCATCGATGGAACGTCACCTTGTCACCGAGTTCACGGGCGAAGACTGAACCTGACACGACGACCAGCCCGATCAGCCACGACCCGTGCCAGTTGACCCATACCAGGAACATGGGGACGAGCCACCACGTCGGTCGACGATTCTCCACCAGGACGAGCACCGTTGCGATGAACAGGAACGCCAACATTTGTGGGCGCTCGTTCCACCAGATGAACCCGACGACCCCGGAGGCAATCATGACGACGAACCGCGAGACCAGTCGATCCGCCGGTCGGGTAAGCCGCCACAGCAGGGCCAGGATCGTGCCGACGCAGAGGCCCTGAAACACCCGGATCCCACCGAGACCCACAACCCGCTCGATGCTTGCGTCGAACAATGATGCCAACCACGACTGCACCACCCACGGACGACCTGATGCGGTGAAGGTGTACGGATC
The DNA here is from genome assembly GCA_038245795.1 of Acidimicrobiales bacterium. GTDB lineage: Bacteria > Actinomycetota > Acidimicrobiia > Acidimicrobiales > Microtrichaceae > JBBRSC01. Next base: position 7,257 of record JBBRSC010000043.1, read on the forward strand.
GGTATGGGGAATCGAGCCCCCGAGAATCAGCCGGCCCGTCGCCAGGTGTGTGAAGAAGCTGTTGTCGAAGAGCCGAACGGCACCGAGGAGGGTGCCGATCCCCCACCACGCAACGGTCCATCCGGACCAGCGATCGAGGCCACGGCGTTCGCCCGGGGCGCTCGACGTCGACGAATCCGTTGGGCCCGCTTCGACGAGCGTCATCGCCCGTCGCTCAGAGCTTCTCGGCGATGTTGAGCGCTGCAGGCCCGATGATCACAACGAACAGCGACGGGAAGATGCAGAACACCATCGGAATGAGCATCTTGACCGGCGCTTTCTGCGCGCGTTCCTGGGCGAGTTGGCGACGCTTGATACGCATCTCCTCGGACTGCGCCCGGAGCACACGGCCGATCGATACGCCGAAGGCGTCGGCTTGGAGAATCGCCAGGACGAACGAGCGAACCTCGGTGATGTTGCACCGCTCATCGAGCGCCCGCATGGCATCCGCACGGGACGAACCGGCGCGGACCTCGCCCAACATCCGCTGAAATTCGTCGGTCAACGGTCCCGGAACGGCATCGATCACTCGATCGACGGCCTGCTCGAACCCCAGACCGGCCTCGACGCTGATCGTCAGAAGATCCAGGACGTCGGGGAGCATGACCTGCAACGCGTGCCGTCGGGCCTCCACCTTCTTGTTGAGCTTGGCGTCCGGCCCGATGAGCAATACCAGCATCAGCAGGCCGCCGACGGCCAGATTCGACTTTCCCTCGAACGGGGACAGGCTGAGAATGAAGAACGCCACGAAGATCACCGCAGCGGCAACAGCGGTCACTACGCGGACGGCGAGGAACCGGTCCACGGCCTCGCCGCTGGCATCGCCGGTGTACACGAACTTCTGTCGGACCTTGTCGACGTAGCCGGTCGGCGTGAATCGACGGCCGAGGCTGGTCAGCTGACCGAGGACCGGTGCGATCGCTCGTTCCTTGAGGGGCGCCAGGAGTTCCTGATCCCGTTGGTTCTCGAGTTCGTATCCGTCGAGCCGACGCAACGAATCCCGCACGACCTGGCGGTCCTCGAGTCGCTGGAACAGCATCCACATTGCGGCGCCGACGGCGCCAGCGATCATCAGGAGGGGGATGAGCAGTTGAATGTTCATGACAGATTCCTCAGATCTCGATCGTGATGATTTTCTTCATCCACGCAAACCCGATGAGCATGGCGAGCAGGCCGACAAGGAGTAGGCCGATGCCGAGCGCGTCCTGGAAGAGGCGGCTGATGTACTCGGGGTTCATCACCATCATCACGAGTCCCATGCCTGGAGGGAGGAGGCCCAAGATGATGGCGGACATGCGACCTTCGGCCGTCAGCGAGTTGACGTCGCGTCGGAGCCGCTCGCGCTGGGTCATGGTGTCCGCGACGGTCAACAGCAACTCGGCGAGATTGCCGCCGACCTCCCGTTGGATGCGGATCGCCATGACGGCCCATCCGAAGTCCTCTGACTTCACGCGGACCGCCGAGGCATCCAATGCCTCCTCGAGCGGACGACCCAATCGGGCCTCCGCCATGATCCGACGGAGTTCCTTTCCCATCGGTCCGTCGATCTCCTTGGAGATGGCCTCGAAGCCCTGTGCGATGGAGTAGCCGGCACGCAGAGTTCCGGCCAACAGGGTCAACATGTCCGGCAACTGGGAGACGAACTTCTTCGCTCTCCGTTTGGCACGGAACTTCACGAAGAAGTTCGGGCCGATCATGGCGACGATCGCACAGATCAACATGATGAAGATGTCACCCGAGAGCAGCGCTGCGGCGCTCATGGCAACGATCACGATCGAGACGTAGAAGAACAGCGCTTCGGCTGGACGCAGCGGAAGGTCGGCTCGCTCGAGGAGGTCCTCGACCTTGGTGAGCACGCCTTGCTTCTGAGCGAAGTCGCCGGTGATCTCGACCGCACGTTTGAGGATCTCGGTTTTGGCGAACGATTCGTTCGGGTTGTCGTCCTCGTAGGGAACATCGACAGTGAACCCGTCGTAGTGGCGGAGCGCGAAACTCAGACGTTCGGATCGGCGACCCAACATCGATGCCAACGAGTAGGTCACCATGCCAGCGGCCGCACACCCGAGCGCCACGATCAGGTACTTCACGAGCGATGAAGACAGCAGCCCCGCAATCACGCCGTCATCGACGACGAGCGCTGTGAGGGCGTCGGGCCCGACGTTCAGCGCGCCAGGCTCGTACCCGACCTCGGTGTTCAATGCTCCCCACGTGACGGTGAGCGGGACGACCTGATCCGGTCGCGCTGAGGGCGCAGGGACCGTGATGCGATACAGGTTTGCAAGCCGCGAGCCGATCTTCGCCGCGGATGCATCGAGTCCATCGAGGTTGGACGACTGGACGGTTCCGCCGACTTTGGCGACCATCGAGACAAGCAGATCTGCCGGCGCAGTACCGCCGTCGATAGCGATGACGTGGACACGAGCGTTGGCGGCGCGAACTGCTGCCAACGCCTCGGAGTAGGAGGTATTTGACCCGGCATCATTGGTGGCCGCGAGGACCACGATGTTGCGGGAGCTCTGGGTGGACGAATCGGTGCCGAAGGATCGGGCGGAGGTGGCGATTCCGTCCCACAACGACGTCGCCCCCGACGGTCCGAGCGTGCCGATCGAATCAGCGAACTGAACGGGTGAGCTGACGAGACCACTCCGTCGTGTGGCGTTGCCGCCGATGGTCACGAGACCGGCACGATCGATGTTGTTCGATCCGGGAGCCAGGTTCTTGATGACCGATTCCTTCGAGTTCTGAACGAGGCCGTTGCTCAACGCCTGCGAGGTATCGAGCACGACCATGACGTCACGAGAGACGCCCTCGTCGGTGAAGGACCGAACACTTTTCGGCGAGACATCGTTGCCGTCGACGCTCAGTCGAACAGCGTCGGTGGTGGTCTCCCCCGTGTGGACCACGTCGATCGTCAGGTCACCCGACCGCGCGTCGACCGCGTCGACCACCAATGACGCATCGTCAGCGGACGCAGCGCCGCCGGTCGCCAGAGAACCAACGACCAGTGACACGCCGAGCAGGCTGAGCACGAGGGCTCGCCATCGGCGATGACCGCCGAGACGTCGCCCTGTGTCGCCTTCTCGGCGGAGGGATGAGAGCTCGGACATCATCCGCGACCAACGGCGCGTCGTGCACCATCGTTGGCGAAGACCTCTGGGCCCAAGCGGATCCCGAGGTCTGCCAACTTCTCGGCGAACTTCGGTCGAACGCCCGTGGCCTTGAGATGGCCCTTGAAGCGACCGTGTTCATCGACACCCATGCTGAAGTCGAAGAGGAAGATGTCCTGCAGGGTGATGACATCGCCTTCCATGCCCTGGACTTCGGTGATGTGGGTGACACGACGACTTCCATCGCGGAGTCGGCTGAGCTGAATGATGCAATCGACGGCGCTCGACGCCTGTTCACGAATGGCGCGCACGGGCAGGTCGAAGTCGGCCATGAGCACGAGGGTCTCGAGACGGGAGAGGGCATCACGAGGTGTATTGGCGTGCAGGGTCGTGAGCGAGCCGTCGTGGCCCGTGTTCATGGCCTGCAACATGTCGAGGGCCTCGCCGGAACGACACTCGCCGATCACGATGCGATCAGGCCGCATACGCAACGAGTTCTTCACGAGATCACGAATCGTGACCTCGCCGCGCCCCTCGATGTTCGGCGGCCGTGCCTCCATGGACAACACGTGGTCCTGGTGGAGCTGGAGTTCCTTGGCATCCTCAATGGTGACGATGCGCTCCTCCGGCGGAATGAATGACGACAACACGTTGAGCATCGTGGTCTTGCCGGTGCCGGTACCACCGCTGACGATGCAATTGAGCTTGCCAACGATGCACGCCTGCAGGAACCGTGCCGCGTGAGCGTTCACCGATCCGTAACGGATGAGGTCATCGATCTGCAACGGGTCGGTGGAGAACTTCCGGATGGTGAGGAATGGTCCGTCGATGGCCAACGGCGACACGACCGCGTTCACACGAGAGCCATCGGGAAGACGGGCGTCCACCATGGGGGTCGACTCGTCGATACGACGACCGACCTCGGACACGATCTTGTCGATGATGCGACGGAGGTGATCCGAGTCGACGAAGGTGGCGGGATCGCGTTCGATGCGGCCAGCTCGTTCCACGTAGACCGTGTTGGGCCCGTTCACCATGACTTCGGTGACCGCCTCCTCCTTGAGGAGCTTGTCGATGGGTCCGTAACCCAGGATGTCATCGGAGACGTCCTGAATGAGCTGGGCCTTGTCCGATGCGGACAGCGGTGAACGTTCGGACTGCAACGTGGCGAGCAGTTGCTCGTGGACCCGACGCCGGAGATCGTCCTCGGAGAGGCGGCGATCGTAGAGGATCGGGCCGAGCTCCTCGATGAGGTGTGCGTGGACCCGATGACGGAGTTCGTCCAGCACGGGGTCACGGCGTGACCCTCCGGTCGGAGCGCCCGGAGCCGCAGGCTGATCGGCTGGGTTGTTGACCTCGTTGAGGCGCTGGTAGAGCGACACGGCTCAAACTCCTTCGTGATGGTGGAGAGTGACTGCCAACACTGGTGCTGGGCAGTCGGACATGCGGTAGAAAATGGAACTGGGTGACGAGCGCGAGGCTCAGCGACGACGCTTGGTGGGAGCCGTTGCGGGAAGGAAAATCTCGGAAAGCTGCTGGATGGCCCGGGTGACCGGCGCCTTCGGGGCGTGCAACACCACGGGCACCCCCTTGTTGACCGACTGGGGAATCAGCACGTCCGACGGCACCAGGCAATCAGCCTTGACCTGCAGGGTGCGTTCGACCTCGCCGATGTCGAGCTTCACCTTGCTGTTGGAACGGTTGAGCACCAGGAGCAACTTCTCCATCGGTGTGTTCAACAGACGGAGCGTCTGCAACCCGATCTTGACGTTCTTGATGTTCGGGATGTCCATGCCGGCCACCAGAACGACATGGTCGGACACCTCGACAAGACCGAGGACGACATCGTTGAAGTAGGCCGGTGTATCCACCACGACGAAACCACAGAAGCTGCGGAGCGACTCGACAATGGACACCATTTCCGACGCACCGACCTGATCGGCGAAGGCTGGCTCGAGGGGCGCCGGCAGTACACGAAGACCCGAGGGTTCGTGCGTTACCAGGAGGCTCTCCAACATCGCCGCATCCAACCGATCGATGTTGCCGACGGCATCGACGATCGTGTGGTGTGGGGTGAGCTTGAGCATCACGGCGACATCGCCGAACTGGAGGTCCGCATCGACGAGACAGACCGGAAGGTTGGATCGCATGGCAAGGGTGACAGCCAGGTTGGTGGAGATCACCGACTTTCCGGCACCACCCTTGGTCGAGAAGACCGTGATGACGGTCCCATTCACGCTCGGCGGTCCATCAGCGTCGCCCGGGTCGACGGGAGCGATCTGTTGGGATCGCCGCGGCGAGGAGTCGAGTGAGACCGCGATCCGCTGGATGGCAGTCGTCAGCTGGCCAGGTTCACCGTTGAGGGTGAGCACATCGCGAATTCCGGCACGCAGCGCGTTCTGCAGAAGCGTGGTGGTGAGTTCGTCGACCACGAGCACGGCGCCCAGCGTGGAGTGCGCACCGATGAGTCGCTCGGCGATCCCGAGATCGGCGTTGCCGGCGCACGATGGGCCGAGCACAACGACCACGGGGACGCCGCCGGAGAGACGTCCGGCGAGCTCCTCGATAGAGGAGAAGGGAGTCACACCTTCGCCGAGCTGACGGATCAGCCCGTCGCGGGTGGCGTCATCAGGTTCGACGACGGCGACGGAGACCCGGATGGTGGCGGGGGTGGGATCTGGTTCCCACCCGTCGCCGGTCGCGGAGTCAATGGAGCTGGAGATCATCGACCGACGTCCTGTGCTGCTGCGCTGCCGGGAGCCTGATTGTCGAGTGGTGTACGGCCCGCTTCTCCGGGGAGACGGGTGTCCGGAAGGATCCTTGTGCGAGGCATGGGCCGCGGCTGATAGTCCGGACGGACGAGCGTCAGGACCAGTTCTTTGGCACCGAGCGCTGCAATGAACCCTGCTGACTCGGGCGGAACCTCGAAGGTCACCAGATCGGAGTCCGGGACGGGGGCTGCACCGTCGGCTGGCTTGGCGGCCACGGTATTGAGGTTCTTGCCAACGGCGAGCACCCGAACCTTCTGAAGTACCGGGATGGCGACCGGACGATCGCCGTCAGCCGCCTCGGGTTGACCAGCGACCGGTGGCGGCTTGACCTCGTTGCCTCGAGCGTAGATGTTCACGTAATCGCCCGGCTGCACCAGATTGGACACGCCACGAGCGCTCTCGAATGACGCCGACACGGCGGTCATTCCCTGGGCGAGCTGGAGCGAGCTGGACGAAGAGTTCCCGAGCGCACCCGCGAACTTCCCAGCTGTGACGATGTCGCCAGCAGAGAGGTCGATGGCGGCGACGGTGCTCTTGAGGTCGTCGAGACGGGTGATGGTCGCGGCCGGAACGTCGATGCTCCGACGTTCACCGAGGGCGAGCCGCCCATCGGCGATCAGGGCGTCGGCCTTCTCTCCAGCCTTGACGTCTCCATTGACCAACACGACCGACACCAGCCGGGTGTCGTTGTTGGCCTTGTCCTCGATCCCACTGACGTATCGCAGGATCAGCAACGCAGCAAGCGCACCGACCGCAATTGCGCCCACCAGGATGAGTGTTCTCCGAGAGCTCACGACGACCTCGTTCCGTTTCTGTTGCACACGATGGCGCCGCCTCATTGATGGGCTGCGCCGTTGGGTACTTCGTCGGCCGAATGGGGCACTCGACTGAGGAATTCGACGGAAAAGGCGTCAGAAAGAAAACATCGGCGGCCCAGAAGGGCCGCCGATGGGTCAGACGTTGCGTGGGAACGGCCCACGCTCTGGGGTCAGTGGGTCAGCTGGCGGGTTCGCCGTCAGCAGACGCGTCGGCCTCGGGCGCAGTCACTTCGGCCGCAACGACATCTTCCGAGGTGGCTGCTTCAGCAACTGCAACGGGCTCGCTGTCGGCCGTGGCCTCGTCAGCCGCGGGCGCGTCATCATCGGTGGCACCTGGCATGTCGGGAGCCGCGCCGCCTTGTTCTGCGTAGAACTCTTCCCAGGCTTCTTGGCCTTCGGAGGGATTCTCGGGATCGTAGGCACCCACATAGTTGCCTTCGGCGTCGTAGTTCTGCTCGCCGAAGTGCTCCTGGTACTCGGCTGCCACGATGCCACCCTCGGCGGCCTGCTTGATGGACAGGCTGATCCGTCGACGCTGGAGGTCGAGGTCGATGATCTTCACCCAGAGTTCCTCCCCCGGTGTGACGACCTGCTCGGGACGGTCGACGTGGTGGGCGGACATCTCCGAAATGTGCACGAGGCCTTCGATGCCGTCGCCGACCTGGATGAACGAACCGAAGGGCACCAACTTGGTAACACGGCCGTAGACCAGCTCGCCGACCTGATGGGCCCCGGCGAACTCCTGCCACGGGTCCTGCTGGGTGGCCTTCAACGACAGGCTGATGCGCTCACGGTCCATGTCGACCTCGAGCACCTCGACGTCGATCTCGTCACCGACGGCAACGACGTCGCCGGGATGGTTGACGTGCTTCCAGGACAGTTCGGAGACGTGTACCAGGCCATCCATACCGCCGAGGTCCACGAATGCACCGAAGTTGACGACGCTGGACACCACACCTCGGCGACGCTCGCCGGGCTTGAGGTTGACGAGGAAGTCTTCGCGCTGTTCCTTCTGGGTCTCTTCGAGCCATGCACGACGGCTGAGCACCACGTTGTTGCGGTTCTTGTCGAGCTCGATGATCTTGGCTTCGACCGGCTTGCCCACGTACGGCTGCAGATCGCGGACCCGACGGAGCTCGACGAGTGATGCGGGCAGGAAGCCGCGCAGGCCGATGTCGACGATCAGACCGCCCTTGACGACCTCGATCACCATGCCGGACACCATCCCGTCAGCTTCCTTGACGGCTTCGATCTTGCCCCAGGCACGCTCGTACTGGGCACGCTTCTTCGAGAGAAGCAGACGGCCTTCTTTGTCTTCCTTCTGGAGGACCAGCGCTTCGATTTCTTCGCCCATCGACACGATCTCGTGGGGATCAACGTCGTTGCGGATGGAGAGTTCGCGGCTGGGGATCACTCCCTCGGACTTGTAACCGATGTCGAGGAGCACCTCGTCGTGGTCGATCTTGACGACCCGACCGGTGACCAACTGGCCATCTTCCACGCCGACCATGGTCGAGATGTAGGCCTCTTCGAGCGAGAGTCCGTCGAGGTCGTCTTCGGTGATCTGCCGGAGGACGAACTCTTCACCCCCGTCGTCGGTCGGGCTGTCGGGAGTGATGGTCAATTGGTCGGACACGTGGTTGCCTTGTGGTCTCGGGAATACGGATGAACGCTGGGAGGGCTGGCGACCCTGGGCGAACCGGGAGAGGCTAGTTCAGCGAACACGGCGGGCCAAGGTGACAAATTCCGGTTCGTCGACGCTCAGCGGGCGGAGCGCTCGCCGGCCCGGGGTGTGTGACCAGGATCCCTCGACTGCGAGCCCCGCGCGTTCCATCAACAACGCGACCTCGCGGGGAGTAAAGCACGTGGTGTCGAGTTCCGCGCGGCGACGATCACCGGCTTCACTTCGGAGCTCCGTCAGTTCAACATTGTGGCCGGTCAGCGGGTCGAAGTCGTCGGAGTCTTCGAGGTGTCGGGCCTGGAACAGCGCGCTGAACGCACCCACCGCCACCGCTCCCCCGGGGCGAACACACGCCCGCATCCCCTCCAGGACCGCCAGGTCCCCCGCGGCGCCCCCGGCATCGGAGAACGGCGACGCCGCCAACGATCCGAAGGCGCCCTGACACCACGAGATGGCACCGTCGAAACGGCCGTGTAGATCGTCGCGATCGACGAGGTCGGTGGCGTCCGTCGTCTCGAACGTGGCACCCGTCAAGCCCTCCGACCCTGCCATGGACTGCGCCACTTGGACGAATCGATCGCTCACGTCGATGCCGTGGGCCGAGAAACCGCGTCGCGCCAGCTCGTTGCTGTGGCGGCCGGGCCCGCATCCGACGTCGAGGAGTCGTGCGCCTGGTTCGAGCCCTAGGAGGGCCGTCAGCAGGTCAACCTCGTGCGCCGTTCCCTTGGTGAATGAATAGCGGAGGTAGGCACTGCCCAGATGATCGCCGAACTCGTGCCAGCCGCGAGCGACCGTTGGGTCGCTCACGACTTGGCAGCCGCCCAGGACGACCCGAACGACAGATTGACGGCCAACGGCACCGCCAGATCAAAGGCCGCGCCCATCTGGTCGGTCACCAGATCGATGGCGGACTGATGCTCCGCCGGTGGCACCTCGAGCAGGACCTCATCGTGCACCTGCAGGATCAGACGTGACGTAAAGTCGCCTGCGGTCAGCTCGTGATCGATGCGGACGAGCGCAACCTTGAAGATGTCGGCAGCGAGGCCCTGGATTCCGGCGTTCATCGCTTGTCGTTCGCCTGCCTGGCGGATCCGGAAGTTCGGCGAGGCCAACTCGGGGATCTGGCGCCGCCGACCGAACAGCGTCTCGGTGTAGCCGCGCTCCTTCGCTTCGGCGACCGTCCGTTCCATGTAGGCGCTCACGGCGGGGAACGCCACGAAGTACGCGTCGAGAATCTCTTGCGCCTCGCTGGTCTCGATGTTCAGACGTTGGGCGAGGCCGTAGGCCTCCATGCCGTAAGCAAGTCCGTACGAGACCATTTTCGCCTTGGATCGTTGCTCGATCGTGACGTCCGCAGGGTCCACCCGAAACACGCTGGCGGCGGTCCGATTGTGGATGTCCTCGCCGCTCCGGAACGCTTCGATGAGACCCGGGTCCTCGGCCAGGTGCGCGATGCAGCGCAGCTCGATCTGGTTGTAGTCGGCGACCAGCAGCTCGTGTCCTTCGGCGGGGATGAAGGCATTGCGGAACTGCCGACCACCCTCGGAGCGGACCGGAATGTTGTGCAGGTTCGGTGCATCGGATGACAACCGACCGGTGCGGGCCACCGTCTGATTGAACGTGGCATGAATGCGGCCGTCGGGAGCGATCTCCGACAGGAGTCCCTCGCCGTAGGTGGACCGGAGCTTCTCGACCTCGCGGTACGCGAGGAGATGTTCAACGATCGGGTGTTGACCCGTCAGCTTCTCGAGCGACGACGCATCGGTACTGAACCCGGTCTTCGTCTTCTTCTGAGGAGCGAGGCCGAGGCGCTCGAACAAGATCTCTCGGAGCTGCTTGGTGGAGTTGACGTTGAACTGTCCGCCAGCGTCCTCCCAGATGTCGGCTTCGAGACGACGGCACTCCGAGGTGAGGTGGTCGTTGAGTCGACGCAGTTCCGCTTCATCCACCCGGATGCCAAGGTGTTCCATGCGGGCCAGCACCCCGATCAGGGGCAGCTCGATGTCCTGGAAGAGCGAGGTGAGCCCCTGCGCTTCGAGCGCCTCCGCGATCTGGGTGTGGAGTACGAACGTGCCGAGTGCAGCGCGGGCTGCCACAAGATGGGGATCGGACTCAGCGTCTCCGAAGGCAAAGGTTCCCGGCTCGGGGCCATCGGTGGCGGCCAGCTCGGCGTCGCAGTAGCGCTCCAGCAGATCGGACAGTTCGTACCGCAGGTCCGCAGGGTCCAACAGGTACGCACCGATCTTCGTGTCGAAGATCGCGGCGGGCGGTTCGAC
>JBBRSC010000044.1:0-17929 GCA_038245795.1 Acidimicrobiales bacterium
CAACGCGAGATCGCCGATTCCGACAACGCCGTGCAGCGCATCGCCGACGGTGTCCGGGCAGCCGTGCACTGGTCGGGTGAGAATCCGGAGCTCTTCCAACTGTTCGAGTTCGCCCAGACCGACGAACGGTTCGCGCAAGCCGTGCGGGCTGGGCGCGCCACCCTCGTCAACGACGCCGTGGCCCACGTCAAAGACGCCATCGCCGAGGGCCTCATTCCCGACAACGATCCCGAACAACTCGCTCACGCCATTCTTGGAGTGTCGACCATCCTGACGTCGGAATACCTCCATCATCGTCATGCCGATCCCGATCAGATCGCCGATTCGGTCGTCGCGTTCTGCTTGGGCGGCATCGGCGTCCGCTGACCTGCGGAAGCGCACCGGCCTGGCCCGTCAGCCCAGCTTGGGGAGGGCCCGTTTGAGGCTCCGCACAGCCTGGCCGATCCGCTGTTCATTCTCGATGAGAGCGAAGCGGACGTGACCGTCTCCGTCAGGGCCGAAGCCGATCCCGGGCGAGACGGCCACCTGGGCTTCGGTCACCAGCAACTTCGCGAACTCGATCGATCCGAGTTCGCGATACGGCTCGGGGATGGGCGCCCACGCGAACATGGATCCTTTGGGCGGAGCCATCTCCCACCCGATGCGCGACAGCCCACCGCACAATGCGTCGCGTCGTGCCTGGTAGATCTCGTTGACCTCGAGCGGGAAGTCCCGTGCCTCGTTGAGGGTCACGGTCGCAGCGATCTGGATGGGTTGGAACGTGCCGTAGTCGAGGTAACTCTTCAGCTTGGCCAGCGCTCCGATGACCTGCGGATTGCCGACGAGGAAGGCCACCCGCCAACCCGCCATCGAGAAGCTCTTGGTCATCGAGTAGAGCTCGACGGCGCAGTCCTTGGCGCCTTCGGCCTGAAGGATTGACGGAGGTCGGAACCCATCGAACCCCAACTCCGCGTAGGCATTGTCGTGAACGACGACCACGTCGCGCTCTCGTGCAAAGTCGACGACGCGCTGGAAGAAGTCGACATCGACACAGTGCGTCGTTGGATTATGGGGGAAGGACAGAACAATCACCCGCGGCTTCGGCCAGCTGTACTGCCAGCGGTCCACCATGGCGTCGAAGAACTGCTCGGCGCCGCCGATCATCGGCAGTTCGACCACCTGCGCCCCGGCGAAGAGCGGTCCGTAGATGTGGATCGGGTAGCTGGGCGACGGCACCAACGCCACGTCGCCAGCTTCGAGGAGCACCCACATCAGGTGGCTGAAGCCCTCCTTGGCGCCGATGGTGTTGATGACCTCGGTCTCGGGATCGAGGGTGACGCCGAACCGTTCGGCGTAGTAGTCGGCGACGGCCTCGCGCAGCTTCGGGATGCCTCTCGAACTCGAGTACCGGTGATTCCGTTGGTTGTGGGCGGCTTCGGTGAGCTTCTCGACGGCGATCTCTGGCGAGGGAAGGTCCGGGTTACCGAAGCCGAGATCTATCACATCTTCGCCTTGGCGCCGCGCCTCGATCTTCAGCGAATCAATGATCGTGAAGACATAGGGCGGCAGCGAGGTGATGCGTCGGAACTCCATGGGGCAACACTACCGGCGGTCTCCGCGGACGTCCGACGGCGTTTCGGCCAACATGGCTGCCCCGATAGCACCGGTGGCGTTGCCCATGGCGCTCGTTCGGATCTGCGTCTGTCGGCCGATGGACACCGTCGGGTACCCGTTGAGCTCTCGTTGGACTCGGGCGAGGAGTGCGTCGCCTTCTCGCACCAAGCCGCCACCCAGGACGATGACCGCTGGATCAAGGATGTTGATGATGTTGACGAGTCCGATCGCCACCCACGATGCCAGCTCATCGAAAATCACGCCGGCGGCGACATCGCCCTCGGCCAGACACCGCGACACCAAAGGACCATCCACCGCGTCGGTGTCGCCGCCGGCCGCGCTGAGGAGCGAATCGGCGCGCCCCTCGACCACGGCGCGCCGGGCCAGACGGCCAAGGCCCGATCCCGACGCCAGGACCTCCCAGCAGCCGAACTGCCCGCACGGACACTCCGCGCCGCCAACATCGACGATCATGTGACCGAACTCGCCGGCGTAGCCGTGGTGACCACGGAGAATGTGCCCGTCAACGATGATGCCGCCGCCGATCCCGGTGCCGAGCGTGACGACCACGACATTCCCAACGTCGGGGACATCGAGACGCGCCGTTGCGATCGCCGCACAATTCGCGTCGTTGTCGACAACAACCGATAGACCGGAATGCGCAGTGAGCGCTCCCGCAATGTCGAGGTCCACCACCGCCGGTGCGTTCGGAGCCTGGGTGGCGATGCCGTTCAACCCGACGAAGCCGGGAATGCCGACTCCGATACCCGTCACGGTGACGGCCGCGTCGGCGCTACGAAGCTCATCGACTACGGCCACCAACGCCACGATCAGTTCCGCAGAACCCATCGGGGTCGGGACAACAACCTGGGCGATCACGTCGCTGGTCGGCGTCGACCGACGGAGCACCCCCAACACTTTTGTGCCCCCGATGTCGATCCCGATGGTCCCGCGGCCGCTCACGCCCGGGACCTTACGTGATCGTGTCGCGTCCGCTGGTTGTGGCGCTCGCCGACCTTGATCGGTCAGAAGGACGACGGGTCGGCGTGAACAGCGACCACTGCAGCCCGATCATGGAGCCCTTCGGCCCATCCGCGGATGTCGTCGGCATCGGAACACACGATGATCTGCACGACATCGCTCATGCGGACCAACCGTTCGTAGATCGACGTGAGGTCCACAACGTCGTAGCCGTCGAAGGCAGCGTCGATCACCAACGGCAGCGAACCCACGAAGGACATCGCCCGCTGCGAGGCAAGCCGGGCCAGGAGAAACCACTCGATCGCACCCACATCGGCAGGTCCTTCAGTTGTCGCCCGCATACGTTGCGCCGCGGCCTGTTCGGCCGAGCGCAGTCGCCAACGTTCTTCGATCGCAGTGAGCGAGGAACGTGCCGCGATGAGCGCGGACTCCGCAATGCTGATCTCGCGGCGAGCGGCGCTGATGGTCTCGAGCATCGAGGCCTCCTCCGCCGTCAGCGCCTCGTCGCTTTGTCGGAGTGCCCCGATGTTGGTCAACGCCGCTCGGTGCGCCTCGACCCGTTGCGTCGCGGCCTCGATACGGGCTCGGATGTCCGATGCCTCCGGGTCATCCGCCAGATCGATGTCGCCGTCGCCCTCGCCAACGAGATCAGCGTTGGCATCGGAACCGACATCAGATCCGAGGTCGTCGAGTTCTGCCGCAGCATCGGCGATGGCCGCTTCGAGTTCGGCGTGGCGATCATCGAGGGACCGATTGGCGTCAGCTCGCTCATCGGCACCGTCGATCCAGTTCTGGGCGACTTCCCGGAGCTCGTCGATGTCGACCCGCGTCCGTTCGTACCCGGCTCGCCCGCTCTCCGTGCGATCAATCTCGATGCCCACCTCGAGCAACGCGATGTTGAGCTTGGCGACGGCATCATCGAGCGATCCGACCAACGAACCGGCGGTCACGGTGTGCTCACGCAACTCGGTCACCGGATCAGGCCCGAGGCTCCGACCCAACAACACGGCCGCCTGTTCGCGGAGTTCCGCCAGGCGACGTTCGGCGGCCAGCAGCTCCGGTGGTTCAGCGGACGGCGTCGTCGCCGCGTGGGCAAGTTCGTCCTCGGCAAACTCATAGGTCGCCTTGGCCACGTCGTAGCGGCGCAGACGTTCGGCTTCTGCGGCACTCGACGCCACACCCATCACATAGGACGTCCAGGAATCGAACCCGAGTTCCGCCAACAGTCGATCTTCGTGGGCCCGCAGGTCCGCCGCACGTCGCCGAAGGCGGGCGGCGCTGAGCCGTGAACTCCGGCCGTCGAGATCGAAGATCTCGTCGTGGGTCTTTTCGAGATCGTCCACCCGATCAGCGTCGAGCTCCGGCGTTCGGAGGAGACGTTCCGCCGCAACCAGCGCGTCGTAGGCGGCGTCGCGGCGGGCGGTCAGCTCGATGAGCTGGGATCGTCCCCCGACCATCTCGTTCTGCAGGGTGGCCAGATTGTCCGACGCCGACGCCAACAGCGCCGCCAAGGAGCGGGACTCTGGAACCGGTATGGGAGTTGTATCGGCGACGGCGACGAGCTGGGCGAGCGCCTCGGCCACACCGTCCACATCGCCGTGGGTCGCACGCCGTTGGCGGCGTCGAAGGGTGTCGACCTCGGAAATGAGCTGATCGAGGATCGCCTCGAGTTCGGCTCGCCGCTCGGCGCGACGTTGAACGGCTTCGTCGCGTCGACGGCGCGCCAGCACCGACAAGGCATCGGTCGCGGCTGCGAGATCCCCCACGGCGAACGAGTCGAGTGCACCACGAGCCGTCGCCATGTCGACTGCCAAGGCGGCTCGACGATCCGCGAACGTGGCGCTGGCCTGCTGGGCCTGCTGTTCGGTATCGACCGCTGCGAACAGCGATGCCTGGGCCGCGTCGATGGCCTCGTTCGCGTCGCCGATCTCGTCGAGTCGTTCCGCCGCCAGCGGGTCGTCGTCGTCGTCGGAAGGCGCGCCCGGAAGTTCGTCAGGAGACAAGACCGGATCGATCTCGCCGCCCAGTTCGAGCAGCTCTATGGTGTCGGGATTGAGCGCCAGACGGACGCCGTGCACCTCGATCTCACCCCTCGCATCGATGGACGAACCTGAGCCGAGCGCCCGCGTCAAGGCGAAGAATCGAGCACGAGCCTCGCCATCGAGACCCCGGACCACGGTGAGAAGTGGGTGGAGGTCGAAAGCGATCCCGAGCTGGTCGTCGTAACGGCGCAGTCTCATTGTGAGGTTCCTATCGGCCAGAACCCGGCGGGGCTGAGAAGTCGGTCGACGTTGCCGACAACGAATGCTCCCCGTTCACCGTGATTCGACGGACACGACTGACCCGGGGACGTTGCGACTCGACATCTTCAACATCTGCGTCGGCTCCCCCATCAACGTCTACGTCTACGTCGACATCGACGTCGACATCGACATCGGCGCCCGGTGCGACCCGTGAGATCAGGTCGCTGGTGGCATGCAGGGCGTCGGTGAGACCGACCAACGCCCGGGAGACTTTGACCTCGTCGCTCACGAAGTCCTCCAGGGAATCGAGGAACCTCCGGGCAGCCCCGATCATGTCCCTGGCGGCGTCCTGGACGTCGGCGACGGCTTCTCGAGACGGTTCCACCGGCACAGTTTGCCTGAATTCCGCTCAGGGGGCGTCGGCGTGAAATCTGAGGACCAGCTCGCCGTTGGTCACCCTCGCTGAGCAGACCGATCGACCAGTGAAGGGCTCGGGAATTGCGAGACGACGACGATGCCCGCCGAGGGTGATGATGAGGTCGTCGTCGAGCTGGGTCACCTCGGGCAGCGTGGCACCCAGCCCAGAAATGGCCCACACGAGCGCCGGGCCGCTCGGCCCGTCGAGAACCACCGTCGGACCGGTTCCGCCGGGCCGCCGAGCCGACGTGGTGCCCGGCGTTCTCTCGATCGTCTTCGGCTCACCACTCAGGAAGTGCGCCAGCTCGGCCACTCCGACCGGCTCCGTGGCGCGATGCTCGATTTCGGTGATGGTCACCCCAGAGAACGCATGGCGGAGTCGATCCAGCTGCGGCATCTGGCGAGATCTCCAACTGGACAGCAGCGGATGATCGTCGACGGGAAGAATACGGTTCACAACGACTTCGTCGACCCCGTATCCAAACAGCGACAACGCCGTGAAGGTCCGCAACGTTTCCGCCACGACCATCGACTCAGGCGTGGTCACCAGATGCACCCGGGTCATCTCCGGATCCAGCAACACTGCGTGGGCGTCGCGCAGGCGTCGCACTCCCCGTCGCACGGCTTCGTGGAGATCAGCGCCAGGTTCAGGGAGGCCAGCTCGCCGGGCCAACATCTGGACCATCGATGGCCGCCACGAACGCTGCACGGGCGCCAAGCGGTCGGCGTAGCCCTCCACTACCGACGGCAGCGACAACAACCGGAGTGTCTCCGCAGTGGGCGCGCCATCGACCAGCACCCGGTCCCAGACATCGTCGAGTGCGAACTCGACCACCTCGACGAGTGCCAGCAACTCATCCAGGCCGGGCATGGCGCCGAGCTCCTGTGCCACGGGTTCTTCGACACCGGCGCGATCGAAGATGGCCGCCAGGTAGCGCCCGATCGGTCCCCATTGGCGTTCGAGGCGGACGGTCGGATCGGGTTGAACCGCCCAGAGATTGGCGGCGACCAGACGGGGAATGGCGTCGAGTTCGACCTCGAGCACATCAGCCAGCGAATGCGCGGGATCCGTCGACACCAACAGTGTGGTGGCTCCGGACCGAGCCGCCTGGATCGCCGCCGCGGCCGACACGGTGGTCTTGCCCACGCCCCCCTTGCCGGTGAAGATGTCGATGGTCATCGGGGCCGCTTCGAGGATTTCCGTCGAGACGTCGATCCTGATCCCGGTTTCGGTGCTGCCCGACGGACGGGTTCCTCGATGCGGTCCGGGAAGTCGCCGTGCAGTGCGCCCCAACATCCGCACACGGCCAGCCCCGCCACCCAGACCAGCGTGCCGAAGGCGAGCGAGCTGAATGGTCGGGCGGCAGCTGTGGCGATGCCCACCACGATCTGCACTCCCACGGAGCCCAGCAACCTCCAACGAACCGACGACGGCGCCGTCCCCACGAGAAGGAACCAGCCACCGATCCCCATCTCGGACGTACGGCTACGTTGAGCGCCCCACCACAACGCCGCCGCAAAGAGCACTGCTCCGACCACGAACAGCCCCAGGGCAACGCTCGCAGCCACCGTCTCAGCCACGGTCAACGACTTTTCTACGTAGTCGATGCTCGCCCACACCGACGTTGCGGTGAAGAGCGCCGTCATGGTCCACGATGCGATGATCCACGCCCGTCCCTCGATGGGCGGCGCCGGTTCCCCGCTGGCGCGGCGTTCGTTGTCGGCGAGTCGCTGCGCGGCGCGACGAGCCGCACCGGCCGCCTCGGCCTCAGCTCGCGCCTCAGCGGCCGTCGGACGTCGACGCTCAGCCACGAGGACCTTCGCTCGAACGCACTGACGAAGCGGCCAACATCGAGGCCAGATCCTCCGCCAGACGTTCCGCATCGAAGTTGCGTTCAGCGCGCTCGCGAGCTGCGGCGCCCATCTTCTTCCGAAGTGTTGCGTCAGCCACGAGTGGTTCGAGGAACGCGACCACATCGTCGACCTGGTCGGGACGGTCCACGACATATCCGGTGACGCCGTGTTCGACTGCCTCGTGCGAACCACCGCTGCGCCCGGCGATCTGGGGGATTCCGCAGGCCGCGGCTTCAACGAAGACGATTCCGAAGCCTTCCGCCTCGGCGCCGAACCAACGATCGCGGCACAGCATCATCGACAGGTCAGCACACTGATAGACGCCGGGCAGGTCGGCATCGGGAACGCGACCGAGAAATCGCACGGGTGCATCGAGTGATCGGGCCAGCTCCGCCAGACGGGCAGCGTCGCGTCCGGCGCCGCCAATGGCCAACGTCAACGGATGACCAGCGCGGGCCACCTGCGCCACTGCCCGGATGGTCACATCAAATCCCTTGCGGGGCACCAGGCGACTCACCGCAGCAATGATCACGTGGTCCTCCGGGAGGCCGAAGCGTCGACGGAGCGTCGCCCGCCGGTCGGCGTCGGCGGGATGGAACCGTTCGAGATCGACGCCCGGAGGGATCGACCCGCCGGGGAGCGATCGCCCCGCGTAGTGCTCTCCCTGCGCGAACGGATAGCCGCCGGACGTGAAGGACACGCTGGCGCCCCGAAGGATCCCCCGGATAAGCCCTCTGGTCGGAAGGAGTCGGGCGGGCACCACCAGTTCGGCGCCGTGGAACGACAACCCGTACGGCACCGAGAGGCGACGACCGACGAGCCCCAAGGGCAGCACCGGGTCCAGGATCACGAGCTCGGCGCCGTGGTCGCTGATCAGCCCTTCGATCCGGGCGACCAAGCTGGGAGTCGGCAACAGTACCGGCGTCGTCGTGCGTTCCACCCGGAATGCCTGGCGCTGATCCCACTCAGCGGCTCCTGCGTGGGGTGTGGTCAGGACACAACAGTCGTCGGGATCGAGTCGTCGCCACAGTTCGTAGAGGTAGGACTGAATTCCGCCGACTTTGGGTGGAAAGTCGTTGGTGACGAGCAAGTGCCTCACGGTCGATCATTGTTCCCGCGACGAGCCTCGGCCGCCACCTCGGCGGCGTGCAGGGCAGCGAACGCCCATGACGCGTGCTCGGCCACCATGGAGTTGTCGTGATCGAGGTGGCTCACGACCGCCGCCATCACCGGCGCTGGTGCTGGGCCGCCAGCCAGATTCGCAGAGTTCCCGAGGATCACCAGCAGGTTCCGCCGGATGATCGCCGCATCACGACCGGGGACATACCAGCGCCGCGCCCGATCCAACAGTTCGGCATCGGTGGCCTGTAACCACTCGACCGCGTCCACGGCACCCGATGTCTCATGATCCCTGGCGCTGGCCACGTCAGGATCTCCCAGGCTCCGACGGGTCGGTGGGCAGACCTCCTGGCAGTCGTCGCAGCCGTAGATACGCTGGCCCACCGCCGAACGAAGTTCCAGGGGGATCGGTTCCGGAGCTTGCAATACCCATGCCAGACAGCGGCGCGCATCGACGACCCCCGGCTCGACAATGGCACCGGTCGGACACGCGTCGATGCAACGTCGACACGGTCCGCACTCGTCGGCCGCCGGGAGCGCGGTGCGTTCGAGCAGGGCCGAGGTGATCACTGACCCGATGACGACGAAGCTTCCGCGGCCACCCCGCAGCAACACGTTGGAGTTCTTGCCGGCGAACCCGAGCCCGGCCCGCCACGCAGCTTCGCGATCGACGACCGCGTTGTCATCGCTGACAACGCGGGCGCGATGTCCGCGGTCGATCAACTCTGCGGCCACCGCACCGAGCGCCGCGTCGAGCTCTGCGTAGATATCGCGCTGCGCGTAGCGGGCGATCTGGGCCCAGACCTGTTCGTCCCCGCCGGACGTGCTTGCGACGGTGCTGTCGCCGTAGGCCCAGGCTCCCACCACGATCGAGTTCGCTCCGGTCAGCGCCCGGCGCGGATCGCTCGACCGTGCCGGACTGCGCAGGGTGAACTGCATGGTGGCGGCGAAACCGGCTGCACGATGCTGCTCGAGCGCGGTGCGCGTCGCGGACCAAGAGGACAATGGGCAGCACTCAACGGCGGCCAGACCTGCCGCAAGGCCAACCTCGCGGAGCTCGCCCGCCAGGCCAACCGTCATGTCGGGCGCGTCATGTGGCGAGCGTCATATGGGGAGTGGTGGCTCGTCGAAGACGTCGGCGTCGTTGCGTCGGTAGAGCGTGGTCCGCTGCGCTGCACCCAGATCAAGCGCTGCATAGAGATGAGGGAACACCATGCCGGGCGAGGGCGGGTCGCCCTCCTCCCAGACCACATGCGGCGCCAGATCCGTCTCACGAAACCAGGCCAGGATGAGCTCCGCTTCGTCAGCGAAGAGCAGGTTTGCGGGGATCGACACCTGGGCCGGTGTCGAGAGGTGCACGAACCCACCGGGCCCTGGCTCGACGACCCCGCGCTCGGTCGCAAGCCGATGCTGTTCGTCGGTCATGAGGTGGAGCAGCCATGGGCCAGCGACGACTGCGCTCACGACATCCGCACAATCACGTCAGAACTCACGGTGTTTGCGCCCTGATCGCGGGCGCCGTCGCGAATCCGCCGATCGTTGGATGCGACCACCACAGGTGTCATCGCCGGAATCGCTGCGATCATCTCGAGGATGCGGTCGTCGGCCTCGACACCGGCGGGCGTGAACTGGACCCGTACCCGCGCCGATCCCGTGGCCCGGGGACTCGACCCGTCATCGACGCCGTCGAAGATCACGTGGATCTCGGTGCCATGGCGATTGCCGAGATCCGTGAGGAGGTCGATCAGTCGTTGGCGTTGCAGCGAACCGTTCAGCGCGGGCCACCCCGTCATGGCAACATTCCACCCGTCAACGAGCGCCACCGCCGCGGGCAGGCCGAACAGCTCACGGGCGGCCTCGACGCTGCCGTCGACCATCCCGCGGGTCAACCGGTGAGGTCGGCGACGAGGCGAACGTCGGCTCGGCGGAAGAGGCGGCGGAGTCGGGCCCTGCGAGCGTGGCTGTTCACGGGTCGGATCCAGTAAATCGGCCGCCGCACCCACGTGATCAGCGAGTTGGATCGCAACTTCCTGGAGATCATCGATGCGACGGAGCATGGCAGCGAGATGGGCACCGGCCGCTTCAATGGCCGCGGCATCGACGGCGGATTGGCTGGCTGCGGCGACCGGTTCGGCCCGCGCCGACTCCCGTCGCACCCGATCGAGTTCCTCTGAGACCGCGCGATGTTCGCGGATTCGTCCCGCCTCTCGTGCCTCGATGGCCTTGAGCTCGCGGACGGCCCGTTGCCGTTCCGACGACCGGAGTTGCGCGTCGTTCTCGGCACTCTCGGCTCGAGCCTCCGCGCCCACCAGCGCCGCGTCGGCCGCCTCCAGCCGACGGGTCAGCCCGTCGATAGCGCGACCCGACTCCGCGAGCTGAACCAGCTGCTCGACGACCTGACGTTCGCTGATCTCGAGCCGCCGGGCCAGCGATCGATCCTCGGCGAGTTGGCCCTGCGCCGCCGACAGCTGCGCGAACTGGCCCGCCTCGTCATCGAGGATCTCCTCCCATCTGTCCTCACGGCTGAGCCAGGCCCGCTGACCGTCCGTCAACTCGTCATCCTTCGCGCAGGCCTCTGCGACCACCCGACGAAAGACAACGTCGTCCAAGGCTCGCAAGGCGGCGGTCAGCGCAGCCTGCGGGATGCGGGAAAATTGCATGTACGGACGCAGCGCAGCGGGCGGCGGAGCCGACGAGGGATCGGTGGCGGCGCGGCGCGCCACAGCTATCGCCACCTCCAGTACCGGTCGGAGGACCTCGCGTCGCGCCTCGTCACCCACGATCACTCGGCTGGGGCGCGCTGATCGGCCTCGCCAGCAACCGCGTCAGCGTCGAGTTCCACCACGAACTCGTCGGTGCCGCACCAACGGCAGCGCACGTCGGCGATCGATGATGACAGCACCTCGACATCGTCGATCTGGAGATCGCCACCAACGGTGTAGTGGTGGAACGAGCGGGTGGTGCGGGTCTCCGTGACGTCGAAACGGGTGAGGTTCCCGCAGGCTGTGCAGCGGTAGCGGACATCTTCCATGTGGACACTCTAGCGAGGACGATTCGGAGCGGGTCCTTGACCTCCGAACACTCGTTCGATAGGAATCACCGGATGGCCGCCGGGATCACGACACCAACACAGGGATCCTTCGAGGAGCTGGGCACACCGCTGATCGACGTCACGTTCTGCGTGATCGACCTCGAGACCACGGGAGGATCGCCACTGAACGATCGCATCACGGAGATCGGGGCGGTCAAGGTTCGTGCCGGTGAATGCCTGGGAACGCTGCAGACGATGGTCAATCCGGGGTGCGCCATTCCGCCGTCGATCACCGTGCTGACGGGGATCAGCGAGCACATGGTCAGCCGGGCGCCGCGCATCGAAGAGGTGCTCGGGAACCTCACCGATTTCATCGGCGATGCCGTCATCGTGGGCCACAACGTGCGATTCGATGTCGGGTTCCTCAATGCGGCGCTCGAACGTGATGGTCGCGACGCCCTCAGCGACGTCCGGATCGACACGGTGACGCTGGCGCGGCGTCTGCTCCGCGATGAGGTTCCCAACTGCAAACTCGGGACCCTCGCCCGCCAACTTCGCCTCGCGCACCAACCGTCGCACCGCGCGCTCGACGATGCGTGGGCCACCGCCGATCTCTTACATGTGCTCCTCGAACGAGCCCAGACCATGGGCGTCACCGGCCTCGACGATCTCCGACAACTGCCCACCATGGCGGCCGGGCCACATGCCGACAAGCTGCGACTGACCGAACGTCTCCCGCGCACCCCCGGGGTGTATCTGTTCCGGGACCGGGCGGGACGTGTGCTCTACGTGGGCAAGGCCACCAATCTGCGCGCCCGCGTCCGGTCCTACTTCGCCTCCGACGACCGTCGCAAGATCGGCCAACTGCTCAGAGAAACCGAACAGATCGACCACAAACGGTGCGCTGATCCGTTTGAGGCACGCGTCCTCGAGATTCGGCTCATCCACCATCTCCGACCGCGCTTCAACCGTGAAGCGAACCGCTTCGACTCGCAGGTCTTCGTGAAGCTCTCGCTGGGCGAGCGTCTGCCTCGACTCACCGTGGTCCGCCAAGCGCGTGACGACGGAGCGCTCTACCTCGGGCCACTGCCATCGCGCCGCTCCGCCACCCTGGCAATCGAGGCCATCCACACCGTCATGCCGCTCCGCCGCTGTACCGCGCGGCCTGGTCGCGGCAGCCGGTCCGGGCCGTGCATCCCCGCACAACTCGGTGTCGCCATGTGCGCGTGTACCGAGTCCTTCGATCCTGCTCTCTACGTCGAGATCGTGGCCCGCGCCGAGCATGCGTTGCGCCGTCAGCCGGAACTGCTGATCGAACCGCTGCACGCCAAGATGAACGGGCTCGCCCTCGAGGAACGATTCGAGGATGCCGCTGCCGTCCGGGATCGACTGGCAGCCCTGACCGACCTCCTCCGCCGACAACGTCGATTCGATCGGTGGCGCGATCTCGAACGCCTGGTGGTGCGACAACGCAACGGCATTGCCATCGAGCTGCGACGAGGCCGTCTGACCAGGATCTGGGTGCCACCGGAACCCCACGAGATGGCGGGGCGGCTCCCGGGGACGGCCATCACCGCCCGCGAGGTCGAAGCGCTGCCACCCGATCCTGGGCCACCCGGCTCGGGGCCGTTGCCCATGGAGCTCACCGATGAGTTGTCATGCGTCGACAGCTGGCTGAATCGTCATGCCGCAACGCTGCGGGTCGAGCGGATCGAGGGCACGTTGGCATCTCCGGTCAGCGAACTCCCACACTTCCACCCGGCGCCCACTCAGCTCAGGGACGGTTCGAGACCTCGATGAGACGCTCGAGACATCGCTGCGCCGAGCCCGAATCAATCGACTCCGCCGCCAGCGCCAGGCCGTCCGACAGATCATCGCAACGACCGGCCACCACGAACCCGGCCGCGGCATTGAGACGAACGAGGTCGCGTCGTCGTCCGCCCCCCCCGGCCAGGATCTCGCGGGCGACGTCGGCGTTGGCATCGGGGGCACCGACGCCAAGTTCGTTGACCGGAGTGACCTCCAGCCCGAGGTCCCGCGGGTCGATCTCTCGTACCGTGACGACGCCGTCGCTCACGTCATGCACGGTCGTGGGACCGGACAACGTGAGTTCGTCGAGGCCATCGGAGCCATGGACCACCATGGCCCGGATCGCCCCACGGGAGGCCAGGACACCGGCCACCATGGGCGCCAACGTGGGGTCTGCCACGCCGATGATCTGACGGGTCACCCGACCCGGATGCGACAATGGGCCCAGGATGTTGAAGACGGTCGGGATGCCGAGCTGAGCTCTCACCGGCCCGACGTGGCGCATCGCTGGGTGGAAGGCGCGAGCGAACGCGAACCCGATGCCGGCTTCAGCCACGCAGCCCGCGGTCTGCTCGCCGTTCAGATCCACGTTGATGCCCAGCGCTTCGAGCAGGTCGGTTGATCCGCTGGAACTCGAGGCTTTTCTATTGCCGTGCTTGCAGACAGGGACCCCGCCACCAGCGACCACGAAACACGCCGTCGTGGAAATGTTGAAGGCACGATCCTGGCGCAACGGCGATCCCCCGGTGCCTACGATGTCCACCGTCGCCGAGGCGTCCGGAAGTGCGAGCGGCTCCGCAGCCTCGAGCATGGACTCGACCATGGCCGCTACTTCGGTGGCCGTCGCCCTCTTGGCCGCCAGAGCCACCAGGAACGCCGCAATGTGAACCTCGGAGGTCTCACCGCTCAAGAGGGCTGCAATCGCAGCACGTGCTGTCTCAGTGGAGAGATCACGCCCAGCCACGAGATCGCCGAGGACGGCCTTCCAACCGCCAGGTTGTTCGATTCGTTCAGCCACAACGCCGACTCAGGAGGCGTGCGCTGCGGTGACGTCCTGCTGACGGACTCGTCGGCGGCGTCGGACGATACGAAGGCGTTCCCGTTCAGTCGCGCCGCCCCAGACACCGTTCTTCTCACGGTGTTCGATGGCATGCTCCAAACACTCGTCGTTCACGGGGCACTGCCCGCACACAACCTTGGCGTCGTCGGCGTCTTCTTCAGTTTGAGGGTAAAAGATGGTGGGGTCGAGACCACGACACGCGGCCCGTCCTACCCAATTGCGATCCATTGGCCGAGATCCTCGCGGGAGTCCCCGGGCACTGTCCAATTACATACGACAGCCATCACGCACCGAGGTCAAGAGCCAGTTCTGCCATCGTCTCAGCACTCAGAGTGGTCGATTCCTCGTAGTCTGGATGGTCGATGACGAGCGTCGCTGGTCCCTCCGGGAAGGCAACGACCTGCTCGGGGGTGAACTCGAAGCGGATGTAGTGCACGGCAGCGGTGATCTCGTCGCGTGTGAGCTGGCTGGCGTGGGATTCCTCGGCGAGACAACGCACTTCGGATCCGTCGTGGAGCCGCAGGAGTACGGAGGTCTCGATGCCGAGGAGCTTCGGTAGCCAGATCCGCAGCGCCGGCTCGCTGGTGAGCTCGATGAAGAGCGTGGCGGAGAGTGCGCCCGGCTCGGGGATGAGCGGGTTGTAGGCGCGCAGCTCGTTCTCGATGCCTTCGTCGGAGATGATCTTTTCGACGCGGGCCATCTCTTGGATCTGGAATCGCATCGTCTCGCGGTTCTCGAACAGGAACGTGATGTGCGCACCAACAGCAACCCGGCGGCGTTTCTTCAGCTGGATGATCTGCTCGCGGAAACCTTCGCGCTCGTTTTCATAGGCGCGCAGGTCGGCGATGTCCGCCAAGGTCAGCTTGCGGGTGGAGGGTGAGTCAGTTCGTTGGGGGGTGTCGGTGGTCATGTCGCCTCGATTGGCTGGGGGTCTGGTGGTGGGGGACTTGGTGACGTCGGGCCTGGTGACGTGCTACGTAATGGGGAGTCAGTCGCGGGGGATGCCATAGGCACGGGCCATGAGCGACAGGGGGTGTTGCGGGTTGGTGCCGGTCTCCAACACGATGCCGCCGTTGGCGAGCGAACAGTCGCCAGCCACGGCCTCGGAGTCGGCGCGGTTGATGTCGGCGGCCATCTTCGTGGCGGCCTTGCGGGCCAGATCAAAGTTCTCGGCCCGCAGGCCCCAGGTGCCGTCGATCCCGGAGCATTCGGCCACAACCGTGATCTTGGTACCGGTGAGTTTCATGAGGTCCCGGCTGCGGAGCCCCATGTTCTGTGCACGCAGATGGCATGGCGCGTGGTAGGTCGTCGTCTCGGGAACGTCGCCCTCGAAGTGGACGTCGAGACCCTCGCCGCCGGCCGCCTTGTCCTCGCGGTGGAGCTTCATGAGGTATTCGCTGGCGTCGTAGGTGTGGGCCGCCACCAGGTCGGCATCGGGCCCGCCCACGTAGTCCAGGTAGTCCTTCTTGAGAAGGTACCCACACGTGGGCTGGGGCACCACGATCGCAAGCTCCTCGCCGTTGCCTCGGGCGTGGCGCAGCATCTTGGCCATGAGGGTGATGTTCTTCCGGGCGTTGACTCGAAAGCCCTCGACATCGCCCTGGTGGAGCAACGGCGCGCCGCAGCAGACCTGGCCGTCGGGGAGGCGGCACTCGATGCCATTGCGTTCGTAGACCCGAACGAGATCCTTGCCGACCTGAGTGTCCTGGTACTCGACGAGACAGGTCGGGAAGACCGCCGCAACACTCGGTCGCCGGTTGTCGATCGCCACGGTGCCGCGTGCGCGGAACCACGTAGAGAACCGTTGTCGGGCAAAAGGCGGCAGCACACGCTCCTGGGCGACCCCGGTGACCTTCTCGACCACGGCTCGCATCTTGGAGTTCGGGGTGGAGAGGGTCGCATTTGCCAGCGGCGCCAGGGCCGACCCGAGCTTGCCGACCAGGTCGGTTTTCCCGAGGGCTTTGTCGGTCAGTTTGTGGCGGATCGGGGTCTTTCGGGTGCGATGCAACACCTGCTCGGCGCGCATCATCAACCGGGGGAAATCGAGCGCCCACTCGTGTTGGCCCGGGATGTACGGACAGTTCACGTAGCAGAGCTTGCACTGGAAGCACTCGTCGACCACTTGGTCCTGCTCGGCCACCGTCATCTTGGCGGAGTCCTGATCGTCGTGTTGGTCAATGGCGGCAAACAAGGTCGGGAACGACGAGCAGTACTTGAAGCACAGGCGACACCCGTGGCAGAGGTCGTAGACGCGATCCATTTCCGTGCGGAGATCGGTCTCGTCGAAGTATTTCGGGTGGAAGGGGTCGTAGGTCGTGGTCATGTTCGAGCTTTCCGCGGTCGATCAAAGGGTCCGCGAACGAACGCGGGGTGTCCGGTGTCGGGGGCCGACACGCAACGCCGGGTGGCGCTGCGCATCGACCCCGAACGAGTTCCGGGGGAACTGATCAGCTGACGTTCTCGAGGCCCTGGCCGAATCGACCGGCGTGGGACTTCTCGGCTCGTGCGAGGGTTTCAAGCCATTCGGCGATCTGATCGAAGCCCTCTTCGCGGGCGGTCTTGGCGAAGCCCGGGTACATCTCGGTGTACTCGTAGGTCTCGCCGACGATGGCTGACTTCAAGTTGTCCTCGGTGGCACCGACGGGCTCGCCGGTGGCCGGGTCACCCGTCTCGGCGAGGAAGTCGAAGTGGCCGAACGCGTGTCCGGTCTCGCCTTCGGCGACCGAGCGGAACAGTGCGGCGGTGTCGGGGTATCCCTCGACGTCAGCCTTCTGTGCGAAGTAGAGGTAGCGACGGTTGGCCTGGCTTTCGCCCGCAAATGCTTCCTTGAGGTTTTCTTCTGTCTTACTGCCCTTGAGCGCTGGCATGGTGTGCTGCTTTCTGTGTTTGATAGGTCGGGGTTGATAGGTAGGGGTTGATAGGTCGGGGTCGATCATGTGTGCGGTGGAGGTGGCGGCGGGTCCGAGGCATCGCAGCGGGAGCACATCCCCCGGAACACGATCTGCGTGCCGGTGACGCGGAACCCGTCCCCATCGCGGGCCCGATGGGCGTCGGCAGAAAGATGGTTGATGGCGGAGTTGGTCGGTCGGACATCGTCGTGGTCCACCTGGACGTCAACGACCATTCCACAGCGGTCGCAGACCAAGTGATGATGGCCGCTGGTGTTGGGATCGAATCGGCTGGCCCCGGTGCCGAGATCGACCTGCGTGATCTCACCAGCCGCCACCAACTCGCCGAGGACCGAGTACACGGTTCGCAGTGAGACCGTCGGCATGTGCTCGACGACGGTCGCCCAGACCGCCTCGGCCGTGGGGTGGCTGCGGTTCTCCCAGAGTGCTTCGAACACCGCGTGGCGTTGGGGAGTCGCACGCTGACCTCGTGACCGGAGGTCTTCGATCAGCCGTGCAGGGGTGTTCACGAGGCCAACCTAACGCGGAGTGTTCTTATCAACAACCCATGTTGATCAGCGTCCGATGTCGCGCCTGAGGGAGTTCGAAAGCCGGGCTGATTCCTCTGCTCGTTCTTCTGCTCGTTACTGCTGGGTAACGTTCCGCTCGTAGACTCTGTCGTGTGAGTTCCGCACCCTTTCAACGCACTGACGCCCTGGCGGCGCTCGAGAACCAGACCTTCGATGTCGTGGTCATCGGCGGCGGCGTGACCGGCGCTGGCGTGGCGCTCGACGCCGCGGCGCGCGGCCTCCGCGCGGCCCTCATCGAACGTGACGACTTCGCTTCGGGAACGTCGTCGAAGAGCTCAAAACTCATCCACGGCGGACTCCGCTATCTCCAGCAGGGGGAAATCGGGCTGGTCTACGAGGCGCTC
>JBBRSC010000045.1:0-17891 GCA_038245795.1 Acidimicrobiales bacterium
TGGGATTCACGGGGGCAGCATGAGATCGAATTGGACATCACACACGTCAGCCGACGCGACCAGGCATCGGCGTCGGTCCGTCATGGCAACGGTGCTGGTGCTCACCCTGTCGTCAGCCATGGCTGGCGCCTGCGGTTCAGACAGCACGAAGAACGTCGGGGGTCCAGCAGTGACCACCACGACCATCGACACTGCAGCGGCCGCCAAGGATCCGCGCTATCAGGGCGACGGACCGCACGCCGTTGGCGTGACGACAGTTCGTCTCGCCGACGGTCGGGCCGTTGAGGTCTACTACCCCGCCACCGACGCCGCGACGACCACGCCGTTCGCCACGTACCTCCAGACCGACGGCGTCCCGGCGGATCTGCTCGCCAAACTCCCGCCGATTCCAGCCGGAACCAACCTCACCGTCCAACTTCCAGCACACCGCGACGTGGCGGCCGACGCCACCGGACCGTTCCCCCTGGTCTTGTTCTCCCACGGTGCGGGAGGTTGGCGCGGCGTGTACGGCATGCAACTCTCTGGCCTGGCGTCGTGGGGTTTTGTCGTGGCGTCGATCGACTTCGCCGAATACGGGTTGCTCGCATCGTTCGGTGGTGGAACTCCCGACCGGTCGGGGGTCACGAAGGTTGCCATTGGCGCCGCTGATCAACTGATCGCCGAGAGCGGACGTGCCGGCTCCCTGATTGCTGGATCGATCGACGGATCAAAGATCGCTGGCATGGGTCATTCTGCTGGTGGTGGAACCATGTTCACCCTGCTCGATGAGCCGCGGATCGCCACCATCATCGGATGGGCGCCGGTGGGACCCCCTGTACCCGTCACCTCGACGACACCTACGCTGATTGTCGCCGGCAGCCGCGACATTGCCATCACCCCCGACAAGGTCACCGCCAGTTACGACGCATTGAAGGCCCCGAAGCGACTCGTCACGATCGACAAGATGGGCCACAACGGATTCGGCGATTCGTGTCTGGCGATCCGAAGTGGAACCGACCTCATCGGGATCGCCAAGGGTCTCGGATTGCCCATCCCGGATCGTCTGCTCGAGCTCGGCAAGAACGGTTGCGGCACCGACGATCTGGATACCCG
The DNA here is from genome assembly GCA_038245795.1 of Acidimicrobiales bacterium. Classification (GTDB taxonomy): domain Bacteria; phylum Actinomycetota; class Acidimicrobiia; order Acidimicrobiales; family Microtrichaceae; genus JBBRSC01. The sequence goes on from JBBRSC010000045.1 coordinate 1,093, forward strand.
CACCGGATGGGCCGTCACGCAACACTTCACGGTGGCGCACCTTCGTGAGGTCTTCAAGATCGACGGGTCGCCGGTTGGTTTGGGCGATGACATCGCCAACGCGTTCCCAGGAGTCGGGGTGACGTACCGCCACGAGGACTGATAATCCCGCGCGCTGAGAACCGGCTGGCAACCGTCTCAGCGACGTGAGCGCTTCTTACGTGTCTCCGCAGATCGCCTTACGAGGGGCGCCGAGCATGGTGATTGTCAACCGAACCCCCGGGCGACACACTCACCTCAGGAGACATCATGAACAGATTCCAGAAGGCGGCCGCAGGGCTCGTCATCGCCGGCTCGGCCCTCACCGGCGGCGTCATCGGCTCCCAGCTGATCGGCTCGGCCAGCGCCCAGACCGACACCTCTACGACCGTCGCACCAACTCAAGCTCCGCCCGCCCCCGATGCGTCGGCACCCGTTCCTGACCCAGCAGACAGCCCCCGTGACGGTGCGCGTGACGCTGCCGACCCATCGAGGCCAGAACGGGATCCGTCCAAGGGCGGACACCAGGCGAACGGCATCACTGAAACGGTCTTGACCGGCGACGCTGCCACCAAGACCACCGCCGCCGCACAGGCGGCAGTCCCCGGAGGCACCATCGAGCGCGTGGAAAATGACGCCGAGGGCGCGACCTACGAAGCCCACGCCACCAAGGCCGACGGCACCCACGTCACGGTCAAGATGGACGCCAACTTTTCCGTAACGGGCGTCGAGGCGGGCCACGGCGGACCTGGCGGGCACGGCGGACCAGGACGCTGATCGGTTCCGGCTCTCGGGTCGGCAACTTCAACAGCACGGCACGATCCCCACGACCGACTGGTCGTGGGGATCGTCTGCATCTCGGAGCAGACCTAGTCTCATCTCACACCATCTCGAAGCGGGGACCTTGATCGACGACTTCACGGCGAACTTCCTGAGCGACGGCCCCGAGAGCATCGTCTCCCTGCGCGCAATGGTGGACCTGATCATCGATGACCTCGCGGTCTTCGCACAACGTCGGGAGGTCACGGTACCGGCCGATGGCCTTGCGCTTCGACGAGCGCTCGAGGCCGATGGACCGATACTCCCCGACCATGGCGAGGGATTCACCACTGCCTGGTCCGGTCTGGGTCGTCGGGTGCTCGACGGAGCCGTGAACGTCTCGTCGCCCAGGTACGCAGCCCACTACCTGGCGGTTCCGACCCTCGCCTCGATTGCCGTCGAGGTGGCAGTCGGCGCGCTCAATCAATCGCTTGACTCGTTCGATCAGGGTCCGTCCGCCACGGTGCTCGAAACGATGATCATCGACATGTTGGCGAGCGCGGCCGGCATGGCGGACGGCGACGGCGTGTTCGTAGCCGGAGCATCGATGTCGAATCTCATGGCGTTGTTGATCGCCCGAGATTCGACTGCTCGCGGTACAGCGGGCGAAAGTGTCCCGCGGCTGCGGGTCATCGCGTCGGAACTCTCCCACTTCTCGATCGCCCAAGCGGCGGGCATCATCGGGCTTCCACCCGAGGCCGTCATCTCCATCCCGGTCGACGCCAACGGCGCCATGGACCCAGCATTGCTCGCTACCGCGATCGACGAACACGGCGCGTTGCCGGGCCCGTTGTGTGTGGTGGTCACCCTCGGCACGACCGACAGTGGCGCCTTCGATCCGCTCGAGGTTGCGCTGCGGCACGGGTCGCGCCACCAGGCGTGGATCCATGTCGACGCGGCTGCGTCCGGAGCGCTGCTCTTGAGCAATCGGCATCGGCATCTCGTGACGGGCATCGAACTCGCTGATTCCGTCGGCCTGGATTTTCACAAGCTCGGCTGGCAGACCGTCCCCAGCGGATGCTTCCTCGTCAGCCATCGGGATTCGCTGGAGGCCATCCGTCATCACAGCGACTATCTGAACCCGTCGTCCGAGCCGGACCTGCTCAACCTCGCGTGGAAGTCGGTCCAGACGACCCGCCGGTTCGACGCGCTCAAGTTGGCCCTGACGCTCCGGACGCTCGGTCGCGACGGCATCGACGAACTGCTGGACGCGCAGTTCGCGGCGATATCCCACGCCGTCGAACGAATCAGCGCGGAGCCCCAGTTGGAGTTGGGTGCAAGCGGCCTTCACACCGTGTTGTTCCGTTACATTCCACCCCACGCGATGACAGCTGATGACGTTGGCGACCAACACAACCCGGAACAGGACCTCGATCAGCACAACATCGACGAGCACAACGAACAGCTCCGCAGTGCCTTGGCGTCGACCGGGGTGGCGATGTTGGGTCGGAGCCGATTCAACGGATCCTTCTGGCTGAAAATCCAGGAACTGAACCCACTCACCACCCCGCGGGACATCGACAACATCCTGGAGTCGGTCCTCGCTACGGCATCGACGTTCCCTGATCTCACCCCGGGCGAGCGCGGTACCTGTGTCTGACCGTCTCATCCAGGTCGACTGAGCCCCTACGTAACGAAATCGGCGCGACGGCGGTCGGACGGTCGATGGCCTCCCCCACACTCGCCGCCCACCCAGACCCCACCAGCGACCAGCTCCTGCTCCACGATCTCGAAGAGAACGCCGAGCAGCTCCTCGAACGCCACTTGTCACGCTCCAAGGAATGGTTTCCCCACGAGCACGTGCCGTGGTCCGAGGGCCGGAACTTCGAACCGGGTGAACGCGTCGGCAACGACGCGCTCCCGGAAGCGGTCAGGTCTGCGCTGGTGGTCAATCTGTTGACCGAAGACAACCTGCCGTACTACACCCAATCCATCAACGAGGTGACCGGACCCGATGGTGCGTGGGGGACGTGGCTGCGCCGATGGACCGCCGAAGAAGGACGACACTCAATCGCTATTCGAGACTGGCTGTGCGTGACGCGTCAGGTCGACCTGATCGAGCTCGAGCAGGCTCGCATGGCGCAGGTATGTCACGGTTTCAAGCTGGCCGAGAGCGTTGGAGTCGCCGATCTACTGGTCTACGTGGCGCTCCAGGAGCTGGCAACCCGGATCTCCCACCGGAACACCGGGGCGCTCATCGACGACGCGGCTGGCAAGGACGTCATGGCCCGAGTGGCCACCGACGAGAACCACCATTTCCTGTTTTATCGCGATCTCGTGACTGCCGCGATCGAGAAGCATCCATCGATCCTGATGCCCGCGATCGAGCGCCAGGTCCGGACCTTCGAAATGCCCGGCACCGGCATGCCATCATTCAAGGAACACGCCCATCGGATTGCCGATGCCGGCATCTACGACGTGCCAATTCATCACGCGCAGATCCTTGAGCCAGTGGTGCTTCGAGAATGGCGGATTGCCGCCGTCGAGCGTCTCGACGGCGCCGCCGAGGCCGCGCGGGACCGACTGGTGGACGCCATCGCCAAGTTCGGTCGGATCGCCGAGCGCGTACGTCAGCGCCGCGCTCGCCTCGCCGCAAACTGAACCCCTGCGTCGTTCAACTGCGGCCGGGCTGACCACCGCGTAGGCCGAATGACCCCATATAGGTCGAATGCCGCCCTTCTACGTTTGATACGAGCGCACATTTATTTGAGACGTTTGTTCAACATGGCTTGGGTGAGGCCGATACGACTTTGTGGCCGCAGGGTCGCCGCATGGCACGGATGCTGCTGCGAAACGAAAAAGGAGTGAAGATGAAGATCAACAAGAAGTCCAAACTGATCGGGGCCGCCCTGGTTATCGCAGCCGTCGTATTCGTCGGTACAGCATCGACCGCCGCCTTGGTGCGCCAGGCTGGCGTTGGCGCGACGCTCGGTTACGACGCCATCACGGTTGCCGGCGGCACCGTCGTGTCCATGCACTACAACCTCAGCAATGCGACCAACCCCGACACCATCGCCACGGTGACGGTTGTGGTCGTTGACCCCGCCATCACCAACGGCAACCTGGTCCCGACGCTCGAGATTCGCATCGACAAGACGCCCACTGCTGCAACGGCTCAGACCAGCTGTGGAGCAGGCGTGCAGAGCGGCGACACCGCTGGTGTGGCTGGCGCTGGAGTCGGTACCGTTGCCGGTCCGAACTCGGTTGTCACCTTTACGTGTGGGACCCTCGATGACGCCACCGGCGCCGTCAACGCCCTCACGCTCACCAACGCATACATGACCATCCAGAACGCATAGCCACGTTCGCACTTCCGAAGGGGCAGGTCGGCATTGCCGGCCTGCCCCTTCGACGCGTCCCGCCATCAATTCACTCCGGAACCCCACGTCCAGTGCGTGCCAATTGATGCGACATTGCGGCCGAACTCTCGCGGACTGATACTCGGCAATCGTCCCCAACTCGGGCGATATAGATGGAATGGAACCGTCGGCATTGATGGGTCATACGGCTCACTTTCAGAGGTCGTTGGCCGATTGCACACGTATGAGGACGAGGCCGGAAGGACCTTCCACGCTTGCCGGACGCCGGCGGCTGAGACGCTGGATCTCCGCGTCCTCCGTTGCGCTGGTGCTCGGCCTCGTGGTTGCGTGGGCCATCGGCACCCAGGTCTCGCTCCTCACGACCCGTGGCGGGAGCATGAGCCCGATCTTCCGACCAGGCGATCTGGCGGTCACGCGGGAGGCGGACGCGTACGCCGTCGGCGACATCGTGGCCTACAAGTCTGAGCCGAATGGCCTGATCGTGCTCCACCGGATCGTGGAGATCAACAACGGGCGCTACTCGTTCAAGGGTGACGCCAACTCATTCATCGATCCCGATCGTCCGACGGCCGACAAGCTGATCGGTTCGCTGTCGTTTCGCATCCCTGGCGCCGGAATGGTGGCCGACTGGATGACGAACCGGACTCGCGTGGTGTTGGCATTTTTCGGTGTGCTCGTGGTTGCTCTCGGAACCGGAACCCGAAAGAAGATTCGCGGTCGACCGCGGGGTCGCCGGCGACACGCTCGCGGTGATCCGTCGCGCTCGTCCCCCACAGTCACAGATCACGGCAATGTCATCCCCGTTCCGTCGCGCCCGGCACCCGACGACTTCAAGGATCTGCTTCGATCGTTGAGCGCCCCACTGGTGGGGCTCGTTGTCGCGTTGATCGCGCTCCTCGCTGCGTTCTCGACGCCATCGACTCGAACCACGACCACTGATCGGCCGTACACACAGCGAGTGACCTACGACTACAGCGCCGCCGCTCCCCCGAGCTACACCTACCCCGACGGCATCATCCGAACGGGTTCCCCGGTCTTCTTCAAATTGGTCAAGGTGCTCCAGCTGTCCACGAGCTATCAGTTCACGGGACCAGCCGGCCATCGGGTGAGCGGCACTTACGCCCTCGATGCGGAGCTGTCCTCGTCGGCGAATCCGAAGTGGAAACGGACCATTCCCCTCACCACCGAAAAGGCGTTCGTCGGTGACAGCATTCAGACCGAATCAACCTTGGACCTCGTCAGCATGCAGGCGGTGGTCACGGCCATGGCAGCAGAGACAGGAACGGGGGTAGCGGGCGTCATCATCAACATCGTGCCTCGGGTGACGGTGAGCGGTGCCATCGATGGCGTCGCCTTCACCGATGGGTTCGACACACCGCTGAGGCTCGCTCTTGATCCACAAGAACTCTCGTTCCCGGAACCCACAAAAGGCGACGACGGCGCGCTCGGTGCCTCGAAGGCGTCGTCAGTTTCGGCCCCGACCTTCGTCGAACGGGACCTGTCGTTGTTGGGCCGGAAGATGTCGGTCGACCGGGCCCGGATCTACGCATTGTTGGCGCTGCTCGGAACGATGGTCTGGACCGGGCTGGCCATGGCGTCCATGCAACGCCAGCGGCATCGGGTCGGACCCGACCAGATCCGACATCGCTACCACGCGTCGATGGTGGAGGTTGGTTCGCTGCCACCGGGAGTCGAGCCTGTCGACGTGTCCGATATGGCCATGCTGGGCAAAATCGCCGAGCATGGTCAACACCTCATCCTCCATCATCAGGAGGCGAACGGGCTGCACACGTACCTGGTCGACGACTCAAATGTGGTCTATCGGTTCCGAACCGCAACGGCATCAGCACCATTGACGGCAACGACACCAACAGCGGCAACGACATCAGCACCGACTGAGCCCCCGATCAACCCCTCGGCCAGCTCATCATCCCCGGTCAGCACACTCGCGATCGACCAAGTGGTCCCCGCCAACGATGAACTGGCCGCTCCCATCGGGCCCGACACCGCGTCATCGATGCCCCCCGGGAGCGAATCGGTTCCCGACGAAATCGATCAACGGTCGCGAGTGACCATCTGGAGCGAGGCTCCCGCTGCCGGGGATGAGAACCTGCCCCAGACGCTGGCTGACGCGCTCAGATTGCGTCCCCTCGATGAATCCCAGGCCTACGAGGATTCCTCATCGATGTTCGGATCTGCCCCCCGAGACCCAGACGACGTCGGGACTGCGCCCCCGGATCGCTGACTGCGGCGTGTATTCATTACGCCTCTCGGGACGAGATCAGAGAGAGGCGCCGCCATGGATGGCAATCAGTAGTCGTTCGCCCGTGAAGTAACCCCAGTCGCGCTCGAGTTCATCGACCCGCTGCCAACCCGACTCCCAGGATCCCGACGCCACCGCCGGTTGCACCCGCACACCCCATCGACCTCGATAGTCCCACCACGTCGGGTTCTCCATGGGGCGGTCGCTCGGGAACGAGGTGTGCTTGCGGACCGCCCCGTCCTCGAACACGCGCTCCACGATTCGGATGTCCGGAAACGTCGTCTCGTTGCCGGTGGGTGAGCCCGTGTTGGGCCGACCGACTGAAGGCCCACCGCCGCCGCCACCGGAACCGCCTCCACCGGACGATCCGCCACCGGAGCCTGGTCCGGAGGGCGCAGGCTCCTCCGAACCGTCGCCGCCCGACTGCGGTCCCGTCGTTCCGGCCTCATTCGGCTCGTCGCCGGGCGACACGTGTTCGCCAGCATCCTCGTCCGATGCCTCGTCGCAGGCGCTCACGATCCACATGATGAACAAAATCAGGGCCAGGATCACGATGATGACCGCCACGACAATGGCGGCGACCCAGCCGACGACGGACGCCAACAGCCACAACAGAATGGCAGCCAGCGCCAACAACAATCCGGCGATGATCAGATACCCGTCGACTCCGCCCCAGGACCCCGGTTCCTCGCTGTGGCCCGAGGTGTCCGGCGCATGGGGACCATGCGCCCCGGGATCAAACGTTTCGCCAGCCACCGGAGCGAACAGGTTCCGGTGCGAACCCCTGGTCACATAGATGACCGGTCGGGGCCCCAGGTGTTCGCATGTTGCGTAGCTTCGGATGTCGCTGAAGTGGACACCATTGGAACGGTCCTGGCCCTGGGACGCAACGACCGCGAAGGGCTCCTCGGCGATCATTCCGCCACGACCGATGAGCTCGTTGTCCGACCCGCGGGCACGGCCCACCTCTGCCCGGTAGAACACGGTGATCGCTTCCCATTGCCCTTCGGATCGGCGGCCGTCACCTCCGGGATCGCGTGCGCCGTAGAGCAGGTGATACGTGAAGGCGATGACCTGATCAAGTTCGCGCTCCCCCGGCGGATACTCGGGAGCACCGACCCTGGCAGCGCGACGCGCCCACGAGCCCGCCCAACTGACCTCGCAGTACATGGTGGGGTGGGTCGGTTGCGCGATCCACTGCCACGGAACGACCGGCGCGCCCTCGCCGTGAGCGGACGGGTCGGCCGCATCGGGAGGCGTCCACGGAATGCGGGGATTGACCCCCGAGGCCAGCTCGGAGCACAACTTCGTCAAGAAGTCGATGTCGCCGGTACCGAACGTGCGTCCGCCTTCGGCGAGCCAACCGCCGACGTCGAGAAATGCTTCACCACCGACATGGCTCAACAGATCGGAGAGCAACGACACCGGGTCGGAGCCGCCAACGTCGAAGCTGACCGGAACGTCTCCGGTGACGGCTGCGCCGGTCAGCACCTGCAACGAACTCATCAGAGAGTCCGCTGTGCAGAAGGCTGCGCCGCGACGACGAGGATCGTCGGGGCGATGACCCAAGCGCACCTCACGATGGTCGGCCTCGGGCCAGACGCCGTTTGTGGCGGTGGTCAGCCACGATTCCGCCAGCAGCGGGAAGAATCGCTCCTCCTCATGGAACCTGAGCACCGGGAAGAACCGACGGGCCAGAGCATCGATGGACTTGTCGTCGAGCGGAATCATCGAGGGCTCCTGGGGTCGTTGTCGTTCGGTAACGGGTCACCCTCGTCCGATACCTCGCCGTTGTCGTGTTGCTCGGGATGATCGCCACCCCAGCTGGGCGGTCGGGACGTCGAGCCGTGGTCGGTCGTTGGGTCGGTGCTGTGATCCGGGTGCGAGGTCGGTCGTTCGCGGCCCTTGGGGTTGGCGGGCGGCATCGCCCAGTTGAGGCAGAACCCGTTCATCCACTGATCGATGCCGAGCTTGGTCATCAGGTCGTGAAGGTGCTCAGGTGACGACTCGTTGCCGCCGCGGAGCGCGCTGTCGAGAATCGGCCCGATCAGCGTTGGCTGCAACGCGGCGAGAAAGGCGGCACCGTGATCAGCCAACTCGGATGGGGCGATTTTCGCTTGAGCGAGTTGGCCAGCCTGGTCGAGAGCGTCAGCGAGCGACTGACGATCGCCTGCCTTCACCGCCAACGTGAAACGACGCGCCAGGTCGAACGCGTGGACCCGGTCGGCTTCGGTGCCAGCCGCCATTTGTCCGAAGGTCTGCGACCCCAAGTCGTAGAGCGTCTCCGCTGCGGTTCGGTACACCTTGGCATCGAGCCCCTCGGCTCGGAGACGATCGAACGATGCGTCGATGAGTTCCGTGCGATCACAACAGCACGAGTCGCTCAACTCTCGCACCGCGTCGGGTCGATCGATCCACACGCGCACGTCGTCGATGGCCCCTTCGAACGTGTAGCGGTCGTCGGGGTCGGGCCAATGCCCGATGGCCACGCCATAGGGTGCCTGGACCCCTTGGCCCGGTCCGATGACGTCGAAAGCCTGCGCCACCGTGGTCCCATCGAGGTCGACGCGACATGCGCTGATCCCGTCATGAACGAACGTCGCTTCGTGCCATGCGCCCGGGGACACCACGCCGGGCGCCGAGTTGGCCCCTCCCCAGATCCCACTGCGATCGAGGATGGTTCCGTGGAGAGCGCCGTTGCCCTCGATCACGAGAGCGAAGGACAGATACCCCTCGATGAGGTTGTGTCGCCGAGGTGGACCGGTCGGATCCCAACGGAACCTGACGGTGGTCCGCACTGCTCGCATTGACTTCAGCGTGGTGGTCGAGCGGACCCTCACACATGCTGGACCGCCAGCGAATTCCACCGATCCCCCGCCACTGGTGACGTGTTCGAGGACACCGTGATGATGGTTCTGGGAGACATCGAACGCGGTTGATCCCTCGTAGGTGTGGTGCAGGACGAGTCGGTCGACAATCATGGGTAGGTCCAGTTCCAGATGCGGGGAAGAGTCGAATAGATGCCGTTGCTGCCGAGGAAGTGATATCCACCGCCGACATTGCCCATGTAGGCGTCGCCCGATCCGAGGAAGGCGTCGAGCCCGTCACGAATACGGAGCCACCAGTGGCCGGGGCCTGCCTCCCAATCGCCGAAGGGATTGTCGAGACCCTCGTCGGAGTAGAACGCGATGATGCCCTGGGAGTCACGCATCTGGACTTCTTGATTGAGATACCAGATGCCCGGCCGCGGATCGTCGACGTCGTCCCAGTCCTCGTCGCTGGTCGGCATGGACCACCAGCGAGGGACGATGATCCCGCTGGGTGTGTTGAGACTGTAGAGACGGACGGCCATGCTGAGACGCAGACTCGCATCGATGTTCCAACCCAATGCTGTCTTCCGACTCGGCCCTCCATCGGGAGGATCACACGGGTCGATCGGCGGAGCGCTCGGGTCCGGGGGGACGGGCTGCTCGCCGGCGGACCACACCACCAGGGTCGTCAGACCGGGGTCCGTTGGTTCGATCCGCACGAACGGCGCGATGACTTCGGTCCAGTTTCCGTGTCGGACCGGGTGATCATCGCCATCGTCGGTGCGACACACCAGCGAGTCCCCGCCGGGGGTGGCCATCTGCACATGATGCAGGCTCACCGGTCCATCAACTCGGAGGACAGCTCCTCCCGGAGCCCAGTCAGCACCGACGGGGCCGACTGACGGCAATCGAAGATCTGCGGGTACCCGGGTCCCGAGTTCGGCAGAGTGTTCGAGCATCCATACCTCGACGTTCGAGGGGATTCCGTCAAACCCGGCGGTCATCAGTCCGATCCCTCGGTCGGTGCCGAGTTCGGTCAGGTGCTCTGTCCAGACGGCGCCCGGTTCGGCCCACAACACTCCGGGTCCCCACACCTCCGAGGCCGCGATGGCCATGCCGCCGAACGTGAACCCGGTCGGCGCGCCGGCGCCGACAAGCGCTGGCGTGGCGGTGATTGTGTCCGGCAGGTGCGCCGTCCGGGCACGCAGCCACGATCGCACACCGGTGGTCGCTCGATCGTCGACGGCGAATGCAATTCTGTGCTCGCGCTCCTGGATCTCGGCCCGCAGCGAACCGTTCGGTCGTTGGTGGGAGAAGCTCACGGTGGTCGGCAGTTCGCCAGGTGCTGGGGTGTCGTTCGACAGGCCGATCAGCGCGGTCGGTAAGTCCGCGCCGAGAACACCATCGACGCGCCCGGACACCGCGCGCGTGCCGGTCGTCGTTTCGGTGTCGCCGTGGGTGAGCAACTTGATCTGCGGGTTGGCACGGACGACTACGGGCAGGTCATTTCCGAACGATGCGGCAACACGAGCCGAGAGTCCCGGCTCGGCCACCGAGGCCACCAGGTGAGTCGCGGCATCGCCGAGGCCGTCGACCTGCAGCGAGGGAATCGACGGAGTGCCTGCGCCGTGAATTCGCGGCGGCAAGATGACGTCGGGGCGAAGCACCACCCGGTCATTGTCTGAACGACCCATCGTCGCAATATCCGCGCGACCACCGACGCGGGCTGGCGACTCGAGTTCCACGTACAGACGGTCGCCGACCTCGGCTCGCAGGCGACCGGTGACGTCATCCAGGAAGATTCTTCCCGCCACCGTCGTGGTCGGACCGTCGACACCCATGACCTTCTTGCCGGCAACCCTCAGCGCCAGCTCGCCTCGGAGCCATCGCACACGGGTGTCGAGTTCAATCCGGATCGGGCGTTCCGGCGCCAACCACGCCGCCGCGCGGACTTCGGCGGGCAGCAAGTGGCCGTTGAGTTGGAGATGTTGCAACGGATCGATCGCGCCGCTTCGGCGTGTGATCCGAAGGTCGCGATCGATGACGCCCTTTCCGTCAGCGAAGAGCGCATCGATGCCGAGGCGATCCAGCGCGACATCACGGTCGACCCAGAGCCGCGCTCCGCGCGTGATGCCCGCCCGCCGAACACGCGACAACGAGATGAGCGCGCCCGCCCCGGGGCCGCTGGTGCCCGCCCGTGGGCCGTCGGCGGTAATCAGTTCGGCGGTCACCGCTGCGTCGCCATCGGGCCATGCCACTGGCGGAGTCGCCACCCCGATCCGGGCGCTGACCCGCCCGATGGAATCGGTTCCGAGGTGGGTCGGGTCGAGCGATGTTGCTGCCGCTAGAGCGATCGCGAAGTACTCGGAGCCCAGAATGGTCCAGTCGATGCCCAGCCGCCTCGGCACGTCCTCGACGGCCAGGTTGACGCCTTCGCCGAGCGGTGTCTCCAGCGAACCGAGGAAGAGGCCGAGTGCCGGGGTGGCGGCATCGGCACCCCATCGAAGGAGGGGCGCGGTGCCCGGCTGGTAGGCGACGCGGAGATGATTGGGGGCGGTAGCGACGGTTGCCGAGTACTGGGTGTCGGAGATCGCCGTCGGAACGGCGGCGTCGACCATTCGGATCCCGCCGACCAAGCCGAGACGCATCGGTGACGAGTAGTCGATGACGATGAGATCCGGCCGGAGCGCGCCTGGATGGCCGGGTGTCGTTGGGTCGTAGACACCGGTGTCGACGAAGGATGTGGCGGCGAGCGCCAAGTGCGCGACGAGCACGTCGCTGCCGGCATCACCCGCGCCCGGATCAGCGGATGGACCGGTGTCGGGGTCGGTTCGATAGATCCGGATGTTCGTCACGTCGTTCCCGGTGTCGGGGTTCAGCGGCAGAGGCGGGAAACCATCGACACGCACGGAGCGGGGGTCGGCCGCGTTGGCGCCGACAGTCACCGGTCCGGAGCGAGGCCCGGCAGGTGACTCGTTGCCGTTGGATTCGAGGTAGGCAAGCCGGTAGCGATACGTGCCCGGTCGGAGCGCTCCCCCAGCGACGGTTGCGACCGTCGGAGGAGCGGCCGGGGCGTCGCCCTGCTGGGCCAGCCACAACGAGACGCCGACCTCCGTCGCTGACGCGGTGGGATTCGTTGCCGTGAGGTTCACCCACGTTGCGCTCGACGGAAGTGGAGTGGTGACGTCGTCGAGCCAGCGCAGATCGATCCCACGAATGTCGTGTGCGTTCTCGCCGTACTGGCCGGCGACCGGGTCGAACGGGTTGGTGGGATTGAAGACGGTCTCGACGCCGGAGAGCTTGATGATGTTGCCGCTGACCAGGCCGCCGGCCATGTCCAGCTGATCGTTGTCAGACGACCGCACGCCGATCGCTGTCAACGAAGCCCATTGGCCGGCGGATGGCGGGCCAGGAGGGACAACGAGATTGATCGCCGGGTCGTCGATGGCCGGGTTGATGAATCCGCCACCGACCCCGGCTGTGATATTGAGTTCGGCTGGGTACTGGTGGCCGGGAGCGACGCGGTGCTGGAGAACCGCAAAGCTGACGTTGGGTTCGGCGAAGTCACCCTGGTCAACGAGGAGCCCGGTGGAACTCTTGAGCAGCACGATCCGGAGGGTGACATCGGCGACGGATCGCCCCGGCATTTTCTGGATGCGGAACTTCAGCCGGAAGCTACTGAGCGAGTTGAAGCTGTCGACGATCAGAGCGATCCGCAGGTCCGGTGCCGTGCCGCTCGTGTCGATCGAGACGTAGCTCGAGCCGAAGATGAGCGGCGGGACGAGATCTCCGACCGGAATGAGGAACGGCGACCGCCATGGTCCCGATCCACGTCGTAACTGGCCATAGGCCCGGTACACACCCGCCATGGTGGATCCCCCCACTCTTCGGCGTTCCTCAGGACGACACCCTGACTCATAGTGAGATTAAGCCCACTCAAAGTGTTGGTCAAGGAAAACCTCCGGGAGCGCTCAAAAGCGCGTTTCGAGAGCGGCGATCGTGCGGCCGGGGTGTTCCGGTGATGGTCCCGGGTCCGGCTGTCCTACGATCGCGAACCGTGAAGCTCTACGGCATCGGCACGGCAAAGAACGAGGACGACGTCATTGGAGACTCGATCGAGCACGCCCTCGAACACTGCGACAAAGTGATCTACATCGACAACGACAGCTCTGACACCACGTGGGAGGTGATCACCGCCAAGGCTGCCGAACATCCCGATCGAGTCATCGCTTTTGGCAAGCTTGCGATTCCTTACGTCGAGGGCATTCGCGAAGTCATCTACAACGCCTACAACGACGAACTCGACTCAACGGACTGGTGGATGAAGCTTGATGCCGACGAATTCATCGAGACCGATCCACGCCCCGTGATCGCGGCGGCAACCGCTGCCGGGGACAACGTTGTTCGAGCGTGGCATGCCCAGTTCTATTTCACCGATCGCGATCTCGCCGCCTGGGACCGGGGGGAAGAGGACACGTCACTCGCCGTCACCGAGCGTCGGCGCTACTACCGAACGAACTGGCGGCAAGTGCACCTATGGCAGAACATGCCCGGCCAACCATGGCTGGACACGACTCGCTCCATCCCCGAGCAGACCACCAAAATCCATTCCCAAGCGGTGATCAATCGGCACTATCAGTACCGCGACCCTGATCAGATCACGAAGCGACTGGCCATCCGATTCGGAAAGTCCGAGTTCCCGCACGTGGGGTCCGCCGAATGGAACTCCGTCGTCAAAGATGCCTCCAAGTGTCTTCGCTGGGAGACGGATTCGGCGTTGAAGATCGACAAAGCCACCTACTACGCACTGCGTGTGCGCCAACAGATCGCCGCCCGGCTGGGAATCAAGGCACCCGGCAAGTAGCGATGCGCAGACGCCGCGTCTCGAGTCATGGTTTCGATGCGACACGGTCACGACCTCAGCCTGTCGCGCTCAGCAGACCACTGAGGCAGCCTGATATCCAGCCCGTGGATTCGCTTGCTCCCTGGCCACAGCGCCGCAGCGCTGACCGGCTGCCAGGGCCCATGTCATAGGGTGAGCTACGGCCAAACCTGACGCCCCGTCAGATTTCAGGACTCAGGCCGCCGTACCCGCCCGCTCCCCCGCTCCGGAGGCACAGCATGAACCGCCCCGACCCCTCGTCCATCGACGAGGCGAAGTCCCGCTACGAGGCTGAACGCATCAAGCGGCTGAGGGACGAAGGCCTGTCCCAGTACGAGAGCCTCAGCGAGCACCACCTTGATCGTGACCCGTGGGCGGATCCCCAATTCACCCGTGACCCCGTCACCGAGAACGTCGACGTCGTGGTCCTCGGCGGCGGGTTCGCTGGTCTACTCGCCGGCATCAACCTGACCAAGCGAGGCATCACCAACTTCAGGATCATCGAGAAGGCCGCCGACTTCGGTGGCACGTGGTACTGGAACCGCTACCCCGGCTGCATGTGCGATGTGGACGCCACCATCTACCTCCCGCTGTTGGAGGAGACCGGGTACATGCCCACCGAGAAGTACGCCAGCGCCCCTGAGATCTTCGGCTACTGCCAGCTTCTCGGACGCCACTTCGGTCTCTACGAGCACGCGCTGTTCCAGACCGAGATCGAGTCGCTGACCTGGGATGACGACGCACATCGGTGGGATCTCGCGACCCAACGCGGCGACCGCATCCGCACGCAGTTCTTCATCTCCGCCGGTGGCCTCATGCACAAGGCCAAGCTGCCGGGCATCGACGGGATCGATCGCTTCGAGGGCAAAGCGTTCCACACAACGCGTTGGGACTACTCCTTCACCGGCGGCAGTCCGACCGAACCCATGGACCACTTGGCAGACAAGACCGTGGGCATCATCGGCACCGGCGCAACGTCGGTGCAGGTGGTGCCACAGTTGGCCCGTTCAGCGAAAGCGGTCTATGTCTTCCAGCGGACACCGTCCGCCGTCGGGGTACGGGCCCAACAACCGGTCGACGAAGCATTCTTTCGTTCGCTTCCGGCCGGTTGGCAGGCCGAGCGCACCGTCAACTTCACCGCTGTTGCCACCGGCCAGAAACCCGATCGAGATCTCGTCGCCGACGGCTGGGGCCAGGCGCTGCGCGAGGACACCCAGCGAGAGCCCGCCACCGACGAGGAGCGAGCTGAGCTGGAAGCGATCGACTTCGAGATCATGGAGGGCTTCCGGCGCCGCGTCGACGAAGTTGTCGCGGACCCTGAAACCGCCGAGAAGCTGAAGCCCTGGTACGGCAAACACTGCAAGCGCATCTGCTTCCACGACGAGTACCTGCAGTCGTTCAACTTGGAGAACGTGCACCTGGTCGATACCGACGGCCGGGGCGTCCGCGAGATGTCTCCGGCCGGGCCGCTCGTGGACGGAACCGAGTATCCGCTGGATCTCCTCATCTTCGCCTCGGGGTTCGAGATTACGACCGGCCTCGTCGATCGCCTCGGGTTCGACCCGGTCGGCCGCAACGGCGTTCATCTCAGTGAGCGCTGGCACGACGGCACCCATTCGTTGCACGGCGTCATGACAGCGGAGCTACCGAACTTCTTCGTGGTCAGCTTCATCCAGGCGGGATTCGGCCTGAACTTCGTGCACTTCCTCTCGGAGTCGACAGCCCATATCGCCTGGTTGATCGATCACTGCCGCCAAGAAGGAATCGAGGCGATCGAAGCGACCGTCGAGGCCGAGGATGAGTGGCTCAACATTCTGTGGCAGGCGTCTGGTCCGCTGGCCCGCTACAACAAAGCATGCACGCCCAGCTATGGAAACAGCGAAGGGGCACGGACCATGTTGGCGGCCCGTGCGGCTGTGTTCCCTGGCCCGCTCATGGACTACGCCGCCCGCCTCGAGCAGTGGCGGAGCGCCGGAACCCTCGAGGGAACCAGGATCACCCGGGCCACGTCCAGCTGACGTGTGAAGCCCCGGGACTGCTCACCTGTTGATCGCGACACCAACCCCGCCAACCCACGGGCCGCGTACCGGGCCAACCACCGATGCACACTCTGGCGGGTCACCCCGAACCGCTCAGCGACCTCCGTCACCGACACCCCGTCGTTCAGTACCTCAAGCACTGCCGATGTCACTGGCGATGGTTTCAGATCTCTCCAAAACCACTGCTTTATTGGTCGGGCTGAGAGGATTCGAACCTCCGACCTCTTGACCCCCAGTCACCGATTCGCCGTTTCACTACGTCCGGGCAGACCAACCAGGTTCGGAAAACCCCTGAATTATAGGCTTCTCAATCCGGACCGTGCCGCCGAACCCCGGGCTGTGGCAGGAGGTCTACATACATCTTGCATACATTGCGATGCCGACCAGCCGAAGCTCTGTGATGTCAACTCGCCTCGCTCGTTGCAGATGTCGAACGGCTCCAGTGTCATCTGCTGTTGCGGTGCGGGACGAGTCCGATCTGTTCGAGGCCCGCTGGCACGCCGCCCGGGCCGTCGAGCCGTGTTGCGACGACGTGTCCGTCGCTGAGCCCGGCGAACAGCCATCCCTCGTCGACGATCAGTTCTGTTTCGTCGAACATTGGCTCCTCGATGCGCAACCGCAGCCGATCGGTTCCGTGGGTAGCCACCA
>JBBRSC010000046.1:0-17582 GCA_038245795.1 Acidimicrobiales bacterium
CAGGAAACGGACTCCAGTATTTGGCTCGATCCTCGCCCGCGGCTAGCTGGTAGGTGCCGGTGTTGGACACGACCTTGATTTGCCACACACCGTTCGGGGTGGTGATCCTCAGCGTGTCGATAGCACTGGTACTCGTGGCGAGCGGCGACAGCGCCCGGGCGTTGGCTTCGATCGTCGCCGGTGCTTCCGCGATCCTGACCCTGGCAGTGGTCGCATTGCCGACAACGATCGAATTGCTGAGCAACCGCCAGCGTCTGGGCTCGATCTTCGGCCGGACAATTGTTGCGCCACCCGGGCGCCTCTCGTTGTTTGCTCTGACGACAGAGCGTGGATGGCTTGCGACAGCATCGATCGGCGTGGCGATCGCGGCGGTCTTGGTGCTGCTGGTGGGCCGCGGCTGGCGGTTGCGATGGGGATCGCTCGGATGGGTACTCGCGGCGGCGTCGTGGTTGGCGGTCGCCGGTGCCGACCGCGTCTGGCCCGGCGCAGATCTGCCACCCGTTCAGTTGATGTTGGCGCCCGGAGCCATCGGACTGGCGATGAGCATCGGGTTGGGTGTCGCCTCGTTCGACACTGATGTACTTGGCGGCCGATTCGGTTGGCGCCAGATGGCATCGGGGTTCGCCACGGTCGCCTTCGTGGCGGCAACGTTGCCGTTCCTCGGTCATCTCCTCGATGGGCGCTGGGGCCAATCGAGCACCGATCTGGAAACGACGGTTCGGGCGCTCGAACCGGACGGCACGCCCCAATTTCGTGTGGCGTGGGTTGGACGACGCGATGAACTCCCAACGATCTCGCAGGACCTCCAACGCAACGGGCTCGGTATCGGGCTGACGACCGGCTTCCGACCGACGCCCGATGATCAGACGTCGTCACCATCATCGGTCCAGGAACGAGCGATCGTCGGACAGATCGCTGCGGCACTCGACGGCGAGAGCCATGCCCTCGGACGAATCCTGGCGGCCCAATCAGTGCAGTACGTGGTGGTCCTCCACGATGCGGAGGCGCGATCGATCGAGCCAGCGACAGACATCGCCAGCACCATCCGGTCCCTCGGCGAACAACTCGACCTCGAGCCACTGGAAGGGTTCCGGGGGCTCCGAGTCTTCCGAACGCCACCGGCGAGACCCTTGCGAGCGGTCGCATCGAGAACGGGTGAATCGCTCGGAGATCTGTCGCCGGCCTTCGATGCGGGGCACCCCCCGTCGTTGTTCACTGGTCAGGCACCCGAGAACAGTTCCGTTATCCTCGGCCTGGGTGGGAGCGACTGGGTGCTCGAAACCCCGTCCTCGACGATCAACCCCATCGTTGCCGATGGACGACAACGATTCGACGTTGGCTCCGGAGGGACCGCCTCGCTTCGCTACGACACGCCCGTCCGGTATCGCTTGGCCATCGTCCTGCAACTCCTCGCCATCGTCGTATTGACGTTGATGGCCCGGGGGCGGACGCCAGCGCGTCCGGGTCGCCGATCGTCAGAGAGCAACTCATGATGCGACGTGTCCTCGTCCTCATCGGTGTGGTCGTTGCTGTTGCGCTGTCGGTGTGGCTCCTCCCGACCGAGGCGGCGATCACGGCCACCGTCGATCTGGAACGCGCTGTGACCTCGCTGGCGGGCACGACCGGGGCGGCGGATTCGGTCTGGATGTGTGCCGCTGCACAGTCGAGCGCGACGACCCCGGGCCGCCACGTGATCACCATCAGCAATCCGTCGTCGGCGTCGGTGAGCGCCAAGGTCACGAGTTATCTCCCTCCGGCCGCCGATGGGCGTCGGCCGGACCCGGTCTCCATTGAGGTGGCCGTCGCGGCGTTGAGCGTCGTTGCGTTGGGGGCGGAGCAATTCGCCGGGGGGGAACCGGGATCGGTCACGGTCGAGGCACCGACCCAGGTCGTCGTCTCGCACCGGATCTTCGCCGACTCCCTCGCCGACGAGGCCCCGTGTGCATCCAGCGGATCGAATCGATGGTTCTTTCCGTCGGCGAATTCCCAGCTCGGCGGATCGGCGCGACTCTGGATCTTCAACCCGTTCTCGTCCGACGCCAGCATCAAGTTCACTGCAACGACCGATGGTGCAGTGCTCGATCTCAAGAGTCTCGGCGGGGTCGTGATTCCGGCACGCAGTACCCGCGTCGTCGAGCTGGGCGACGCGGTGCAACGTCGCGATCAGTTCGCCGTCGCGCTCGAATCCCGCGGGGCCAGCGTGGTGGCCGAATTGGTCGAAACGACCGACGGCACGAAGCTTCCTGATGGAGCAGTTCAATCGAAGGGGATCAGGATTCAACCCGGCATCGGATCTACTGCCAGCCGAATCCTCTTTGCCGATGGCGAGGGTGTCGACGGCGTGGGGGAGCGGATCTGGGTCTTCAACCCCAATCCGGATCCCATCACCGTCACGGTGTCCGTTCGCCCCGACGACGCATCGCCAGATGTGTACCCGGAGCCGTTCCAGGTGGAACTCGACGGCTTGCGATACCAACTGATCGATCTCGCGGCGGAGAGCCGCCTGCCCCCGACCGGGCGACGCACGATCACGGTCGAGACCGACGCTCCCGGCGGAGTGGTTGCGACCCGGGTATTGACCGTCCTCGGCCAATCGGGATGGCCGCTGACGAGTGGAACGGCCAGTTCCATTGGCGCACATGTGGCCGCAACGCAATGGATGCTCGCCCGCGTCGACGGTGCCGACGCCGGGCGGTCGATATTGAGGATCGTGAACACGTCGCCGGACTCCATTGCCGTGGTCACGCTCACGGTGATCACCAACGGTGCCGAGAATCCAGCTGGCAGCGTTGCCCGCGTCGAGGTTCCGCCGGGCCGCGCTCAGACCGTCGACATCGGTTCGGTGGTGGTCGGGGATGCCCCCGCCATGATGCGGATCGTCGCCTCATCCCCGGTGGTCGTGGACCGACGCGCGTTCGGCGCATCCAACGGCGATCTCTGGACGACGACGGCCATTGCGGTCCGCGGTTCGCTCTCGAGGCTCGATCCGCTGCCAAGAGGGCTCGGAGCGGGCAAGTGATTCTTCGACTCGCCGTCGTCGCCGGCGTCGTGCTCGTCGCGGCGCTCGCGGCCGTGATCCTGCAGCGGCGCCGACCGTCGGCGCCCACCAATCCTTCTGCCTATGTGGCGCCCGCCCAACTCGATCGCCATGACTTCGATGATCCCCATTCTCCGTGGCTGGTCGCCGTGTTCACATCTGCCACGTGTCAGAGCTGCAGTGATGTCTGGGGTAAGGCCGCGCTGCTCCGGTCCGATGACGTGGCCGCCATGAACGTCGAGGTCGGCGATCGACCAGAACTGCATGATCGGTACGGGATCGAGGCAGTACCGATCACCGTGCTCGCGGACGCCGACGGCGTGGTGCGACGCTCGTTCGTTGGGCCGGTCAGCTCCACGCACTTGTGGGGCGCAATGGCAGAACTGCGCTCCCCGGGCTCCGTGCCCGAAAATTGCGGCGTGGCGGTCGAACCCGACGCAGCTGATCCAGGCTGAGCCGGAAACTGAAGAATCGGAAGCGTCGCTCAGGCGGGAGCGGTTCCGAATCCGGGCTGACCCCAGACCGGCGGCGAAGCGGGCGCTGGCCGCTGATCCTCGAGGGGTGCGAAGACCGGTGCTGGCGTCACCGGCGCAGGTGGCGGTGACGGTGCCCACGAGGTGTCCTCGGGGCGGATGCCTTGGCGGCCGAGCTCGACGAGGCGGTGGACCTCGGTGCCGGAGATGGTCTCGTGCTCGAGGAGACCTCGGGCCACCATGTCCAACGAGTTGCGATACTCGGTGAGCACCTCCTCGCAACGTGTCTCGCACTGGCGCAAAATCACCTCGACTTCTTCGTCGATGACGCGAGCAGTCTCGTCGGAGTAGTCGCGGGTGGTCATCAGGTCGTCGCCGAGAAACACAGCGCCCTGGGAACCCCAGGCCATTGGGCCGACGCGCTTGCTCATGCCCCATTCGCGCACCATCTTCTTGGCGCGTTCGGTGCTCACGACCAGGTCGTTGTTGGCACCGGTCGACACCACTCCGAAGACGAGCTTCTCAGCGATGCGGCCGCCCATCGCCACCACGATCGATTCCTCGAGATAGTCCTGATCGTAGGAGTGTCGTTCCTCGGCGGGGAGCTGCTGGGTCACGCCAAGCGCCATACCGATCGGAAGGATCGTGACCTTGTGCAATGGATCGGCGTGAGGAAGAACAGCGGCACACAATGCGTGGCCGGCCTCGTGGTAGGCGGTCAATTCCTTCTCTCGATCGGAGAGGACCATCGATTCGCGACGCGCGCCCATGAGGACCCGATCTCGGGCGTACTCGAAGTCGTCGTTGGAGACGGTCTGCTTACCGCTACGAACTGCGTGCAGAGCGGCCTCGTTGACAAGGTTGGACAGATCAGCGCCGGACATGCCGGGCGTACCTCGGGCCACGATGTCGAGATCCAGGTCAGTCGCCATTCTCTTGTGAAGTACGTGAACATCGAGGATCTTGCGTCGGTCCTCCAGCTCGGGCAGCGGAACAACAACCTGACGATCGAATCGGCCGGGGCGCAAGAGCGCCGGATCGAGGATGTCGGGGCGGTTCGTGGCCGCCATCATGACGATGCCTTCGGTGGCCTCGAAGCCGTCCATCTCCGACAACATCTGGTTCAGGGTCTGCTCACGTTCGTCGTGCCCACCGCCCAGCCCGGCGCCGCGCTTGCGGCCGATGGAATCGATTTCGTCGACGAAAATGATGGCTTTGCCCATCTTGCGGGCTGACTCGAAAAGATCGCGGACTCGGCTGGCGCCGACTCCGACGAACATCTCCATGAAGTCCGATCCTGAGACTGACAGAAACGGCACACCGGCCTCGCCCGCAACGGCGCGAGCGATCAGTGTCTTGCCAGTTCCTGGCGGCCCCACGAGCAGGATGCCTTTCGGAATTCGCGCGCCAATGGCGGCGAAGCGATCGGGTTCCTTCAGGAAGTCGACGACCTCTTTGATTTCCGACTTGACGCCCTCGTAGCCAGCCACATCGGCAAAGGTCGTCGCAGGCCGCTCCGAGGAGTAGGTCTTGGCCTTGGACCGACCGATTGACATGATCCCCGACATCTGGCCCTGGGCGCGGCGCTGCATCCAGACGAAGAAGCCGACCAGCAGCAACACCGGCAGCAAGAGCGGGAGGAACGTGGTGAGGAACGATTGCTGGGGACCCTGGAACTCGAGCTTGGCACCGGAGGCCTTGATGCGTTCGAGGTCGGTGTCGGGAGGCGTGAGGGGGCCGGTGGTGGAGAAGGTCTGTCCGGACTTGTAGGTGCCAGAAATGGTGCCGTCGTAGGTCGTCCAGACCAGTTCCTTGACCTGCTTGTCGTTGGCTGACGCCAAGAACTCGCTGTACGAAATCGACTGGCCCGACGAACGATCGAAGAGCAGCGACGACATGAGGACCACAACGACCACGCCGAACAACACCCAGAGCGACCACCGTGGAAGACCTTGGTCAAGGCGACCGCCAGATCGCTGCGGAGGCGTGGAAGGGGGGTCAGATGCCATGACGACAGCCTAGAAGCCTCATGCGACAATTCCCCATCATGGTCGTCGACGCGCCGCGGAGTTCTCGCCGAGTCCTTCGAAGTTCTGTGTGGAGCTCCAACGGCAGGCGATCGAAGGGTGTACATGTGTGTCGCTGTTCTTGGTTCGTCGCGAGCTACGTTGGCGGACGTGACTCGATGTTGTGCTCGCCCCGGGTGTCGCCGATCTGCGATCGCGTCGATGTCGTACTCCTACGCCCAGCGGATTGTGTACGTCACCGATCTCGAGCGCCACGCACATCCAATGGTCCACGACCTCTGTGAACTCCACGCCGAAGCCACCCGAGCGCCACACGGCTGGACACTCGCGGACCAGCGCAGCGATCTTGAGTCGTTGCTCGGGCCGCGCGCCATCAGTGCCTAGGCCCCCGGCGTCGTGACATCGCTGCCGGAGCCGCCCGCTGCCGTCAACAGGCAGCCGTCGGATGCTTTGGTCGTCCCGCGGTGGGGGCTTCCGGACGCTGCCCTTGCCTACGGCATCGCGCTCTTCTGTTCGATCCTGTTGTCGTTCATGGTCGCCGACCCCACGTCGCTGAGCATCTACGAGAGTGCCGTGCTCAGCATTCCGTTGTGGATTCTTTCGATCGGCTGCCCCATCTGGGCGACCAGCACCAAAGGGAATGGACCACGGATCGATCTCGGCCTCGACATCCGTTGGGTGGACATCCCCATCGGACTGGTCGGCGGTGCAGTGGCGCAGCTCACTCTGCCGTTCGTGTACGAACTCTTTGTGAACCGTGCCACGCTCGATCGGTTGGATGACCCGGCGCGCAAGCTCGTGGATTCGGCGCCATCGACCATGGGCAAGGTGGTGCTTGTGGTGACGACGGTGCTCGTGGCCCCGATTGCGGAGGAGCTGTTTTATCGGGGCCTTGTCGGCCGCAGCTTTGAACGACTGGTTCCCCGATGGTTCGCGATGGTGATCACCGCCGCCATCTTCGGCGCCATACATTTCCAGCCGCTGCAATTCGCTGGCCTCTTCGGGTTCGGCCTGATCCTGGGAACCATGTCGGTGCTGACCCGCAGGCTCGGCGCGGGGATGGTGGCCCACATGGCGTTCAACGGGGTGGCCATGTGGAGCTTGCTCCGCTAGGGGGTGTGGTTGTGGAGCTTGCTCCGCCGGGAAACCAGACCCAGTTGGCGTCGATCTGACCTTGCCGGTCAACATCACGTGGCCCCATGGCCGTTCGCTTGGTGTTGATGGCGCGCACGGTGGCATCGAGAACAGCGCAGCTTCGTCTCCTCGACCAACGTTCGACCCGTCTGATTGAAATCGGGCTCGTGGTCGTATTCCAGAAAGTCGCTGTCACCACAGTCAACACAGCATCGATCGCGTTCCTTGACCACCCGCTTCTGTCGGTCGGTGTGATGACGATGCCGACCCGACACATTGATCGGATGACACTCGGCGTCGTGGATCATTGCTCGCAGCATGGCCCCCGACGCAATCCGTTCCGCGACCGACCCCGATATCGGGGTCCCGTCGTCAAGGGTGCAACCGTCGCCACGCACGTGAACGATCATCTCCGCCGCGACCCCGGAGGTGGTTCCGTGCCCTTCGAGAACGCCGATCAACGCGTCGATCCGCTGTTGCGCCAACGACAACCACACAGGCTGGACGTCGTCTGGCCGTCCGTTTGCGTGAGCGCCCATCGCTGGGCGGGAAGTTCCGTCATCGCCGCTACCCGAGTCGCCGTCCGTGCCTCCGCCGGAGCCTCCACGTGAACACTCGTCGTGAGATCCACGCGACCTGGTCGCGTGGATCTCACCGGGCGTGGCTGAATCGCGGCCGTCGCGACGCTTCATCTCGGCGTCGACGACCGGCCCCAACACCGCAAACTGTTCTGGTGTCATCCGCAGCGATGCCGTGACCATCCCGTCTGGTTCGACCCGATACCGCAATCCACGCTCGCGTCGATGCAGTCGGTTGCGAGTTTCGTCGTCCTCGTTGCGGAGCGACCACGCGGCAAGGACTGCTCCCATCTGCCCCGCCGATGTTCGTTCTGCCAACACCGACAACTCCGCGACATTCTCAACCGTTGCCAATCGGGTCAGCGCTCGCACCTTCGTGAACGACAGTCGGCGGCGATCCATGAGCTCGCCGAGCAGCGGCATTGCCCGGATTGCACGACCCACACGCAACCATTCACGTGCAGTGCACACCTCAACGTCGAGGGCGCCGGACACCCAATGAGCGCAGGTCGCTGAGCCGTCGAACGCCCACTCACCCGAGTCGTCCAGCTCGACGACGACCCGCACGAGCCCAGCCAACGACATTGCCCACCGCTGGCCAACCTCCGCAACCTTGCCCCGCAAGCCCGTGTTCGATTGGCCCTGACCAATCCGGCTCGTGGCGACTGAGCGACGGACTCCGCCTTCGGCCAAGCCCGCGTCGGGAACTGCAGCAACTGAAACGTTCATCGTCAATCCACCTTCGGCCGGCGAACTGCCAGCGCTCTCGTTACCTGAGGGGAAGGTCGTGGTGGGGAAGCGGGTATCTCGGTGACCCGGTCGGGCTACGCACGACAAGCCTAACGATGCACTGTGACAACGAATTTTGGAGGCGAATCAACCCATTGTCGTCACCGCGCGTGGGGATTGCTCGACCGGGTCGCGTGATTGCCACCGTGCGTGAACCGCGCTGTGCTGCGAACCACGCTGCGCTGCGAACCAGGCTGAGCCCCTCGTCGCAGATGCAACAGACGTGGGCCATGTGACCCATTTCCGGCCTTCCGCCTCAACATCTCTGTGGGGCCGACGATGGGAATAGACGATGTCGGATGCTTCGGTCCGACTGGTGTCACAACGGGTTCTCATGTCTGCTTCTGGGTCAACACACAGCTCCTCAACGAAAACCGCTTCGAGCGACGTCCGCAGCGAGCAGGCGTTCGCTGGCGACGGGCCGGCGTGTCCGACGTGCGCGGAGGAACTCGTCGAGATCGAGCTGCTCATCGACGGCGAGATGTTGACGCTGCGATCGTGTTCGACATGCGATCGTCGGAGTTGGCACCGCGGTGATGAGTGCGTCGAGCTCGGTGGTGTACTCGCCGACCTGTCATCGGTCCCCACCCGATACCGACGCGATCTCGCTGGCCGATAGAGTCATCGGGTTCGTCACGTCGTGACGGAGATGCCTGCGGGCATCTGACTGGGGCCTCGGGCCTGGATGGCCCACCGTCGGGTGTCCAGACCTGCGGATGACGTTGAGTAGGTTCGAACCCGTGGATGTCGGAATCCCCCAGCCGCCCGGACGCCGGTTTCGGGCCAAGGCCGCTCCCACGAACGGTTCCTCCGGCATCGCCGACGTCATCGAACGCGACCGCCTCGACGACGAGCCCGTCGACGGCGCCCCCGACAACAGTGATGCCGACAACGGCGACAGCGCCACCGACACATTCGACCCATCCAGCGACCTCCTCGATGAATCGACGACGGACGAGCGACCTCTGTGGTGGCCCCTCCGTGAGTATCCCGGCAAGCACACCGCCGATCGATGGACGCAGAATTCCATTTCCGCGTTCGTACTCGCCCTGCTCTGCGGGTACGTCCTGTGGGCCGTCCATCCCGAGTGGGTGTTCCAGAACACCACGCCGACCGGCGGCGACATGGGCGCCCACGTCTGGGGCCCCGCCTATTTGCGAGATCATCTCCTGCCCAATTTCCGGCTGAGCGGCTGGACGCCAGACTGGTACAACGGGTTCCCCGCCTACACCTTCTACATGGTCATCCCCAGCCTGGTGATCGTTCTCCTGAGCGTCGGCTTCCTTCCCTGGTGGACGATCCCCCTGGTCGCCGTGGGAGCCATCTGGGTCATCGCCCGGGTCCGCGAGCGGGTCGCCAATCGAGTGTTCCGGGCACTCGCAACCTTCGGCATCGGTTTCGGCGCGCTACTCATCGTCGAGGTCCCCTACAACGTCGCCTTCAAGCTGGTGGCGATCTCGGGACTCGTCTCATTGCCTGCTGCGGTCTGGTGGTTCGGACGAGGGTTGGGACTGCGGTTCGGTGGGCCGGAGCTGATGGCGGTGTCGTCGATCCTCTTCCTGATGGACAAGACGCTGTTCTCCATCTACGGCGGCAACGTCGCCTCCACGATGGCTGGCGAGTTCTGCTTCTCGATTGCCCTGTCGCTCTGTTTTTTCTTCCTCGGCACCATGGCCAAGGGGATACGAACTGGCGAGCACAAGGTCGCAGCGGCGATGTTGCTGTCGTTGGCCGTCCTCTGCCACGCCATCGTTCTTTTCTATGCGCTCGCTGGTGCCCTCATCGTCCTGGCGCTCCGTCCAAGCGTGCGGGCGTTTGTCTGGTCTGCGGTCACGGCCACGGTGGCGGGTGCGCTGGCGGCGTTCTGGTATCTCCCGTTTTTCTTCAACTCCCAGTACCTGAACGACATGGGCTGGGAGAAGTCTGGGCCGCTCCGCACCAACCTGGGGCTCTCGCGAACACCCGACCCATTCTCGATCAACCTCGACAGTTCACGGACGTACTGGAAGTTCCTGTTGCCGTTCGGACCGCACTCGTCGGCGACCGGAACGGGAGCAGGCGAGATCGAGCCCAACATGTTGCACGGCAAAGTGATCTTTGCGTTGGCGCTGATCGGAGCGCTGCTGGCGGTCGCTTTCGTGGTTCGAGCTGGGATTGCGCTGACGATGATGGTGATCGTCTCGGGAGTCGCCTTCCGCTTTGCACCGCAAGGTCGATTCTGGAACGCCCGGATCCTGCCGATCTACTACCTCTGCATCTTCCTGTTGGCGGCGGTGGGAGTGTTCCTGTTGCTCCGATTGCTCTACGGCGTGGTGCAGCGGCTCCTGGTGGACGTTGGGGTCCACGACGAGTCCGAACGATCGCTGCTGGCCGCGTTCTTTTTGCCCGTCCTCGTTCCGTTGACCACGATCGGGTTGGTGTGGACGTGTGTGACGTGGACATGGCCGTTCTTCGCCCAGGCCACGGCGCTCGGTGTGTCATCGACGCTGGTGAAGCTGGTGGGGCCGATGCTGTGGGGGGCGGTTGCGGTGGCGATCGGGATCTCCGTGGCGTTGTTCGTGCCGGGCCCACGTGAGGTTCGCGCCCTCGCCGGAGTCCTTGGCGCAGGTGTTGCGGGCATCGTTGTCTGGAACCTCGTGGCCGAAGCCGATCAGTGGCGGGCGACGGTGGCGATCTGGCTGGGGATCGCACTCGTTGTCGGTGCACTGACGCTCCGCACCGGTGCACCCCGCCAGACCGTCCCGTCGACGATCACAGCGTCGATCACGGTGGCGATGGCGATGATGGTCGTGTTCGTGGCCCTCGGCATGACGTTCAAGAACCTTCCCGGGGGAGAGCTCACCTCGAACTCCAAGCAGGAGCAGGTCTTCCGGTGGGGGCCGTTCACATCGCAGTACACAGGTGTGGTCCGGGGCTGGGCCGAGTACAACTTCCGCGGACTCGAGAACAAGACCGACGGCGCCAGCGTGAGTTACACCAACGAGTTCTTCGCCATCGTCAATGAGATGAAGCGGGTCGGTGAGACCAACGGCTGCGGACGCACCATGTGGGAGTACGACGAGAAGAAGCAGGGCTCCTACGGCACGCCGATGGCCTTCATGATGTTCCCCTACTTCACCAACGGATGCATTGGGAGCCAGGAAGGCCTCTACTTCGAAGCGTCTGCGACCACGCCGTATCACTTCCTCATGCAGGACGAGTTGTCGGCGTCGTGCTCGTGCGCGCAGCGCTTCGACATCTTCGGGAAAAAGCCAGCGCCCTACGCGGGATTCAATCTGGACCTCGGGATCCGACACATGCAGATGATGGGCATCCGCTACTACCTGGCCGTGTCCGACGTGGCGAAGAACGCCGCGGCGCTTGATCCGCGGCTGAGCAAGGTCGGCGAGAGCGGCCCGTACGTCGCGTATGCCGTGGCGGACGCCCCGATGGTTCGAGGTCTCGATGCGCTCCCGGAGGTCTGGCCCAAGATCGATGACGAGCCCTTGGATCGGGTCGGACCAACGTCGCAGTGGTTCCTCGATCCCAGCCGCTGGGATGTCATCCCGGCCACTGACGGGCCGGCAAATTGGCCCCGCAATACCGCTCCGGTTCCGCCCCGTCACGATTCGCTCGATGCTGACATGTTGGTCAAGGTCAAGACCGCGCTGGCTGACCCGGCGACGTTCCTGAACACGGGGATCGATCCGGCGACGCTCGACGATGTCATCGAAGCAACTGAGCGCGAACGGATATTGGATCCGCTCCCGCCGGCGCTGCCGACACAGTCAGTCCGCCAGGCCCAGGTGTCCGACATCAAAGAATCCGACGACACCATCAGCTTCACCGTCGATCAGCCCGGCACCCCCGTACTCGTGACCACCTCGTTCTTCCCGAACTGGGAGGCCACCGGGGCCAACGGTCCGTGGCGCGTGGCACCCAACATGATGGTCGTGGTCCCCACGTCCAACCAGGTCACGTTGTATTACGGGCGATCGCCAATCGAGGTGGGCTCGATGCTGCTCACGCTCCTAGGAATCGGACTGTTGTTGTTCCTGATCCGGTTGGGGTCGAAGCGCTTCGCCGGGGCCGGCGTCGAGTTCTGGGGCGAGCGGGACGAGGACACACCGGTCGGACCCGTTCATCGTTCGCTGGAGTCCTGGCGTCGACGCGAGGCAGCTCGGTACGCGGAGTCCGCCGCCAGCCCCGACACGGCGAGTACGCAATCGGTGTCTGACACACTCACACTCGAGGAACCTGACTCGCTCGCGCACGACACACCTGACTCGTCGCCAAGTGATTCCGACGAGCCACGTCCGACCATCATCGAACGACCGAGCGCGGGCACCGACGATCCAGGCGACGCGGGGTTCGTTCCGCCCGCATGAGGTTCCTCCGACGCTTTCTTGCGGTCGGCTCGGTGTCGACGCTGATCGACGTCTCGCTCCTGCTGAACCTGGTGTTGTTCGTCGGTTGGAATCCCGTCATCGCCGACGTCACAGCCGTCACGGTGGCCACGATCGTCTCGTTCATCGGGCACCGGCGACTGTCCTTCGCCGGGGCACCGGGGCGTCGGTGGTACCGGAATATCGGCCGCTATGCCCTTTCGGCAACGACCGCCGGACTCGTTGACGTCGTGGTGTTGTGGGCGGTGCTCGGCGGGTCGAGTGATCCCGAGGCCCTGACGCTGGTTCCTGCCAAAGCCGTCTCGGTGGCGGCCGCGTTGCTCGTCCGGGTCGTGTTCTTCCGGAAGGCGATGTTCGAGGCCATCCGCTCGGATCAGCAGTCGCCAGCGAACCGGGGTCAGGCCGACGGTGAACTCCGGCTGTCCGTGGTGATTCCTGCGTACCGCGAAGAGGACGGGATCGGACCAACGTTGGCGCGGGTCGAGCGGGCTCTCGGCGCGCTGCGTCACGATGGAGGGTTCGAAGTGATCGTCGTCGACGACGGCTCGGGTGATGCGACGGCCGACGCCGCTAGCGCAGCCGGAGCAGATGTCGTGATCCGTCTGGCGGAGAATCGCGGCAAGGGCGCTGCGGTCCGGGCGGGGATGCTCGAAGCGCGCGGTCGGTGTATCGCGTTCACGGACGCCGATCTCTCCTACGCTCCCGAGCAGATTCTCGGCCTGATGGAACAGATCGAGGATGGCTGGGATGTGGTCGTCGGGAGTCGCCGTCATACTGAGGCCCGCACGTTGGTCGCGGCTGGGCGGTTACGCGAGATCGGCGGGCGCGTCATCAACCTCTTCACGTCGATCGTGCTGCTCGGCCAATATCGGGACACCCAGTGCGGACTCAAGGCCTTCCGGAGCGATGTTGCGCACGTGGTCTTCGAGCGGTGTCAGATCGATCGGTTCGCGTTCGATGTGGAGCTTTTCCATCTCGTCGAGCGCTATCGCTTCACGTTGACCGAGGCGCCCGTCGAGATCGTCAATTCGGCCCGCTCGACGGTGCACGTGGTGCGCGACGCCGGACGTTTGATTCGAGATCTCTTCCGCATTCGGGCCATTGGGCGTGCCGGCGGCTACGAGATCTCCGTGGCCGACTTGCCCGACAGTCTTCGGCCAATTTCGTGACGTCTACGATGCCCCCTCATGGCAGACCTCGCAGAGCGATTCGGATCGATTTTCAAGGCCTATGACGTCCGGGGGCTCGTCCCTGAACAGTTCGACGTAGAGATGGCTGGCCGGGTCGGTGCTGCGTTTGCCCGGTTCGTTCTCGACGAAGATCCAACGATGTCGAGAGTCCTGGTGGCCCGGGACATGCGACCATCGGGGGTCGACATGGTGGCGGCGTTCGCAGTCGGTGTCCGCTCGCAGGGTATCGATCTCATCGATCTTGGGCTGGGGTCCACTGACCTGTTGTATTTCGCAGCTGGCAGCCTCGATGCGCCGGGCGCCATGTTCACCGCCTCCCACAATCCCGCCCAATACAACGGCATCAAGTTCTGTCGATCGGGTGCCCGCCCAGTCGGTGAGGAATCCGGCCTGATGGCTATTCGCGATCTCGCGATCACTGGCGTTGCGCCGACGGCGACCGCCGGTCAGCAGCATTCGATGGACCTGCTCGACGCATTTGCCGAGCACGTTCGCGGCTTCGTCGACATCTCGGTATTGAAGCCCCTGAAGGTCGTCGCCGACACCGCCAACGGGATGGGCGGGCTGGTGGTCCCGGCCGTCTTCTCGAAGCTGCCGTTCGAGCTCGACATGTTGTTCCCGGAACTGGATGGCACCTTCCCGAACCATCCAGCGGACCCCATCCAGCCGGAGAACCAGGAAGATCTCCGGCGACGGGTTCTCGAGATCGGTGCCGATGTCGGATTGGCCTTCGATGGCGACGCCGATCGGGTGTTCCTAGTGGATGAGTTGGGCAGCGGACTGTCGGGATCGACGACGACCGCGATCCTCGCCGATGCGCTCGTGCGACGCGCTGGTGGTGGCAAGGTCGTCTACAACCTGATTTGTTCGAAAGCCGTTCCCGAGGTCATTCGCGAAGCGGGCGGTGAGCCGATTCGAAGCCGGGTGGGTCACAGCTTCATCAAATCGGTGATGGCCGAGACGGGCGCGATCTTCGGCGGGGAGCACTCGGCGCACTACTACTTCGCTGGAAACTACCGGGCTGATTCGGGGCTCATCGCGGCAGTCCTGGTGCTGGAACAGATGTGTCTCCGCGGCCTGAAACTCTCCGAACTTCGTGCGCCCTACGAGCGCTACGCGGCGTCGGGAGAGATCAACACGAAGGTCGCCGACACCTCGGTGGTGATCGAACGTGTCGCTCACGCCTACGCGGCGATGTCGCAGGACCGTCTCGACGGGCTCACCGTCGATGCGGGCGACTGGTGGTTCAATTTGCGTGCGTCCAACACCGAACCGCTCCTGAGACTCAACCTCGAGGCGGCCACCACCGCCGAGGTCGCACAACGGGTGGCTGAGGTCACGGCGCACTTCGAGGCCTGAGGTCGCGTTCGCCCGGTGTCTGTGGGCCATGAGAGAATGCCGCCATGGCCATCGCTGACACGTCATTGCTGGAATTCCTCGCGTGCCCGGAGGACAAAGGTCCGCTGTGGTACTTCGCTGACGAGGATTCGCTCTACAACCCGAGACTGCACCGCCGGTATTCGATCCGCGACGGGATTCCCGTCCTGCTGATCGATGACGCCGAGTCGGTGGCACCGAAGGAGCACGATCGGCTGATGGCCAAGGCGGAAACCGATGGCGTCCAGCCCAACTTCGAGGCGAGCGACGCCTGACGTGAGCGCTGACGAAATGATCGACGACGCGGCCGGCGAGATCACCGACATGACCGAGGTAGCCGGCATCACCGATGCCACTCTCCTGGACTCCCTCGACATGTTCGGGGCAACACGCGGACTCGCCGATCAGGTCGCACGCGCAGCCGACGATGCCCGCGGTGTGGACGGCCTTCCCGACGTCGGGGGGGTGACCCATGTCGTCATCATGGGGATGGGCGGCTCAGGCATCGGCGGCGATGTCGCGGCGGCCATCGCGGCCACCAGCGGCGCCGTGCCGATCATCGTGTCGAAGGACTATTCGTGCCCGTCCTACATCGGGCGGGAGACTCTCGTCATCGCATCGTCGTTCTCAGGAAACACCGAGGAGACCATTGAGGCGGCTTCGATAGCTGCCACCCGCGGGGCCCGCATGGTGGTGCTCGCGGCCGGTGGACGACTCGCTGATCTTGCCGGTCGCTTCGGCGCTCCGCTGATTCCCATCGCCGATGGCATCCCGATGCCGCGTGCTGGCATCGGCGCCGTCAGCATTCCACTGCTCGTCACGCTCGATCGACTCGGGCTGATCGAGGAGATGGACGATCAGATCGCCGCCACCGTCACCCAGCTTCGGCACCGGATCGCTGAGCTCGACCAGCCGGGTTCCGCGGCCTCCGAACTCGCCCGCAAGATCGGCCGCACCATGCCCGTGATCTACGGAAGCTCGGGGATCGGCGAAGTCGCCGCGACCCGTTGGAAAGCCCAGTTCAACGAGAACCCGAAGGTGCCAGCCTTCTCGAATCGGATTCCCGAACTCACTCACAACGAGATCGCCGGATGGGGCCAACACGGCGACGTGACCCGCCAGGTCTTCTCGTTGGTGCAACTCCGCCACGATGCCGAGCACAGCCAGGTGGCGAGACGGTTCGACCTGACGGCCGAGATCTGCGAGGAGATCGTTGCCGATGTGCATCGTGTCGACGCTGCAGGCGATGGCCCCCTGGCGCAGTTGTTCGATCTGATCGTCCAGGGCGACTTCGTGTCGCTCGAAGCGGCGGCGCAGGCCGGCGTGGACCCGGGCCCCATCCCGGTTCTCGATCAGATCAAGGCGACGCTGGCTCGCTGACCCTGGCTCGGGAGACACTCGCCCCATCCTGCATTTCGCGCCGATGGGTGGTGCTGGCCTACGCTGTGACGAGCGGAGCCGTATGTCCGAGGCGTCTGTTGACCCCGGCCCGCCATCAACGTTCGAACACCACTCTCACACCTGCTGGAGCGCGCCATGTCAGACCTGAATTCATCCACCACCGGACTCGACTACAAAGTCGCCGATATCTCCCTCGCCGACTTCGGTCGCAAGGAGATCCGTCTGGCCGAACACGAGATGCCTGGCCTCATGGCCACCCGCGCCGAGTTTGCCGATTCCCAGCCTCTCAAGGGCGCCAAGATCATGGGCTCGCTGCACATGACCATTCAGACCGCCGTGCTGATCGAAACACTGACGTGTCTCGGCGCCGACGTCCGTTGGGTGAGCTGCAACATTTTCTCCACAC
Organism: Acidimicrobiales bacterium; assembly: GCA_038245795.1. Classification (GTDB taxonomy): domain Bacteria; phylum Actinomycetota; class Acidimicrobiia; order Acidimicrobiales; family Microtrichaceae; genus JBBRSC01. The sequence continues at coordinate 16,798 of JBBRSC010000046.1, forward strand.
AGGATCACGCCGCCGCGGCGGCCGTCGTCGGTCCCCAGGGTTCCGCCGAAGCCCCGAGCGGTGTTCCGGTCTTCGCCTGGAAGGGCGAGACGTTGGAGGACTACTGGTGGTGCACCGATCAGGCGCTGCGTTGGCCTGACGGCAGCGGCCCCAACATGATCCTCGACGACGGCGGCGACGCCACGATGCTCGTGCACAAGGGCACCGAATACGAAGGTACCGGCGTGGTCCCCGAAGCAACCGATGACGACTCCGAAGAATGGGCAGTCGTGCTGGACCTGCTCCGCAAGTCCGTGTCGAACGAACCGGACCGCTGGACCAAGGTCGGCAAGGACATCATCGGCGTGACCGAGGAGACCACCACTGGAGTGCATCGCCTCTATCAGATGATGGAGCAGGGCGCGCTGTTGTTCCCGGCCATCAACGTCAACGACTCGGTGACCAAGTCGAAGTTCGACAATCTCTACGGCTGCCGTCACTCGCTGATTGACGGCATCAATCGCGCGACCGACGTGATGATCGCCGGCAAGACCGCCGTGGTGTGCGGCTACGGCGACGTCGGCAAGGGTTGCGCCGCGTCGCTTCGGGGCCAGGGTGCCCGCGTGATCGTCACCGAGATCGATCCGATCTGCGCGCTGCAGGCCGCCATGGAGGGCTATCAGGTCCTTCGTCTCGAGGACGTCCTCGACACCGCCGACATCTTCATCACCACCACCGGCAACAAGGGCATCATCTCCGCCGAGCACATGGGCAAGATGAAGCACCAGGCCATCGTCGGCAACATC
>JBBRSC010000047.1:0-17542 GCA_038245795.1 Acidimicrobiales bacterium
CCAACCGCGGCGCGGATGACCCAACGCGCCGGCCGCGTCGGTGCGCGCTTCGAGCGTGCAGTCGCGACGCGACGCGTTGGCATCCGGACCGAGCACCTCCACCCCGTGACGCACCGCGTCGCGCACGATCGTGTGCGGTGAGTAGAAGCCCATCGGCTGCGCGTTGAGCAGCGACGCGCAGAACGCGGCGGGCTCTTAGAGCTTGATCCAGGCCGACGAGTAGACGAGGTAGGCGAAGCTCACCGAGTGACTCTCCGGGAACCCGTAGTTGGCGAACGCCGCGAGCTTGTTGAAGATCTGATCGGCGATGTCGCCGACGATCCCCCGGTCGGCCATGCCGCTGTAGAACCGAAGGCGCAGTCGTTCCATTTTGTCCTTCGAGCGCTTCGATCCCATGGCCTGGCGGAGCTGGTCGGCTTCGGCGGGAGTGAAGCCGGCAACGTCGATGGCCATCTGCATGAGCTGCTCCTGGAACAGCGGGATGCCCAGCGTTTTCGCCAACGCCGGTTCCAGCAGCGGGTGGAGATACGTGACCGGTTCCTGGCCGTTGCGACGGCGGATGTACGGGTGCACCGACCCACCTTGGATGGGCCCGGGGCGGATCAACGCCACCTCGACCACCAGGTCGTAGAAGGTGCGCGGCCGCAACCGGGGCAGGGTCGCCATCTGTGCCCGGGACTCGATCTGGAAGACCCCAATGGTGTCGGCCCGACAGATCATGTCGTAGACCTCGTCCTCTTGGGGAATGGTGGCCAGGTCCACCTCGACGCCTCGATGCTCGGCGATCAGATCGACCGCGTAGTGCAGCACCGACAGCATCCCCAGGCCCAACAGATCGAACTTCACGAGCCCGACCGCTGCGCAGTCGTCTTTGTCCCATTGCAGGACACTGCGGTTCGGCATGCGCCCCCATTCGGTGGGGCAGACCTCGACGACCGGGCGATCACAGATCACCATGCCGCCCGAATGAATGCCGAGATGGCGGGGGAAGTGCTCAACTTGGCGGGCCAGATCCAACACCACGTCGGGTGCCGACACTTCCTGCGCGGCGCCCTCGCCCGGCTCGGGGACGCCACCCCAACGGTCGAGTTCCTTCGACCAGGCGTCCTGTTGGCCGGGCGCGTATCCCAACGCGCGGGCCATGTCGCGCACCGACGACTTGGCCCGATAGGTGATGACGTTGGCGACCTGGGCGGCATGGCGCCGGCCGTAACGGCCATAGACGTACTGGATGACTTCCTCGCGGCGGTCGGATTCGATATCGATATCGATGTCGGGCGGACCATCGCGTTCTGGTGAGAGGAACCGTTCGAACAACAACCCCAACCCGACTGCGTCGGCGTTGGTGATGCCGAGCGCGTAACAGACTGCGGAATTGGCGGCTGATCCTCGGCCTTGGCAGAAGATGCGTGAGGTACGGCAGAACTCGACGATGTCCCACACGATGAGGAAGTAGCCGGGGAACCCGAGCGACGAGATCAGGTCCAACTCGTGCGCCAACGTGACATAGGGGTCGCGTCCGTGCAGCGCCACATAGGCGGCGAGTTGGTTCGAGTTGGGCGCCCCGTAGCGGCGAGCGGCGCCGTCTCGCACCAACGATCGGAGAAAGGTCATCTCATCGAGGGGTCGACCGTTGCCATCTGGCGGGCACGGGTACGGCGGCAACGACGGTGCCACCAGACGGAGATCGAACGCACACTCCGCGCCGAGGCGCGAGGCCGCTTCGACCACGCCGGGATAGCGGGCGAAGCGGCGGGCCTGTTCGTTGCCGGAGCGCAGATGGGCGGTCCCGCCGCCGGGCAACCATCCGTCGAGATCGTCGAGCGATCGACGGGCCCGCACCGCGGCGAGCGCCGTCGCCAACTGTCGTTGGCGGGGTGTGGCGTAATGCACGTTGTTGGTGGCGATCACGTCGATCCCGCACCGCACCGCCACCTCGGCCAAGCCATCGTTGCGGATACTGTCGGTCGGATCGTGGTGATCCCACAACTCCACTGCCACGTTGTCCCGACCGAAGGCGCTCACCAGGCGGGAGAGCTCACGGTGCGCCGCCGAGGGACCCTCAGCGGTGAGCGCGGCGGGCACTGTTCCCTTGCGGCATCCGGTGAGGATCAGATGATGATCGCGACCCAGTTGTTCGGCCAGTTCATCGAAACGGAACACCGGACCGCCTTTGGTGCCCGCCATCTGAGCGGAACTGATGGCGGTCGCCAGACGGGCGTAGCCAACGGGGTCGCGGGCGAGCACCACCAGATGACGGCCGGGAGGATCGGGTGGCCCGGGCCGCACCGGAGCCGTTTCGGGCGCTGAGCCAATGGCTGGGACCGCCAGGGTCAGCTCGGCGCCGAAGATGGTCGGTAAACCCACGGCCCGCGCTGCTTCGGCGAAACGGACCACCCCGTAGAACCCGTTGTGATCGCATAGCGCCAACGCATCGAGCCCCAGACGCGATGCCTCTTCGGCCAGTTCTTCGGGGTGCGAGGCCCCGTCGAGGAAGCTGAAGTTCGAGTGGCAGTGCAGCTCGGCGTACCGATGGCGCGGGGCCCGAGACGTTCGACGGACATCAGCCGGGGGTTCGTAGGGCAGACGTTTGCGGCTCCACGCGGGAGCATCGGACCCGTCGCCGATTTCGTGCGGGTTGCGGTCGGGAGCGGGCGACACGGGTGGTGACACTGTCGGCGGCGTCGGCGCAGGTGGCAACCGGTCGGACAATCGTCGATTGATCTCCGACCAGGGCACATCCGGATTGTTGAACCCCATGAACAGCGACAGTACCGAACACTTGTTCGATACGCAACGGGAAGTGGTCGACGCTCAGACGTCTTCCTCGTCGATCGCCGGGAGTTCTACCACGAACGATGCCCCACCGATGCCGGCCGTCTCGACGAAAATCCGGCCGCCGTGCGCCTCGACAATGCGCTTGGTCAGCGCCAACCCCAGCCCTGATCCCCCGGCATCGCGGGTGCGGCCCTCTTGCAGTCGGGCGAAGCGTTCGAACACCTTGTTGCGGTCGTCCGGCGCAATGCCGGGCCCGTCGTCATCCACCGACAACCGCACCAACGGGCCATGGGTCGCCAACGACACCTTCACCTTCGACACACCGTGGCGAGCCGCGTTGTCGACCAGGTTGCGGACCACGCTCGTCAGCTCGCTGTACACACCGGAGACGCGCCCTGCACCCACCCCGGAACGATCGACCGCCAGACGCATCGGACGCGTGGTCTGATCGAAGATCACCTCGTCGAGATCCACATCTACCAACGGCCGACGCGTGTTCTCTTCGAGGCGCGATAGCGCTAACAGATCCGATACCAGCGCCTCGAGGCGTTCGTCCTCGGTCAGCACCGTCCGCGCCACCCCCGACCAATCAGTACTGGCCGGATCGATCAGCGCCGTCTCGAGCTGTGTCTTGATGGAAGCGACTGGGCTCCGCAGCTCGTGGCTGGCATCCGACATGAACCGCTTCTGCTGATCAGAACTTCGTTCGAGTCGCTCCAACATGGCGTTCATCGTGCGCGCCAACTCACCGATCTCGTCATCGCTGGCTGGCACCGGCACCCGCTCGTGCAGCGTCCGGCCACCGATCTCGTTGGCCCGACGCGTAATGGCTTCGACGGGCCGCAACGCCTGGCCGGTCATGAACCACGTCATGACCCCCACCAGCAGGATCAGCGACGGCACTGCCACCAGCAACGACGCCGCGATTCGATCGACGGTTCGATTGATCCCGTCGAGTGGACTCGCCACGTTGAGCACCAGTTGGCCGAACGCCGTGTCAACGGTCGCCCGGCTCACAGCAAACCCATCGAGCGACGTCCCCGCTGGCATCGACTTCCCGAACAGCGGCGCCGTATCGGTCCGCACCAGATTTTTCAATCGATCGAACAACGTCGAGTCCGTTCCAGTTCCGTTGATGGTGTCAACGGCAGGACCGGTCGCATAGATGTAACTGGCCGTGATCCCTTCACGCAGAACATCGCTATCGGAGCGGTTCGCCATCTCGTTCTCGAACTGTGTGGCGCTCTGCGCCAACAGCGCTGGAGAGACCTCACCGCTCGACAGCATCTGGCTGAGGGCGCGGGTCACCGTGTCATTGCGCACCTGAACGTCGTTGATGAGTGCCGACTCGACTTGTCGGAGCAGCCCCCACGCCGCGCCCGAGAGTGTGAGCCCGAAGATCAGGGTCACCGCAACCGTGATGCGCACCCGGACCGATCCGGTCAGGTTTCTCATCGCCGCTTCTTCATGGTGATGATGGCCTAGGACACCGCGACAGGTGAGCCGATGCGATAGCCCTCGCCGCGAATCGTCTCGAGATCGGCGCGGTCGAACGGTCGATCGATCTTGCGGCGCAGATACCCGACGTACACCTCGACCACGTTGGGATCGCCTTCGAAGTCCTCGCCCCAGACCCGCTCCAGCAGATCCTGCTTGGACACGATCTCACCAGCGTGACGCAACAACGCTTCCAGGAGCGCGAACTCGCGTGGTGACAGTGCAATGGCGGTGTCACCACGACGGCACGACCGGGCGACCACATCGAGCACCAGATCATCGAGCTCGAGCGGCGCGAGATTGTGATCGGACCGGCGGCGGGCCAACGCTCGCAACCGAGCGACGAGCACCACAAAGCTGAACGGCTTGGACAGGAAATCGTCGGCGCCGGTGTCCAGCGCCTCGGCCTCGTCATACTCGCCGTCCTTGGCGGTCAACATCAGGATCGGAGTCCAGACCTCTTCGTCGCGCAGCGAACGACACACCTTGTACCCGTTCATGGACGGCAACATGATGTCGAGACAGATCAGGTCATAGTTGCCGGTGCGGGCCAGCTCGTAGCCCTCTCGGCCATCATGAGCCACCTCGACCTGGAAGCCCTCGGCGACGAGACCCCGGGCAATCCCCTCGGCCATAGCGGCTTCGTCTTCGATCACCAGTACGCGCATCTGTCCATTGTGCCCCTTGGGAGCAGGTTGGGGTGGTTGTGGCTGAAGTCCGTCTCAGTCGTAGATCGCCTCCACCCACCACCGACCTGACTCGAGTGCCATCAGTCGTCCCACGCCATCAGCGGTCAGGATCTGCATACGGGCCCGGCGGCGTTGCGCAATGGGATCCCACCAGCGCTCGTCGATCAGCCATGGTCCGGCCCACCCCGTCACCTTCGACCATGGCGATCGTTGGACTGACAGCTGCGTGGGGATTCCTGACAAGGCACCCCGACCGCTGATCGTCACCGTCTCGCCAGCCCGACCGACGAGGTCCGCTGGCCAGGCGGGCTGGCAGATGATCGTCGGTTGAGGACCACCGATGCTGCCAGGCCAGGGACGCGCCCCTGCTCGGCCTCCGCTGCCAGCAAGATCGCCGATGTTGTCTTCCAGACGCGAGTGCAGATCAATCGAGTCGATGGGGATCAGCCGCATCTGTTCGTGCGCTCCTCGCCCACCGGACGGCTCGGGCACCCTCACGGCGTTGGCGCCCACCAGCGTCTGTAGGCGGGCCGCCGCGCGGCGCGCTCGTTCCTCGTTGTCATCGGCCCCTCCCCACAGTCCTTCCTGACGGCCGACCGCCGGGCCGACATCGTCGGGATGGATCTCGATCCGACAGATCCCACCCCGACTCACCGCACCCGGACGCGACAACCAACCATCGAGTTGCCAACGGATCCGTTGCGCGACCGCTACCGCGCTCAACGCACCTTCGTCACGCCACAACCGCTCGACCACTGCCCCGCCGGTCGTGTGAACCGAGATCAGCACCCGCAGCGCGGCGAGTCCCCGTTGCGCCAACGCCGAGGTGAAGTCGTCCGCCAACGCCTTGCCCACGAACGCTGCCTGGTCCACACGTTCGAGTGGCGGATCGAGCTCGATCGACAGCGAGAGATCCTCCGGTGGGCGGCGCATCGACATGGTCCGGGCGTCGAGACCTGATGCCAGCCGATGGGCCAGTGCACCTTCCCAACCGAAACGATCCAACATGTCCGCCGAGCCGAGCGCTGCCAGATCCGACAATCGTGCCAGGCCGAGACGACCCAGGACGTCGACGAACTCGAGGCTGCACGGCCCAGGGTTCGCCAACACCGAGACCGGCATGGGGGCAACAAAGCTGGCGCTCGATCCTGCGGCGATCACCATGGGAGGTGCGCCCGGACGCGCCAGGCTGCGTTGCGCAGCCAGCGACGCCGGGAAGGGACCATCGGCGACGCCGACCCCGCAGGCCGAGGGATCGTCGAGCTGTGCCCCCACTGTCGCCCGGACCCGATCCGCTACGGCTGTGTCGCCCCCGAAGTAGCGCGACGGTCCCCGGGTGGGAATCGAGCAGACCCCAGGTCGGGTGATCTCGAGGCGAGGAGCGATGTCGTCGAGCACGGCAACGACACGATCGAAGACCCGGGCCTCCCGATCGATGTCGCGTTCGATGATGCTCACGTCCGGACAGCGTCGTTGTGCCTCACGCCGCCGGAGCCCGACCTCGACCCCAGCAACCCGGGCTGATGCCGAGGTGGCCACCACCCGATTGGCATGGACCACGGCGATTGGTTCACCGACTGGGCGATCCAGCGCGAGGATCGGCCAGTCCCGACACCACACCACCAGCGTCCTGACCGGTTCCATTGCCGTACCGCCTCCCCGTTCCCGCTGTTCCCTGCTCTGCCGTCTACACAGCGGTTCGAGAGCGTTGGGCAGGATCGACCCTGGATATCGACCGCCGCTCCGCCAGTGAGATGGTTCCCGCCCCGGCATCGACCAGCGACACGCTGCCGTCCTCGGCGGGGATCCACACCTCGACCTGACGAAGCTGCGCTGCCGCACGGCGACCGACGGATTCGATGGTCATCCGTCGAGCCGTCAATCGACCATGACCCCGCTCGAGCCCATGCCAGCTGGAACTGACCGACCGCAACGCAATGTCGGCATCGACCGGCCACGCAATCCGCGGTTCGACCACGATCATGGCGGAGCCTCGCTCGCGTGCCCGGGCCGCGAGACGGCGAGCATCAGCGGGGCGCACTCCGTGGGTCGGGGCCGCAACCACCACGTCGACAGCGTCGATCAGCGCCGCGGTGACGCTCGCCCACGATCCCACCGGCACATCGGTCACCACCAAGGATCGGCGAGGATCCACGCCCAGCTGTTCTGCGGCCGCCCAGCCGATCATCTCGGCCCCGACGAACCCCACCCAGGAACCATGTCGTGATGCCCCGGCCGCCACGGCCAATGCCACCGCGGTGCCCCCCGAACCGGTGATCTGGACCATGGATCCGCGTTGCAGAGCGCCATTGGGAAACAGGGGTGCCAACGCTTCGAGTACGGGCAGTGTCCGTTCGGCCGCCAGCGACGTGGGTCGAATCGCCTGGGCGAGCTCACGGAGATGATCAGGAACGACCGCCAACGTTCGGGACGGCAGCGCACCCGGCGCGCCGGGTTCTGGGGAACGATCGTGAGCGAAGTCAGAAGCGGTAGTCGGAGCAGCCATGCCGCCCAGTATCGAACAGTTGTTCGATCAACGCAATTGGATCATTCCGCAGCGGGCGCTTCCTCGGTGAGGATCACGGGGACCTCGACACCAGGCCGGTAGTACGTATAGAGATCCTCGATGATCTCCTTGATCCCAGCCGTCGACATGCCGCGCTCGGGATTGACCGTCACCACGCTGCCGTTCATGTGGATGCTCTCGATGTTGCCACGTTCGAACAGCCGCCGAGCCAACTCATCAGGTGGACGGACACCGTCGATGAGGTCGCCGGCCCGGTAGACCTCATGGCCCATCCCGGTCAGCACGCGATTGAGCTCGTAGCGGACGGTTCCCCCACGACGAGCAGGCTTTTCGATGACGGTCACGGGCTGTCCCATAGCCGTCAGACCCTAGCGGTGTCCGATGTGGCCGCCCCAACCCCCGCCACTCAACTCCCACAACTCAGTTCCGACGGCTCAACCCGTTGCCTCAGCGGCATCGGAGAGCGAGCGCGTTCCTGCCCATGCCCATGCCGCAAGTCCCAGTGACACTGCCGCCAGACCCTCGTGGACGGCAATGAACGCAACGGTGTGATCACCGGTCGCGATCTGTGCTCCACGGATTACCCAGACCCCGGCATGAACAGCCGTCACGCCACGCACGACGACGCCCGCAGTTGACGGGGTCGGTCGACGCAACGCCACCACTGCCACGGCGGTCGCACCCACCAGCATGGTGGCGCTCAAGGCATAGGCGCCAGCCTGTGCCGAGTTGGTCGCCTCGATATCGCCGGCAGCGTTGCGGATGCGCGTCACCCACACGAACGTCATCCACCCGGCGTTGGCCAGAGCCGCTACTCGCGGAAGACGTGAGCGGGAGGCGATCGAGCGAACGGCGGCGGGGGGCGGCGAGATGGCCATGGCGCCAGCGTAGAGCGGCGGGTACATGTCGCCATATCCGCGCTACGTTGAAGATCTTCTTGACCGTACGGTCAAGTTCACAATTCTGCTGCTGCTCTTCAGGGGGACCTGCCATGACTGACATCTCGATCGAGGACTTCACCGCCGAGGCCCGCGTGTTCCTCGATGCCAACGCCCAGAAGAAGCAGACGAGAACTGACTTCAAGTGGGGCGAGGGCTCTGACGACGTTGGCGTCTTCGAAGAGAAGGACAGCGCCGCCGAACTCGCTGAGATCCACGAGGCGAAGGCGTGGCAGGCCAAACGATATGACCATGGGTTCGGTTGGATCGGTGGACCCGAGAAGTTCGGCGGGCGCGGTCTCACCTCCAAGTACGAGCGGGCGTACTCGTCACTCGAGGCCGGCTACGACTCTCCCGGTATGGGCATCTTCGCCATCAGCCTCGGCATGGTCGCACCGACGATCCTCGCCCATGCCACCCCCGAGGTGCAGGACATGTACCTGCGGGAGCTGTACCGCGGCGACATGGTTGCCTGCCAGCTCTTCAGCGAGCCGGGCGCCGGCTCCGATCTCGCTGGCGTGCAGACGCGGGCCGAGCTCGATGGCGACGAGTGGATCCTGAACGGCCAGAAGGTCTGGACGTCGGCAGCGCAACACTCCGAGATCGGCGAGATCATCTGCCGGACCAATCCCGAGGCTCCCAAGCACCGCGGCCTCACGGCGTTTGTGGTCGACATGCGCGCACCCGGCGTTGAGATCCGTCCGCTGCGACAGATGACCGGCGGGGCCAGCTTCAATGAGGTCTTCTTCAGCGATGTCCGGGTGCCGGTGACCCACCGGCTCGGTGACGTCAACCAGGGTTGGACCGTAGCGCTCACCACCCTCATGAACGAGCGGGCCTCCATCGGCGGCGGCAGTTCCGGCGGCGGGCAGGGGCTGCTGTCACCCCAGCGACTCTCAGCCATGCTCCAGCATTTCGGTCTCGCTGATGACTTGGTCATCCGCAACGAATTGGCCCAGATCTACACCCAGTTCCAGGTGGCGAAGTGGAACAACCAGCGGGCGCTCGACAAGATCAAGGCCGGTGGGCTGCCCGGCCCGGAACTGTCCACTGCCAAGCTCGCCCTGACCAACAACATGAAGCGCTTCAGCGAGTTCATGGCCCAGGTGCTCGGCCCTCGGATCATTGCGGATTCCGGCGAGTGGGGGACCTACGCCTGGTCGAAACTGCTGTTGGGCGTGCCCGGCATGCGTGTGGCTGGCGGCACCGACGAGGTCATGCGCAACATCGTCGCCGAGCGGGTACTCGGCCTCCCGAAGGACCCTGGGATCGATTCGACGACACCCTTCAAGGACTTGACGGTCGGAACCCAACGAACCTGATCCCTGGACGCCAGTTCGCTCCCGGCGTCAGGCCCCGGAAGCGGTCTTGAGATCGCCATCATCAGAACCGATGATCCCCGTCATCGACGGATGGTGCGCAACCGGTGGCGTCACCGCCCAGGCGTCGGCGCCAACGCGGAGTTGCGTGACGGCTGGAATGTCGCCGATGCCCACGGCGCGGACGGTCACGGTACCGACCCGGTCGATCCATTCGGGGATGTCCTCGTCGAGACCGGCGCACAACAGCTCTCCAACGCCAGCGGCTTCGCATAAACGTGCTGCCATGTTGACGGATCGGCCGATGTAGTCATCGCCCTCGAACAGCAGCACGGTCCCCCCGGCAACGCCGCCGTGCACCGCAAAGGACTCGTCGGCGAATCGCAGCTGCAGTTCGGCGGCCGCGGCGATCACTGGCCCGGCCTCGACACCGACGAGCATGGCGCCGTCCCCCAGCCATTTGGTGACGCGCACGCCCCGTCGGCCGGTGACGTCGCGGCACGCCGATCGGAACCGTGTGAGGACATCAATCGCCGCGAGTGTGCCCTCGCGGTCGGTGAAGGCGGTGAACCCGCAGACATCGATGAAGGCGAAGCAGCGGTAGAGGGATTGGGAGACGTCCACCCATTCGGGCACGGGCCGCTCGGTTCCGGTCCCGCCTGCGTTGATCGACAGGTCCTCGACGAGGGTCGTGTCGGCGGTGATGAGCCGACGGATGGCCCGCTCGGCTGCATCGATGGGCGCTTTGGCTTTCGGTCGCTTCTGGGCAGAAGGACGGCTGGATCGGCTACCGGTCATGAACTGGCCTCCTCATCAGTACGGGTCCTGATGATGCGGTTCTGGGTACTCGCTTCGTCCTCAATGCTGACACGAACCTGCATGCTAGAGCAAGCAATATGACAATTATCGCGAGTGCCACGTGACACCACGCCCACGGTGCTGGAGTCGCACGCCGGCGATCACATGGCCCTCAGAACAACCTCGGTTGGTCCGCCCCCGTGCGACGCTCCTCGCCCAGTCGTTGCGCTCCCCGCCAGGAGATGGCGTCCATGAACGCCCAACTCCGACGATGGATGGTGGTCGGCCCGTAGCCCTGCAGCGCCATTTTGTGTCGCGGGCAGGGATAGCCCTTGTTGTGATCGAACGAGAACGCGGGAAAGTGCTCGGCCTCGCGTCGCATGATGCGGTCACGACTCACCTTGGCAATCACCGACGCAGTGGCGATGGACAGCGACACCGAGTCGCCCCTGACGTGCATGCGGGCCAGCCCACCGCCAACGAAGTCCCATTTGCCGTCGACCAGCGCCGCGCCCGGCACCATGGCCAGCTCGGCGAACGCCCGCCGCGACGCCAACCGTTGAGCCTCGCTCATCCCGAGGTCATCGCACTCCTGGGGGGTGGCATGTCCGACGCCGATGCCGTCGCACCAGTCGACGATCCGGTCGAACAGCTCTTCACGTCGCCGCTCGGTCAGCATCTTCGAGTCACGAATGCCATTGACACGTCGCCCGCGGGGAAGCACCACTGCCGCCACCGTCAACGGGCCCGCCCATGATCCTTTGCCGACCTCATCGACACCGACGACGACGTCGTGGCCCTCGTCCCAAAGCGCCCGCTCCAAGTGCAGTCCCGGTGCCCGTCGTCGAGATGCAACCATCGACCGCACCCTATTCGGTGCTGACGCGTTGACCGACAGGATGAGACATTCGTGAGAACTCTGTGTGAAGACGAGCTCAATGCGTTGAAAAATGACGATGGCCTGGCATCATGGCAATGGAGGGAATGTCCGTCAGGAGACACGATGGAATCCACAGAAGCGATCGAGACAGAACCGATTGAGATCGACAGCGCGGTCAGGAGCGCCACATTCCCCGACGTCGGCGACGTCGAGCAGGCCAGCACGACCACCAGTGCACGCAGCGACGACCGAGATGAACTCCAGCCCGGGAGTGTCGTCGAAGTTCGACGACGGTTCGACCGTGCCTGGGCCCGAGGGTTCGAAGTGATCGACGGAGACGGCCAGTCGTTCCGGCTCCGTCGCAACTCCGACGGCGCCGTCCTGCCGGTCAGCTTCCCGGCAACCGATCTGCGTCTGGCACGGAACGTCGGTTTTTAGCCGAGCTGAGCGCGACGGGTTGTCACTTCAGCATCTGCCTGGCGGAGGAGCTCATCGAGCGACGATTCTCCGCCACGCCCCCTAGCCGCACCCACCGTGAACGTGTTTCCAACCGGGCCGGATTCGGTGTCGATCGGCAACGCGGCACTGGCCTCGCAGTCGATCACCAGTCGCTCCAGCGCGGCAACACGGTCCGACCCGATCAGCAGGATCGCAAACTCATCTCCGGCGATGCGGGCAAGGACATCCTCGTCGTCAACGAGTGCCCCCAAACGGTCGGCGATCGTCATCAACACCACATCGCCGGCAACATGGCCGAAGGCATCGTTGGTGGTCTTGAACCCATCGAGATTGAGCAACATCAGCGCCACCTCCTGATCTGCGGCACCCAGTGCACCGTTCGCTCTCTCGGACAAGAATGTTCTGTTCCCCAGACCAGTGAGCGGATCGCGGCTGGCCCGCCACGACAGTCGTTCAGCATCGAGTCGTTCCTCAGTGACGTCGTGGACGATCCCGACGAAACCAGCGAAGTCGCCATCCGGATCGGTGAGCGGGCCGGCCTGGAGCCTGATCCAGCGGGGCCGACCACTCGGAATCAGAAGTCTCGCTGACACCTCGAAGGCTGATCCCGACTCGAGTGCCCGATCCCACGCTGCGACGACCTCAGCCCGATCGTCGGGGTGCAGCCGCGTCAGTCCGGCGTCACGGCAGCGCGAGGGAAGCATCGAGGACTCCACGGCGAACAACGCACGACACCGATCGTTCACGAACGTGATGTCCCCGCTCGGGTCCACATGGATGATGCCGACGAGAGCGAATGTCGCCAGAGTCCGATGACCGATCACATCGCCATCGACGCCGCTGTCCCGCCGATGGTCCCCGATCAGGTCGATGATCTGCACGAACATCTGCCGGGAACATCCGACGTCGGTCATCGTTGCGAACACCAATCCGAGACGCTCAGTTCCGTCTGGCCGCATGTAACGCTCAACCACGGACAACGAGGGGATGTCGCCGTCGAGAAGGCGCTCCCGCTGGTGGACCGACGCACGAACGTCGTCCGGGTGGGTGAACCTGTGAAGCCCGTGTCCGATGCAGTCGGCGCGAGACCGACCCATCAGATCGCAGAATGCATCGTTGGCCACAAGGACGTCACCGTCGAATTCGCTCAGACACATGGCGATGGGCGATCTCACGAACTGGGGTGAGAGATGCGCCTCGGTCGGGGTGAGGTGTTCCCACCAGCGGTGGAAGTCGGTGACGTCCCGGCAGGTCACGACGACGGCACGCAACGAGCCGTTCTCCGCGAAGCTCGGACGGGAGGTCAGGCTGATCCAGACCAGGTCGCCAGCCGGTCGATGAACGCCCATGATGGCGTTCGTCACCGACGTGAGTGTGGTCAAGGTGACCGTGGCAGGATGACTGTCGCCGGGCCAGTCGGAACCGTCAACCCGCACCGCTCGCCAACGCGGGTCGATCGACGTGCGACCGGTCAACTCGTCGAGGGTGAGTCCGAGAATTCTCTGCGCCGTCGAGTTCGCCCATTCGATCGCGCCACCAACGGCATGCACAACGATTCCCTCATCGATGTCATCGAGCACGTCGACAATGAGCGCCATGTTCTCCATGGACTGCAAATCAGCTACGACCACTTGATCCCCTTTGCTTGATTCGCCGAGGTGACTCAGTGCGCCCGCAAGGATCGCGTATTTCCCCTGTCAACTGAACGATTCACCTTCGACTGGCCCTACGTTCGTCCCCGTCGTGTCATGGGACCCCAGCGAGTCAACGGTTGCTTCCACCAGCAGCTCGGCCTCCGCGACTCCGAGCGGAATTCCGAGGAGGGCGTCCCCAGTGAGCTCAGTCGATGACCACGCCGGATCGACAGCTGGCGCCGTGAGACGTGGCGCCGCCAGCGACGGCTCGGCACCAACGGGTTCGACCTGCCACAACACCGCCGGTCGACGGCCATGCCAACGCATCGCCCAACCAATGCGACCGAGCGGGGTCGGGATGTCGTGGCACTCCACGGATTGTCCGGCCCAGGACACCGCGAACCCAGCGGCCAGCTCGATCTCGTCGTTGACCACCGCAACGTGGGCGTCGATCAGATCCACGATCCGTCGCGAGGCCCGAGTCAGCTCTGACGCTGGCGGCGACGCGAGGCCATCAGAGCTACCTGGGTCGCTGATCGCCGGGCACGGCTCATCGGGGCGCCCGGCCCGGAGCTGGCGGGCCGCAGTCGGTTGATCGAACTGATCCAGCAATAACGCCGCTGAGTCCAGCGCCCGACGGGCCCGGTTGGTCTGAGCGGGGGACAAATCCGGACGGCGGCGACCGCCGATCAGCCATCCCGCTGTCGACGCGATGTGTGGCATCAATTCGTCGATGACCTCCGGATTCGCCCCGCTGATTCCGAGCAGACTCCAAGCGCGGAGCGCGTCGACCGTGGCGTCGACATCGCCGCCGATCGACCCTCGACGATCAAGGAACCGCACCAGCAGTGAACTCCGTTGGATTGCTTCGGCATTCCAGCCAAGCAGCGCGTCTGCCACGGCAACCGACGCGCACTCTGCGGCGCCATCGGCGGTCTCCGCGAGCGCCACGAGGCAACGATCCGATATCCACGACGAACGGTCCATTGGTTCCGCGGGCTCGATGCGCGTTCCCCGCTCCATTTGCGACAACCAACCCGCCACCACCTGATCCGGCGACGGGGGAACGGGAAACGACCCATCGCCATCGAGGGTGCCGGGACCGCTCAGGACCATCTGGGTCGATACCGTGTGCGGGAGCGGATGGGTCACCGCGACGTAGCCACGGCCAGCCACTCGGAGCGGACCGTCGGGTGTCCCGGCCGACTCGACCATCATCCCGAGGGCATCGAGATCCTCGTGCGCCACCCACGAGCGCGGCCGCCGCGCCCAGCGCACCATCGGACGATCGTCGACGAACAACGTGTCCTGGCGAACCTCAAAGGTGGTCCCGGGGCCGACAACCGTGGCCACGATCACTGGCTCGGTCGACTCATTGGTGATGTCAACGGCAACTGCCGGGCTGCTCGCACCAGCAGGCACGAAAGCGTAGGTCGCCCAGACCGTGTCCCCACCGGGCCCATGGAGCGCGTGCGACAGCACCGGAGTGTCGCCGAGGGCACGCTGGCGGACGCCGGCATCGGAATCCGAACGACGCCAACGATCGACCCCGCCGATCCACACTCGAAGCGTGATGCCGCCGACGGCGACCACGCCGTGAGCGTCAACAGAGCCAATGACCCCCGCACCGATCGTTCCGAGCACCGCGGCATCATTCACCATTGCTCGCACGCTACGTGTGGGTCGGCCAGCCAGGCCATCCGAGAGATCTCAAAAGCTGTAGTGATGGTGTTCGACCCCGGCCTCGCGTCGCAGGAGGCCGCGATAGGCCTCCTCGGCCGAGGCGCCTTCGTGACACACCGCATGGACTTCGGTCCCGATGGGCAGATCCACGCCGTACTCCGCGCCGAGTTCCATGACGACCTTGGCGGTCTTCACACCTTCGGCCACCATGTTCATCTCGCCGATGATCTCGTCGATGGTGCGACCACGACCGAGCTGCTCGCCGACGTGTCGATTGCGGCTCTGCGGCGACATGCAGGTCGCGATCAAGTCGCCCATTCCAGCGAGGCCGGCAAAGGTCACTGCGTCTCCGCCCATGGCTTCGCCGAGTCGCGAGAGCTCGTTCAGTCCTCGGGTGATCACCGCAGACTTCGTGTTGTCCCCGGCGCCGAGACCGTCAGCCATCCCGGCGGCGATGGCGATCACGTTCTTGAGAGCACCCCCGAGCTCGCACCCGATCACGTCCGGGTTCGTGTAGACCCGGAACAAATTGGTCGTGAAAATGGCCTGGAGGTGATCTGCCACCACGGGGTCGTGGGTCGCCACGACCGACGCAGCCGCGTCGCCCGCCAGGATCTCCTTTGCCAGGTTGGGGCCGGTGAGCACCGCGAACGGATGGCCGGGCAGCACCTCGTTGGCGACCTGGCTCATACGGAGACGACTTCCCTGTTCGAGGCCTTTGGTGAGGCTGACGACCGGCACCCAGGCGCGAATGTGTTCCGCAACCTTCGCGAGCGTTTCACGGTACGAATGCGACGGCACCCCCATGACCACCACATCGGCCTGTGACACCACCGTCGCTAGGTCGGCATCGGCCCGAAGTTGCGGGTGCAACGCGTAGCCGTCGAGATAGCGACGATTCATATGATCGGAATTGATGCCGTCACACGTGAACTCGTCGCGGGCCCAGAGCACTGTCGGCGCATTGTGCGCCGCAAGATGTGCCACGGTCGTCCCCCACGATCCTCCGCCAATGACCCCGACCCGAATGTGCATGGGCGCACTGTAGGACGACCCGACCGTAGAGTGCCGGACGTGAGCGACCTCGACGACACGCTGGTCATGATGCCGTTGAAGGCCTTCAGCTCGGCGAAGACCCGTCTCGCCTCAGTCCGAACCCCATTCGAGCGTGAGGAGCTGGCGCGTTCGCTCGCGACCGGCGTACTCGACGCCCTGCGCGGTCGCCAGGTTGTCGTCGTTCGAGGACCTGATGACGGCGAGCTGGATTCGTGGGCCGCTGAACACGATGTGGCGATCGTGGTGGCGCCCCCGGGCCTCGATCAGGCAGCCGTGATAGGCAGACAGCATGCGCGCCAGCGTCAGATCGGACGGATCGTCGTCTGTCACGCCGATCTCTCGCGACCCAGCTGCCTCAGCGCGGTCCTCGATCGGCCCGGCTCGTTCGTGGTCCCTGATCGACATCTCGACGGCACCAACGTGTTGGCCCTGCCCTCCGACTCCACATTCGAGTTCGCGTACGGACCGGGTTCATTGAAGCGCCATGTCGACGAGGCCGCCCGACTCGGCATCGACCTCACGATCATCGGCGACACCGAACTCGGCATCGACATCGACGAACCCGCGGATCTGGCGCTCCACGTCCAACTCGATCGCGAGGACCAGTCATGAGTGGGTATTCGATCGATCTCCCCGTGCCGTCGCGGGCGCTTGCCATCGCCGCCCATCCCGACGACATCGAGTTCGGTTGTGGCGCAACGCTCTCGAAATGGGCACGCGCCGGGTGTGCCATCACGCATGTGATCTGCACGGATGGTTCGAAGGGAACCTGGGACGGCAACGCCGACATCGGGGCGCTGATCGCGACGCGCCGGGACGAACAGCGCCACGCGTCTCTCGCGCTCGGCGGGAGCGGCGACGTGGTCTTTCTCGATCGGGTCGACGGCGAGCTCGAATCTGACCTGGGCGCACGCGAGGCGGTGGCACGGGTGATCCGACGGGCTCGGCCCGACGTCGTCCTCGGACACGATCCGTGGAAGCGCTATCGACTCCATCCGGATCATCGCCACGCTGGCCTGCTGTGCATCGACGGGGTCGTCGCGGCTCGCGATCCGCACTTCTTCCGGGAGCAACTCACCAACGAGGGCCTGGCAATTCATCGGCCCAGCGCCGTGCTGTTGTTCGAGGCAGACGAGATCGATCATGTCGAGACCGTCAGCGAAGCCGATCTGCTCCGTCGCTGCGAGGCACTGGCAGCTCACCGGTCCCAATGGGAGACGACCCATTTCTACGGCGTCGAGTCAGCTGATCCCATGGAGGGCTTCCTCGCCCGCGAGCGAGCGA
>JBBRSC010000048.1:0-17433 GCA_038245795.1 Acidimicrobiales bacterium
CGCCGTCGCAACGCAGGTTGACACCTCCGCCGGCGTCATGTTGTCGAGCAGCACTGCTCCCGCGCCTGCTGTGATCGCCTCGATCATCTGGTCCAGTCGATCGCATTCGATATGGATGGTGCGACCCGGCCAACGGTCCGCCGCCCGGTGGATCGCCTCGGTGATGCCGATCCCGGCGATGTGATTGTCTTTCAGGAGGACCCAGTCCGAGAGGTTGCCGCGGTGGTTTCGCCCGCCCCCTGCACGCACGGCCGCCTTCTCGAGCGAACGAAGTCCGGGCGTGGTCTTGCGCGTGTCCCAGACCCGCGCCGTTCCGCCAACTGCGGCGGCGGCGACGTAGCGCGCCGTTTCAGAGGCGATTCCCGACAGATGCCCGAGGAAGTTCAGCGCCGTTCGTTCTGCCGTGAGGATCGAGGGGAGCGAACCCGACACCACGGCGATGACATCACCCGGACGGACCGGCGTACCGTCGTCGAGTCGCCACTCGATGTCGATCGAGGGATCCACCTGGTTGAACGCTTCTCGGGCGCATGCGGCCCCAGCCAGAACACCTGGCTGTCGGACAACACACGAGGCTCGGGCGGACATCGTCGGGTCAAGCAGTGATGCCGTGAGGTCTCCGAGCGGAATCAGATCCTCAGCCAACGCAATCTCAACCGCCGAGCGCACTGCCGACATCGGCGGTTCCAGATAGGTCATGGGGAAATCATGTCCCGCCCGCCGACCACGTAGCGAACCCGTTGCGCCTCATCAGCAGCGGGGCAATCGGTGCGAGCGTGGGCCCCCCTACTCTCAGTTCGCGCCCGAGCCGCTGCCAAGAGGACGCATCCCACTTCGGCCAGATTGCGAAGTTCGGAAGTCGCCACGTGAGATGACGACCTGGGCGTACGTTCGAGGATTCCACGGACCACCGCAGTACATGCATCGATGGACGCCTCGCTCCGGAGTACACCCGCATGGAGGGTCATCGCGTGTTGGAGCTCCGACCGCATCGTCGCCACCTCGAAAGTACCGAGGTCATCGGTCGACATTCCACATTCCAGATCCTCTGGCGTCGTCAACCGATGACCGCCGATCACACTGCTGGTCCCGTCGTTCCGCACCGCGTGAGCGGGAGGCATCGCCGCTCGCATCGCGCCGGTGGCTTCGATGGACCGCGACGCATCAGATGACACTGCCTCGACGACGCGGGCGCCGAACACCATGCCTTCCAGCAATGAGTTCGACGCCAGACGGTTGGCCCCATGCACTCCCGTGCATGAAATTTCACCAGCCACCCAAAGCCCGTCCAAGGTCGTCCGACCATCAAGGTCAGACACCACCCCACCACACTGATGATGCGCTGCTGGGGCGACTGGCAACCAGTCAACGGTCGGGTCCAGGCCGGCCAGAGCCAGATCCGCAGCAATCGTCGGGAATCGCAGCTCGAAGTGATCCAGCACCGTTGCGTCCAGCCAAACATGGTCAAGGCGCTGATCAGCCATCACCTTGGTGATGGCCCGCGACACAACATCGCGGGGCAGCAGCTCGTCCACGAAGCGCTGACCGGCAGCGTCACGCAGCAGTGCTCCGTGGCCCCGCAAGGCCTCCGACAACAGGGGCCGAGGCATCGAAGGGTGGTCCAGGGCCGTCGGATGGAACTGGAAGAACTCGAGGTCCGCAACCGCCACCCCCGCACGGATCGCCATGGCAACGCCATCACCGGTCGCCACCAACGGGTTGGTCGTGACCGCAAACAACTGCCCCGCACCGCCGGTCGCCAGCAATGTGTGGCGGGCGCGGAGCTCGACGAGGTCCCCCGCGGGACTCAGACATGTCACCCCCTGGCAGCGACTGCCCTCGACGAGCAGTTCGGTGGCGAACGCTCCCTCGAGCAAAGTGCTTGCGGTCCTTCGTACCGCCGCCACCAACGTTCGTTCGATCTCAGCACCGGTCGCAGCTCCCCCAGCGTGGATCACGCGGGCCACAGAATGGCCGCCCTCGCGAGCCAGCTCGAGCTCTCCTGCCGCGTCACGATCGAAGTGCGCTCCCCGGGCGATCAGTTCCTGGACGCGTCGGGGACCCTCGTCCACGAGCACCCGCACGGCCTCGATGTCACACAATCCCACCCCTGCCCGCAGGGTGTCGGCGAGATGGAGGTCCACCTCCTCGGGGTCGCCCGACAGCGCCGCGGCAACGCCGCCCTGCGCCCAACGGGTCGTTGTGAGATCCAGTTCTGCCTTGGAGACAACACCAACGCGCAGGCCGGACTTGGTGGCAGCCGACACGGCCGCCGACAACCCCGCCACACCGCTGCCAACCACGAGCAGATCCAACTCGTCCATCATCGTTCTGGGGTGGCTCCGCAGTTGTCGATCAATCGTGCCCGGCCGAAGGTAGCGGCAACGAACAATCTGACCTCGCCGCTGACATGCTCGATCGGCTCCAGTGTCTGGGGATCAGTGATCTCGACGTAGTCGAGGACCGCCGACGGTTCAGTACGGATCAACTCAGCCATGGCGTTGCGCACATCCTCGGCCGTGGCCGTTCCGGATTCGATCAGGCGCATCCCCTCATCGAGCGCTGCGCGCAAGACCGGCGCTCCATTGCGCTCGTTCGCGCTGAGATAGACGTTGCGGCTCGACAGTGCCAGACCGTCGGTCTCGCGCACAATGGGACAACCAATCACGTCGACGGGCATCGACAGGTCGGACGCCATGCGCCGAATGACGGCGAGCTGTTGGAAGTCCTTCTCGCCGAAGTACGCACGACAGGGGCCGACAATCGAGAACAATTTCGCCACCACAGTGGCAACACCACTGAAGTGCGTAGGACGTGACGCCCCCTCCATGGTGTCACTCAACCCGCCGACCACGACTTGAGTGAGCACGGGTGAGGGGTACATCTCCCCAACCGTCGGGGTGAACACGATGACCCGATCCGCCACGGCACCCGCTTCGCCGATCAGTTCCAGATCACGATCGAGGTCTCGCGGATATGCCGAGAGGTCCTCCGTCGGCGCGAACTGCAACGGATTGACGAAGATCGAGACAACCACCACGTCGCAATCAGTTGCTGCCGCGCGGATGAGCGACGAGTGGCCAGCATGGAGATACCCCATGGTCGGAACGAAGCCGACGAGACCGCCCGCCGACTCGACGGCCCACAGGTGCTGACGAAGGTCCAGGACGGTCGAGCACTGGGTCCTCGACGACAAGGCTGCTGCTCCCGATGTCGACATGGATGGAGCCTACGCAGGCACTGCTCAGATGGCGATGTCCGGCGGCAACCCGACATCGGCGAGGCGAGCGACGATGCGCACTCCTCCGAGGTAGCTGTCGCGCTGGTCGGAGTCGAGCACGCGCAGATGATGTCGAATCGTGTCCCAATCGCCACGCACGACTGGACCGGTGAGCGCTGCACCTGGCCCCACGGCCGACACATTGTCAAGCGATCCGCGCGCCAGTTCGATGAACGCCTCAAGTGGCACGTCGACCGATTCGGCGAGTTGAAGAACCTCCGCCATGACACCCACCACCACGTTCGAGGACCACACCGCCGCCGCGTGATAGCGAGCGCGGTCCTCGTCGCGAAGCACGAAGGTCTGCGCGTGCAGCGCCCGCGCCAGCCGTTCGACGTCGCTTCCGCCGCCGAGACCACACCAAGATCCCATCAGACGATCGGCGCCGATCTGGGCGTCGGGGAGTGACACGAGTGGGTGCAATCCGCCCCGACGAAGATGGCTGGCGAGGGTGTTCTCCACACCCAGGGCTCCTGACAAATGCACGACCATGGCGTCGGTGGGAGTGATCGATCGGCTCACTGCGGCAATCGCCTGGTCGGGCACAGCGAGCACGACGAAGTCACATCCTCGACCCAGGTCGCGCTGCGCCCCGTCATCCTCGGAACCACTCAGCATGAGGGGAGTACGCGCTGGCCGGCCCTCCACCAGCTCGACCACTCCGACCCGTCCCGATCGTTCCAGTGCCGCGGCAAGGGATCCGCCGGCTCGGCCCCGCCCGACGATGCGCACACGGTCGATCAACATCGACACGCCGCAGGGTCAGCAACCGAGTCGAACACGGGACCGTTCACCGGATCAGTCGAGTGGTTCGACCGGCCACACCCGGCCGTCCGCCATGTCGATGTCGATCATCGTCACCAGATCGGGTGCCAGCTCGCGGAGCGGAACCAGCACGAACCGTCGCGACTTCCATCGGGGATGGGGAATCGTCAGCTGCGGGGTGTCCATCACGATCCCCTCCATCCAGATGATGTCGACATCGAGCGTCCGCGGCCCCCATTGCTCTGACCTGACGCGATTCGCAGCTGACTCGATGCGGTGACAAACGCCGAGGAGCGAGGTCGGGGAGAGTTCGCAGTCGAGCTCGACCACCAGGTTCAGGAACAGCCCCTGCTCCGGTCCACCGACCGGGTCAGTCTCCACCAAAGACGACACCGCCACCAGATCAGGAAGCGTGTCGACCGCGTCGCGCAGCAGTGCGCGGCGGTCTCCCAGATTGGAGCCGAGCGAGAGAAAGGTCCGAACTCCCATCAGCGAGTGCGTCGAATCCAGACGCCAGCCGACCGTAGATCGTGCGCCACTGGCGGTCGGAGTTTTCGGATGCTGATCTCGACGGCGGTCACCCGTTCCTCGGCGAGCACCGTTTCGGCCAGTCGAGCGACGAGATGCTCCATGAGTCCGTGGTGGCGCTCAAGGGCCAGCGCGACGAGCCGATCGGTCAACCCGCCGTAGTCAATGGTGTCCGCCAGATCATCCGAGGACCCGGCGTCCGTGAGGTCGGTCTCGATCACCACATCGACTTCGAACGGCTGGGATCGAACGAGTTCCTCGTCGAGGATTCCGCAGAGCGCCATGATCCGAAGCCCGGATAGTTCGATCCGGTCAGCGGGCCCACCGATCACACCGGTCACACCGGTCACGCCGACGGCAGCTTCGCGGCAACCGCCACCAGATCGCGGCCGGCCGGACCAAGTTGACGAGACGTCATGTGCTCGAGGAGGTAGATGGCCTTGGTTGCGTCCGGCAGGAACTTCGCCCACACCAGGTACCCGGCCATCACCCCGATCGTGCGATCGCCAAGTTCCTCGTGATGCACG
This sequence comes from Acidimicrobiales bacterium, assembly GCA_038245795.1. GTDB lineage: Bacteria > Actinomycetota > Acidimicrobiia > Acidimicrobiales > Microtrichaceae > JBBRSC01. Next base: position 5,101 of record JBBRSC010000048.1, read on the forward strand.
AGGACCTTCGAGCCGCCGTCGACCGCCTTCTTGATCTCGCGGTAGATGTCATAGAGGTACTTGGGCTGGTCTTCTGGCGCCGGGTACGGGTGATGGCTCCAGGTCACGGCCAACTCGTCGTAGTTGTGAAGATTGTGCGGTGCTGGAATGATGCTGATCACTGGGTTGAAACCCTGCTCGCGCACCCAGATGATCTCTTCCTGACGACGCACCTTGCGATGGTTCGGTCCATATCCTCCCGGACGCTCGCACACGGCGACCTGGTCCTGGATGATCCACTGAAAATGGCGGGGTGTAATGCCTTGTGCCCATTTACCTTTCGGTGCCATGTCACGCTCCTTGGCGTCGAGAAAAAGAACCGGTCAGCTCGCAAGCCGAATCGATTGGGGGGAAGTCAGGTGAAGGGAAGTCGATCATGCGGCGCCCGGCATGTCTCCCGCGACCACAGTGGCGGCGTGCACATGGGCACGAACATCGTGGGCGCGGACGAGCGAAGCGCCGGACATCATTGCCCAGGTGGCGCTCGCAATCGAGGCCTCGAAGCGATCGGCTGGTCCGACCTGATCTGTTGCGGCGCGGACTCCGACACGGGCATCGCTAGCCGTCGTCAGCAACCCCAGCGTCGACTTCCGGCTCGTCGCAATGGCGACCGGATAGCCGCTCGCCACGAAACGATCGAGGTGTGCAAGCAATGAGAGATTATGGGCCAGGGTCTTTCCGAACCCGAATCCCGGGTCGATCCACACCTCGGGGCACCCCGCCGTGGTCGCAGCCGCCGCGCGGGCCACGAGCCAGTCCAGCACCTCGGAGACAACGTCATCGTAGGTGGGGTGATCAGCCATGTCGGCAGGGGTTCCAGCCATATGCATGCAGATCCATCCGACACCCAGTTCGGCCGCCAGATCACCCAGCGCACCTGACACGTCGTTGATGATGCTGGCACCAGCCAGCGCCGCGGCACGGGCTACGGGCTCAGACCTGGTGTCCACCGACACTCGAACACCGCGTTCCCGACACATTCCGGCGATCGACTCGATGATCGGTACCACTCGCTCGATCTGTTCCGTTGGCGCAACTGCTGAAGCACCGGGTCGGGTCGACTCCCCACCGACATCGATCATCGACGCGCCCTCGTCGATCATCTCGTCCACTCGCGCAGTCGCCGCCCCGAGTTCGAGGTAGCGGCCACCGTCGGAGAAGGAGTCTGGGGTGGCATTGAGCACACCCATTACAGCGGGGATCACATCGACAGAGTACGACCCGCTGTCAAATCGAGACGTGCCGCCCTTCGGACAGTCGACGAATCAGTGAGAAATGAACCGCATCGCCTCGGACCGGGCCGCCTGATCAGTGCGGAAGACTCCGCGCACCGCCGAGGTCACCGTCGAGGATCCAGGAGTGCGGACTCCCCGCATCGCCATGCAGAGGTGCTCCGCCTCGATGACCACGAGCACGCCGCGGGGTTGCAGGACGTCATCCATGGCGTCGGCGATCTGACTAGTGAGGCGTTCCTGCACCTGGGGCCGCTTGGCGAACCCATCCGCCAGCCGGGCCAACTTCGACAGGCCGGTGATCCGTCCGTCCTCGTTCGGGATGTACGCCACATGGGCCTTTCCGAAGAACGGCACCAGATGGTGCTCGCACATGGAGTAGATCGGGATGTCCCGGACCATGATCATCTCGTCGTGGTCGGCCTCGAACGTGACTTTGAGATGCTTGAGCGGATCCTCGTGCAGGCCCGCACACGTCTCGGCGTACATCCGAGCCACCCGGGCGGGGGTGTCCCTCACTCCATCGCGGTTCGGATCCTCACCGATGGCGGCGAGGATCTCCCGGACCGCAGCCTCGACCCGCTGAAGATCCACGCCCGACGCCATCGCCTTTTCGGACAGTTGATCAGGCGTATTCAGATCGCGGGCGGGACCATCGGGATGTGTACTCAGGTCGACATCAATGCTCATGGGGAGACCTCCATCGTTGGCATCGTATGTTTGCAACACAGCGAATGCCCCGTTGGATTCCCGACGCATTCAACACGTCAAATGACGGTCAACAGCTCCGCCAGTGCGTCGGCGTCGACGGTCTCGACTTCGATGAGACGAGCCGCCACACGATCCAACCCATCACGGTGGGTTTCGAGGAGCTGCCGTGCGGTCGCCTGAGCCTCGCGCAACAGGCGTTGAACCTCGGAGTCGACGAGGCCAGCAATCTCGTCGGACACCACGGGGATTGCACCCTCACGCCCGACGAACGGTTCGTCACCCCCCGTTCGTATGCGGCGGGGTCCGACTGCATCGCTCATCCCGTATTCCGTGACCATCGCCCGACACAATGCAGTGGCACGCTCGATGTCATCAGAAGCGCCGGTGGTGATCTCCCCGAATACGAGCTCCTCGGCGCCGCGGCCCGCCAACATCATCGCCACCAATTCGGTGAGCTCACTCCGTGTTCGCGTATAGCGATCCTCGGTGGGCAGCGACTGGGTCCACCCGAGCGCCCGACCACGGGCGACAATCGACACCTTGTGTACCGGATCGCAATTGGGAAGCAGATGTCCCACGAGGGCATGACCGGCCTCGTGGTAGGCCGTGATGGCCTTCTCCTTCTCCGACATCACCCGATTGCGGCGCTCAGGGCCCGCCATGACCCGATCGATTGCCTCGGACACGTCGCCCATCGTGACCACCGTCGCTGATCGTCGGCCAGCGAGTAGCGCCGATTCGTTCACGATGTTGGCGAGATCGGCGCCGGTGTAGCCCGGCGTCTGGCGCGCCACCACCGACCACGACACATCGGGCGCCCATGGCATGCCCGCTGCATGAACTTCGAGAATCGCTCGACGCCCCTCGAGGTCGGGGGCGTCCACGGCGATCTGACGATCGAAACGACCGGGACGGAGCAGTGCCGGATCCAAGATGTCGGGGCGGTTCGTGGCCGCCATCAAGATGACGTTGTCGCGATCCTCGAACCCGTCGAGCTCGACCAACAGTTGGTTGAGCGTCTGCTCGCGTTCATCGTGGCCGCCACCGACGCCGGTCCCGCGATGTCGGCCGACCGCATCGATCTCGTCGACGAAGACAATGGAGGGGGCAACTTCCTTGGCCTGCTTGAACAGATCGCGCACCCGAGCGGCACCGACCCCCACGAACATCTCCACAAAATCGGAGCCCGAGATGGTGAAGAAGGGCGCGTCCGCTTCGCCGGCCACGGCGCGCGCCAGCAGGGTCTTGCCCGTTCCGGGCGGCCCGTAGAGCAACACGCCGCGGGGGATGCGCGCTCCGAGTGCGCGGAATCGTTCGGGATCGCGGAGGAACTCCTTGATCTCGGTGAGCTCCTCTACCGCCTCGTCGGCTCCGGCGACGTTGGCAAATGTGACCTTCGAGCGTTCGGTTCCCGCCTTACGGGCCTTGGCCTTGCCGAAACCGGATCGGCCTCCGCCCTGCATCTGCGTCACGAACCAGATGAACACCCCGATGATGACCACCGTCGGTCCCAGGTCGTAGAGCACCGACAGCACGGTTGAATCGTTCTCTCCATCCGCGGTCGTCTCGACCTTGGCATCGAGCAGCTTGCGCGTCAGTTCGTCGCCGTACTCCGCGGGGAAGTCGACGCGGAACTTGTCACCACCCCGAAGCGTGCCTTCGACGGTGTGCGACTTGTCGAGCACACGAGCGTCGAGGACCTTGCCATCGGCCAGGCTCTGTTCGAACTGGTCGAGTCGCAGGTTGACGGGGTTGGGTCGCGTGACGAGCACCAACACGATGACGGCAACAGTGGCCAACGAGACGGTCACCAGGAACCATCGGGAACGGAAGAGCTTCGGCAGTTGTTTCACGGCCCCTCAAGGGTACCGAGCGGCCTGCCTGATCACGTCACGGGGGTCCGGTACGGGTCGGACTCGGCCCGGTAGTAGGCCAGGAAATCGAGGTTGCGGTAGCGCTGATCCACGTCGAGGCCGTAGCCGATGATGAAATCATCGGGGATGCGGAAGCCGCAGTAGTCGACCTTCAACGCCTCGAGATCGGCGCGATGGCGTGCCAGGAGGGCGCACACTGCCAGTGATGCGGGATTCCGGACCTTCATGTTGCGGCGCAGGTATTTCAGGGTCAGGCCAGAATCGATGATGTCCTCGATGAGGATCACGTCGCGTCCAGCGATGTCCTGATCGAGATCCTTCACGAGCCGAACCACGCCGCTCGTCTGGGTCGAATTGCCATAGGAACTCAGCGCGATGAAATCCATCTCGACGGGCAGGTCGATGGCGCGTGCCAAGTCGGTCGCGAACACGTACGCGCCCTTGAGGACGCAGACCAGCAACGGCCGTCTCCCGGCGTATTCCTCGGTCAATTCGGCGCCGAGTTCGGCAATCCGTTTGGCGATCTGCTCAGACGAGATCAGGACCTCACCGATTCCGCCATCGGTGTTCATGAAGCTCACGGGCGAGACCCTATCGGAGGACTTCGGAACCCTTTGACGGCCCGACCGGGGCAATCAGGCTCAGGACCTGGTGGTGGCGCACGAGCCTCCAGCCGTCGTGGACGTCGCACCCAACCGACTGCCCTGAGACGACCGCCATCATGCGTCCGCATGCAGCATCGTCCGGCGCGTAGGGCGAGTTTGTGGTCGTTCGCCACCAACGGCGCAACGCTGTCACGGCGAGGGCCACGTCCAGCGTCGCCAGCGCCAGAGCGTCGGTCGGGTCGACGGCCGCGCTCATTCGTTCGAGCAACTCCGATGCCTGGCGCTGGTGACGGCTGGCGCGGGCAATCACGGGAACGACGTCGCGACCAGCAACATCATCGAGCAGCGGGAGGACCTCGTGACGAATTCGATTGCGTCGGAATCGAGGATCGTCATTGCTCGGATCATTGACGACCGACCACCCCAGCGAACGACACAACCCGTGAGTCTCCCGACGCCGAATGCCCAACAGTGGATGCCGGTTGGGTGCCATTCCCGACAGACCGGTGGGCCCCGCCCCTCGGAGCAGTTGTGCCAGGACAGTCTCAGCCTGATCATCGGCGGTATGACCAAACAGCGCATCGTGAGGTAGGACCTCGTGTCGCGCCGAACGCGCCCGAGCTTCCAGGTTGGAGCCCGTCCCGATCGTCACCCGATGCACGATCACCTCGATGCCCAGCTCGTGGGCGGCGATCATCACTACGGCGACGTCCTCCTCGGCCTCGGGTCGCAGCCCGTGGTTCACGTGATGGGCAACCACGACGCATCCCGCAGCGCTCGCCAGCGCCATCAGCGCCAAGGAATCGGCACCCCCTGAGACGGCGCATGCGACTTCGCATCCGACCTCGGGGAAGGTGCATCGTTCCAGCAACGAGGCGAAACGCTCTGGCGGGGTTGAGTTCACCCCACCCGTGACGCGATCGATGGACGTACCCGTTCCACCCACAGTTGCGGCGATCGGATCTCGGCCATGCTGGGGAGGTGCTCGGGTCGCTCGAATGCCCGCTCCAGGTATGAGGATCCGCCGACCTTCTCCACTGCCTCGATGAACTCCTCGCCCAGCTGATACTGATTGAGTTTTGCTTCGAGGCCGATGAGTCGTTGCATCAGTTTCGCCGCTCCCCCGCCGCTCTGTCGACGATTTCGCAACACCGAGCCGAAACGTTCCGCTGAGGGGATGCGATCGCCTCCGGCGCGGTCCATGGTGACGTCACCGTGTCCCTCGAGCAGGCTCATGAGGCCACCCATCCGCTCCATTGCCGCCCGCTGATGGGGGGAGGCGAACAGGGTGAACACGCCACCATCGGCCAACGGATTGGTTCGGGTCCGGGCCGACTCGGCGAGCCGACCCACGGCACGGTAGAGCTGAGCGGGGTCCGGTTCGACCATCGACAACATCTCGTTGACCTGAGAGAGGAAGTACTCCCGCAGCCACGGCACCCCGGTGAACTGGGTGCGGTGGGTGATCTCGTGCAACGCGATCCAGAGTCGGAACTCCTGAGGTGGGAACGCGAATCGTTTCTCCATCGCCAAAATGTTGGTGCCCACGTAATAGACGATGTCCTGCTCGTCAGGGTTCTCTTCCTCGAGCACCAACATGTCGTATTGGCCAAGCACCCGCGCAGACATCCATCCCAGTACCGCGCCCATCTCGGCACCCGCGATCCGACCAGCGATGGGGGCCATGAGCCCAGCACTCATCGACTCCTCGAAGCGGTCCGTCAGCGGTTTGAGCATGCGTTGGAACGACGCAATGTTGGCCCGCACCCAGTCGGATCGATCGGCCACCTTTGCTCGTGCCGGGCCAGCGGTCGACGTCCAACCGGTATGGGCTTCAACGAGATCCTGAGCCTGCGCGGTCAGCACGTCGAAGTCGGCCGCCAGAGAGTGTGCGAGATACGAGTTGGAGAAAGGATCGGTTCCCGCGATCCGGCCTGCAACTCGCTCGGCAACGGACCAGTTGACCGCGCCGGACACGAGCTACTTCTGCGGGTAGCGGGTCTTGGTGACCCGGATGAAATAGCCGGCGAGAAGCGCAATCGGTAGCGCAATCGCAGCGAGAGCAAGGGGAACGGCCAGCCAGAAATGCCAGACGTGCTTCACGGGCTCAGCTTCGGCGAGGAATGCGGCGATCACGCTTCTGAGTGTAGGAGTCTGCGGGGTCGCATGGGCAATCAACCACGGGATTCCCCGACTCGGGTCGGCGCCCAGCGCTCGACGGCAGGCCGATTAATCGATGTCAGGTTCGCATGCCGCGAGGGCCGCGAGCACCTTCGCCCGCAGCTCGTCGGGAACTCGCTCCTGGGATCGGTCACGGATCACTTTGCGCAACTCAGCTTCGAAATCGAAGGCCTCGAGACATGGTGAGCATGAGGACAGATGCCGCTCGACGATGGCTCGGGTCTCGGTGTCCAACTCATGATCGAGGTATTGATAGAGATCGGTGAGGGCGTCATTGCATGTGTGGTCACTCATGTTGGCTCTCAATTGTGATCAGTCGGATACGGAGTCGGATGGCAACGGGTCGGGCGCCTCGAGCGGCGGCTCACCCATTGTGGCGACCGTGACGGGCTCTCTTGGAAGGAGCCCCCGCTCGGTTGCGAAATCCCCCAACGCCTTCTGCAGGCCTTTTCTTCCCCGGTGAAGCCGACTCATCACGGTTCCAATCGGCACGCCGAGCATCTCCGCAATCTCTTTATACGAAAACCCCTCAATGTCCGCCAACAGCACCGCGACCCGGAACTGTTCCGGAAGTGCCTCCAGCGCATCCTGCACCTCGGAGTCCGTCACGAGATCCATCAGCTCGTCCTCGGCGCTGCGACCGCGTTGGGACGCTTCCAGGCCACCAAGTCGGCGATATAGATAGAGATCCTCGACGTCAGCGAGGTCACTCTCCTCCGGCCGCCGCTGCTTGGCACGATAGGAGTTGATATACGTGTTGGTCAGAATGCGGTACATCCATGCGCGGAGGTTGGTGCCTGCCTCGAACCGCTCGTAGCCGCGATAGGCCCGGAGGAACGTCTCCTGAATGAGGTCTTCGGCGTCCGCTGCGTTACGAGTCATCCGCAGGGCAGCTCCGTAGAGCTGGTCCATGAGCGGTGAGGTCGCTTCGACGAACCCGTCAAGATTTGCCACTCGGCGACTCTATGCCACCGGACGGCACCGCCGGCCGAGCGGGGACCGCCCGCCACTAACGGTGAGACAACTCCCGATGGCTGGATGCGTTCGTGAGGAACTGTGCGGTTCGATAACTGTGCCGCCTGAGCCACCGTCTGCATTCAGGACACTGGTTCGCCTGTCCGGCGACCAGTCCCTGGCAGTGGCGACACGCCGTTGTGTCGTTCATTGCCGACCTCCAAGGTCGATTGAGTTGTCGTTGGTCTGACGAGTGAACCATTTCCGGTTCGATTCGGCAACGGGTCGTTGGACCCATTTGACTCCCCGAACGTTACGTCGGCTTGCCGCGGGAATTCCGGCGCGTTTCCGCGTATCTTCTCAGGAATGGACCTCACGGTGCTCTCCACGCCCTTCTACTTCGCGACGATGGAAGCAGAACGGCGATGGCTTCGGCGGCGGCCCGATTCCACCGATCCAGCGTCCCCCGACCGCGGTCGCTACGAACGGAACGACACGCGAGCGAACCTGACCATGGGGACCGCAAGTCTCGTGATCCCGTTGATCACCCACCGCATCCGACGTCATGTCGAATGGGGCCGAGGTCGAGCGGTTCGTCCGATTCTCGTTGGCTCAGCGCTGGCCGCGGCGATGCACGTCGGATCGGAACTGGTGGCGCGTCGGGCCACCCGTCGCGACGACGCCGCCGCCCGCCTCCGTGCCGAGACATGGGCCGGCAGATCCGCGCTGGCGGCCATGAGCGGCATCGGGGTGGTTGCCACCGCGACGTGGGCGTCGAAAATGTCACCACAGCGCATCTTCCAACGGTCAGGTCGCGATCTGGGTGCCGGTTGGAAACCCTTGGCCGCAGCGGTGGTCGGCTGGGACTTCATCTACTACTGGAACCATCGACTCATGCACGAGAGTCGATTCATGTGGGCGATCCACGTCGTGCATCATTCGAGCGAGCGGTACAACCTGTCGGTGGCCCTCCGTCAGCCCGTCGCGGACGCCCTGGGAATCTTCATTCCGTACGGACTCATGTGCTACTTCGGGATCTCGCCCGGCCACATCGAAACAGCTCGAGGCATCAATCTGCTGTATCAGTACTGGGTCCACACGGAGACGATCGGGCGGCTCGGTCCTGTAGAATCGGTGATGAACACGGCGTCCCACCACCGAGTCCACCACGGCAGCAACCGCCAATATCTGGACCGGAATCACGGTGGGATCCTGATCATCTGGGACAAGTTGTTCGGCACCTTCGAACCCGAGGTGGCACCAGTTGTCTACGGGTTGACGAAGAACGTGAACTCCTTCAATCCGGTGACCATCGCCGTCAACGAATATCAGCTGATGGCCAACGATGTCGTGGCCGCCCGTTCATGGTCCGACCGCCTCGGCCACGTTCTGCGGGGACCGGGATGGAATCAGCCGGCGTCGGGTCCGGTCGGTCCAGAACGATCGACGTCCTCTTCCTTCAAGCGGGGCACGCCGGACTTGCCCTTCGACAGGCCGACCTTGCCGGCGTAGAAGGCGCGGACCATGTCCATGTCCGCCGTGATGTCGCCGGAGGGCGTGATCACTGGACCATATCCGCCGGTGCGGGTGACGCTGTCGACGAAGGCGCAGACAATCGGCACCTCCGCTTCTTGGGCGATCCGGTAGAAGCCGGACTTCCAATACTCCGTTTTCGAACGAGTGCCCTCGGCTGGCACCACCAAGACCAGGGCGTCGCGTCTGCCGAACTCAGCTGCCAACGACGACACCATGCCCGTTGCCGCTGACCGATCGATCGACACGCCTCCGAGCCATCTCATGATGGGACCCATGGGTCCTTTGAACAGTTGTTCCTTGCCGAGCCACTGGATCTTCACTCCGCTGAGACGGGCGATGGCCAGCGTGATCGGAAAGTCCCAATTCGAGGTGTGCGGCGACGCAATCATCACGCATTTCTTCGGCACCGGTTCCTGCGGCGGGACGACCTTCCAACGCCAGATGAACAACCAGAACCGAGCGAGCAATGTGGGCACCTGCGGACCGTAGTCGGCTCCAGCTCGCAGGACCGGTCGCGCCATGCAACCCAGTTCACGCACTCGTCATGAAGGAGGGGCTCGACGGTCCCGCGAATCCCGTAGGTTACGGAGCGGGCGAGCCGGGGCGTCTGGTCGGCACGGTCATCGCGGCCCGAAAACACCGCTCCCCGGACACACCAACACCGAAAGCACCACCTTGATCCTGGCCCTGTCGATGTTCCTCACAACAGCCGTCGTGCTGTTGACGGGTGGGCGACGGTTGGGGCATTGGGCGTTGGCGGTCGCTTCCCTGCCGTTCGTAGCCGGAACAGTGGTGTCCGCCCTGGCTGTTCGGAGTTCGATCCTCGGCAATCCGTGGCAGGCGAATCTCCGGTGGATCCCTCAGCTCGGAGTCTCGATGCGGCTCCGAGCGGACACTCTCGGCGCCACGATGGGACTCATCATCTGCGGCATCGGTCTGCTGGTCATCGCCTATTCGTCGGGCTACTTCTCCCGCCGCACCACTGCCGTCCCCGGTGAGGGCGATCTCCATCGACTGGGTGGACTCCTGGCCTTATTCGGCGGAGCGATGTTCGGTCTGGTCCTCTCCGATGATCTCATTGGATTGTTTGTCTTCTGGGAAGTCACATCGATCAGTTCCTATCTGCTGATCGGGTTCCGAGACCACGACGCTGCGACCCGTGGAGCGGCCCTTCAGGCCCTGCTGACGACGGGGGTCGGCGGTCTCGCGCTCCTGGCCGGAAGCATCCTTCTGTCGAACGCTGCGGGTACCAGCCAGATCTCGGAGTTGGTGGGCCGACTCCCGGGCGGAGCGTTGACGAGCGTTGGCTTGGCGTTGGCGTTGGTCGGAGCGATGACCAAGTCGGCACAGGTGCCGTTCTCGTTCTGGTTGCCCGGCGCCATGGTCGCCCCGACGCCGATCAGCGCCTATCTCCATTCGGCGACCATGGTCAAGGCCGGCGTCATTCTGGTGGCTCGGCTTGCTCCCGCTGGGATCGCCACCTCCTGGTGGCAGCCGACCGTGTGCACCGTCGGAGCGCTCACCATGCTGGTCGGCGGAGCCCGAGCTATCCGACAGGTCGATCTGAAACTGATCCTGGCCCACTCCACGGTCAGCCAGTTGGGTCTCATGATGGTGCTTTTCGGCGCCGGCGTCGCCGATCTTGCCGCCGCCGGGCTCGCTGTGTTGATCGCTCACGCGCTCTACAAGTCAGCGTTGTTCATGTCGGTCGGCATCATCGATCATCAGCGTCACACACGTGATCTGAGGAAGCTCCCCCGCCCCGACGTCCGGTGGCGTCCGTTGCTCATCATCATGGTTGTCTCCGCCGCGTCGATGGCGGGAGCGCCACCAACGTTCGGGTTCATCGCCAAGGAATCGATGCTCGGGTCGCTGCCCGATCTGGCCGGTGGCCTCCGGATCGCCATCACCCTGGCGCTGGTCGCCGGGTCGATCCTGGGTGTCGGCGCAGCAATTCGGCTGGTGTGGGGAGCGTTCGGATTCGGCGGTCACACCAGCGGTGAACCCGCCCGCGTCGACGCAGATCCATCAGCGCACGACGGGGAACCACCGAGTGGTTGGTTCGTTGCCCCCGCCGCGATTCCCACCGTCGCAACGCTCGCCTTGGCGTTCGCACTCCCCACCATGACCCGCCTGATCACCTCAGCGGCCGGGTCGATGTACCGGGAGGGAACACAGCTGTCGCTCCATCTCTACGACGGACTCAGCCAGGCGTTCGGCCTGTCCATCGTGATTCTGGGGGGTGGCGCCGTGACGTTTCTGGTGGTTGGTCGAGCAACCGCGAACACGGGCCGCACACTCCTGCCGAGTGGCGCCCATCTCTTCACGGGGGTGGTTCGCCGGCTCAACATGGTTGCGGCTCGGACGACCGGCATCCTGCAGAACGGATCCCTCCCGACCTACATCGGCGTCATCCTCATGTTCGTCTGTGGCCTGCCATTGATCGTCGGTGTGGTCGGTTCCGGCGCCAGCGACTCGCTGCCTTCGTTCGCCGATCATCCACTCGAACTGGTGATCATTCCCGTGATCATCTCCGCAGCCATCAGCGCAGGGATCGTGCGGCGGCGCTTCGCTGCGGCCATCTGTCTCGGGGCGGTCGGCTACGGCATGATCGCTGCCTTCCTCTTGGTCGGCGCACCAGATCTGGCTCTCACCCAGGCCGTCGTCGAGACCCTCACGACCGTGATCTTCGTGCTGGTGCTCAGAGCATTGCCCGACGACTTTGAGCGACCGACGACCCGGCCCGGTCGAGGCACCCAGGCGTTCCGGGTCGTCGTGTCAGCGGTGGTCACGGTGTTCGTCTTCGTCGCAGTGCTGGTCTCTGTGGGCGATCGAACGGGAACGCCGATCTCCCGCGGGTATCTCGAACGGTCACTCGGGGAGGCGGGCGGTCGAAACGTCGTCAACGTGATCCTCGTGGACTTCCGTGGGTTCGACACGCTCGGCGAGATCACGGTGTTGGCCATCGCCGCGTTGGGAGCCGTGTCGCTCGCCCGTTTCACCGGTTCGGACCTTCGTCATCTCCGACGCCCGCCACTGGCTCCACCTCATCGGTCATTGCTGTTGGACACCGTATTGCGCGTCGCCTTCCCCTCACTGCTGGTTCTGTCGATCTATTTCCTGTTCGCCGGCCACAATCAACCAGGGGGTGGATTTGTCGGGGGCCTCGTGGCTGGCACGGCCTTTGGCGTGCGGTACGCG
>JBBRSC010000049.1:0-17318 GCA_038245795.1 Acidimicrobiales bacterium
CTGAGGTCTCCATGGCGATGAACCACCACGCCGCCTCATCCACCGTCTCGCCTGTAGTGAAGAGCCCGTGTCCGACCTGGATTGCCACGCGGCTGGTGCCGAAGTTGGTCGCGAACTCCCGGCCCTGGGCCTCGTCGAGGGCGATCCGCGGGGCGGTGATCAGGGCCTGCTGGCCGAAGAACACCGCACTGTCCTGCGTGATGGGATCGAGCAGGCGACCCAAGCTCGACCACGCCTTGCCGTGCAGCGAATGGGCATGGCAGATCGCACCAACTTCGGGGCGGGCAGCGTGCACCGCAGCGTGAAGGCGGAACCCAACCGGGTTGATGGGCCGGTCGCCGACCAGCACCGCTCCCCCGTGATCGACCTGGACCAGGTCCGACACCTTCACCTGACGAAACGACACTCCGATGGGATTGATCCAGAACCGATCGGCGTGTTCGGGATCGCGAACGGTGATGTGGCCCAAGAGACCTTCTGCGTACCCCAGTCGGCCGAATACGCGACACACCCCGGCCAGCCGCTCAAGCCGGTGGCGACTTTCATCTGCAACCGAGTCGAACGTGGGCGGACTGGCTGGCGTGAGGGACTGGCCGAGAGCGGCGGATGGAGTCGACATCGCAGCAGTCTCCCAGGGCGCTCATCGCCACGTACGCGTCTACCGAACCCGACTGGAACTGAAGCTGACGGCCCCAACTCGATCGAGTGGATCCGTATCGGGGAGGATCACGCCGTGAACCGCTGGGCGATCACCTCGTCGATTCGCCCGGAGACATCGGATTCGCCCGACTCGCCGAGCCCGACGAGGCCGGCGAGCGTCTGCGAGGCGTCGCTGGCCAGCACCCGCTCGGCGAGGAACTCGGCGGCGACCTCATCCAGCGTGACGCCGCGCGCTTCAGCCTCGGCACCGAGGCGCTCGGCAAGGTGGTCGGGTATCGAGATCCAGGTCACGAGACTCCATGGTGCCAGCTCCTCGCCGAGGCGTGATTCTTGCCAATCCATTTGCCAATCCACGCTGCGATACGGCGCCTCACCAGCCGAGCGCGACAAGACGAGAAGTCAGTAGACACGGCACTCGACGGACCTCAAGACCATGTTTGGACCGATTTGGTGACGTTGCCAAGGTGAGGGTCGCCGTTTCGAATACGGTCGTCCGCTCCATTGAAACCCCGAAAACAGGGCCTCTCCGGAGGTCCTGTTTCGCGCTCGAGCCAGGGTGCCGACACCGATGCCGACCAGCTGTCAGCCCTGACCGCCGTCAATCCCACGCATCGGCGCCGATGGCCACGGCCTCTGACCGCCACGGCGCGATCTGGTCAGACAATTGTTCAGTGCTGATTGTGAGAAACGACACGCTGTCGGTCGTCGCTGACCGCACCGTCACACGTCGCCTGGATGGCGGACGCGCCGTTCTCAGATGGTCAGGATTCGCTGTCGCTGTTGCGGTGTAAGACCAGTCGGCCAGGACTGATCTCGAACTAGCGGGATTCCTCCAGGCTCTCGACAGTTGGGCGTCGACGAGGAACCTCACGCAGCGCCGAGGGAGACCACGCGCCGGATCCCCGACGTGAGGGCACCGAACTCCAGCGCTCCGAGCAGGTCATCACGCTCAAGATCGGGATAGTCGTCGAGGACCTCGTCGATCGTCATCCCCGACGCGAGCAGTTCCAAAAGGGTCTCGACCAGGTAGCGCAAACCGCGAATTGTTGGTTGACCGTTGCAGATCTCTGGATCGGACGTGATTCGATCGAGTCGTGACATGGTCATCGTTCTACCGTCGGGACCGGACACCATCACCGACTTGTTCAGGGCGACAGACGAGGTGCCACGCGACGATCTTGTCCTCGTCGACTGCGAGGCGGCCAACGCCCCTCCTGGTCGGCAAGTTGGCAGCGGCGGCAAGAATCAATCCGGCCTGCTGGAGAAGGATCCGAACAACTCCGAGCGGGCCGCTGCTCAGTGGGGGCACCCTGTCTCACAGATGTCGGGCCCGATGATCCTGCCGAGAGCGGGTCGATGAGATGTTTTCAAGCTCTTCCCCGGGCGAATCCGCGCCGACAAGAATCTGGCAATGCCGTCGACATCGGGCGAGCCTCAGGGTTGTGCTGGATCGGGAGTGGCCCCCCGACTCCCCACTCGGTAGCTGAGATACAGGGTCTTGTCAGCGGTTCCTCGCCCGGTATCCGTTGTTCTGACGTCGAAATCCCGCTGGCCGGTAAGGTGACCGGGAGTTCGGAGTGTGGATGGGAGAGATGGTGGCGTTGACCCCCGGAGCAGAGAATGGCGTAAACCCTCGCCCCATCATCGGTCATGTATCGGTCTATGCAGATCAGCCAAACACGGCTGCGGCCACACTCGCAGGCCTCATTGACGGCTACACCGCCCCGTTCGGTCCTCATCCCGGTGCCCGGGTCTGCTTTCTCGCCAGCGCATGTACCGAATGGTCGGATCCGTTTGTGGAGTTCTACCCTCGCACCACGGCGTTGCTTCATGAAACCGGACGACCGAGACCCAAGTTCTTTGAACTCGACCAGCGGGTTCCCGGTGCAGGGTCACACGTCAACATCATTCTCCAGTGGACCGCCGAGGAGATTGAACGCCGCTGCCATGCGAGTGGACTTCTCAGTGGATGGCGATGGCCCGGTCTCATGGACGTCTGGCTCGAGCCAGACCTGATGGTCGAGCTGGTGCCACACGCTCAATCGAACGACGCAAGAAAAGAGGAATACAGATGACATTCATGGAGACCGTCCAGTTCCGGCTCAAAGACGGTGCCGACGAGGCAGCGTTTCTGGCCGCTGCATTTCGGATGGACACCGAGTTCCAGCCGACTCAACCTGGCTACATTCCTGACAGTCGACGGACGTTCAGAACCGCTGATGGACACTGGATGATCTCAGTTGAGTGGGAGACCCAGGCGGACTCTGAGGCTTCTCAGAAGGCGTTTGCCGAAGCAGGAGACATCACCACCAACTACGTGAGCCCGATGGACCCGAGCTCAGTGAACATCAACGTCTATGAGATCATCGTTCCCCCTCAGTGATCCTGCAAAGCGTCCAGCAATTGCTCACCGCGGCGGGAGTCACCACCTTGCGGGTCGAGATCTCGTTCATCAACCCCGCCATCGACACGCCAGACGTAGAAGTCCGATTCCCGAGGCGACGAGTTGATGGTTCGGTCGCACTCACACGTCTTCGGTGCCGGTCGACCACGGTTGCGTCACCGAGCATCGGGACGTTTACAACGGGGCCGTCCGAGCGCATGATCACAAGAAGACACATCAGTTGAATTCGGGGGCCACGATGGGATTCGTCCAGATCATCAAGATGGTCACGTCCGACTTCGATGGCATCGAGGCGGCACACGAGAAGTGGTTGGCGGCGACTGAAGGTGAGCGGACGGTCTCAAGGGAGCTCGTGTGTCAGAACCGCGACCAGCCCGGCGAGTATTGGGTGATCGTCGAGTTCCCGAGCCATGAGGCCGCTGATCGAAACAACGATCTCGCGGCCACCGCAGAGATCTCCCAAACAATGGGAGCGTTGTCGGACGGGGGCATGGAGTTCATCAACCTCGATGTGCTTCGTCAGGACTAGGACTCGCGTCGCAACCGCTGCGCCGCGCTCATGAACCACAACTGGAATTGACATGACACGAATGATTGCCGACTGTCGCGACTTCCCGAGTGACTCGGGATGCTCCCTCACGATTTCCGGGGAGGAGGAGGAGGTGCTCGATACCGCAACGGCGCACGCTGTGGCAGTCCATGGCCATGACGACGGCGCTGAGCTTCGAGAAATGATCAAGTCGTCGCTCAAGGCTGATGTCGCCACTTGACAGCGCTTGAGCAGCCCGCGAAATCGCTCAAGCGGGGCGCGCTCGGGGTCGAAGAATCGCGGTGGAGTTCTCCCCCGCGTTCGCACGTCGCGCAACTGTCGCAGTGCTGCTCGCGATCGGAGCAACGATCGCCGTCGTCGTGGCGACGAGCCCCACCCCCGCGTCGATGGCCGGTGTGGTCGGAGGCGACTTTCCCGAGTTCTATGGCGCGGGACGTCTGGCGGCCACCGGCGACGGCACTGCGCTCTATGACCCCGCACTTCAGATGGACGCGCAGCGCGACCTTGTCACGACGCCTGGCCGCGAGGCGATCCTGTTCGCCTATCCAGCAGCGGTGGCACTCCCGTATCAGTGGCTCAGTCGGCTCGACTACCGCGTGGCGTATCTCATCGTCACGGCGGCGATGACCCTGGCCGTGATCGGCGCGTGGTCCCTCCTCCGCCGTGTCGTTTTCCGAGGCGACGGTCAGCGCCTCGGCCTCCCCGAACTGGCTGGTGCCCTCACATTCCTTCCGCTGTTCATCGGCGTGACCGGCGGCCAGGTCACGGCAATCGTCATTGTCCTGGTGGCCACGATGTTGTGGGCAGCAGACCGACAAACCGACGTCGCGCTCGGTGTCGCCGCTGGTCTGCTGGCATTCAAGCCGCAATACGCCGCGGTGGCGTTGCTCCTCCTGCTGATCGGCCGTCGCTGGCGAGCCCTGGCCGCCAGCGGGGCATCGATCGTGGGCCTCTGGGCACTCGGCGCCGTGGTGGCAGGCCCGGCGTGGACGATGCCATGGCTTGCGCTGCTGCGCCGGTTCGATGCGGTCGACGGCGGAGCGAACGCCGCCCAAGAGGTCAGCTGGATGGGCGTCGCGAACCACCTTCTCGACGGAACGACCGCAGCGCTGTTCGGAGGCGCGATGATCGTCGCCACCGTATCGATCGTCGCACATGCGTGGGCTCGCAGCGACCGGAGGCCCACCACGACGGCGGCGCTCATGATTCCCGCTGCGCTGCTGTGCGCACCGCACGCGCTGTGGTACGACGCAGGCCTCTTGGTCGTCCCGATCGCCGTGATCGCATCCGCTCTGCCCGATCGGCAACGGCGCATCGTCCAAGCGTCGTGCTGGTTGGGTGGGCTCGGACACCTGGTCGGTGCGAGCACGTGGATCGATCCGACACTCGCGCTGGTGGTGGCAGTCATGGGGTTGGCCGTGATGCACGCCCGCCGTTCCGCTCCTCCCGACCAGCCGAGAGACCATCGAACAACTCTCGACGACAGGGCATACGTTCACTGTCTCTAACGACCAAGCGCGGAAGACCAGAAGAACGAGGGAGTGGAACCACTCTTCCGGCTTCCCCGAAATGCGCCGTAGCTTTCACCCCCGGTGTGGCAGCGTTGACGCATGGAACTGACTCCGCTCTACGGAACCTCGCCGGTCTTGACCCTCGACGGGAGCCCCTCCGCCATCGTGGAACCAGCCATCCGTCAGCGCCGACGCCTCGCCGCGATCCTGTCCTCCTTCGAAGAGAGCCAGTGGGCTCATCCAAGTCGCTGCCAGGGCTGGTCCAACCGCGACGTCATCATCCATCTCGACAGCACCAACACGTTCTGGACGTTCTCACTCAGCCAAGGACTCGCGGGCGAGCCCACACGATTCCTCGCAGCCTTCGACCCGGTCGCATCGCCAGCAGAACTCGTGGCCGGGACACAAGATGTCTCGTCGGTCCAGGTGCTTGAACAATTCGTCGCCTCGACGACCGCCTTCACCGATCTCATCGCCTCGATCAGTGGCGATGGGTGGTTGGCGCTGGCGGAAGCACCACCGGGGCACCTCGATGTCAGCGCAGTGATCCATCACGCGTTGTGGGATTCATGGATTCACGAACGCGACATTTTGGAACCCCTGGGGATTGCGGCCGAGGAGGAGCCCGACGAGATCGCCGCGAGCCTCCGCTATGTGGCTGCGCTTGGTGCAGGCCTCGGCATCACTCGTGGCGACATCCGCCCTGGGGTACTCGCCCTGAAGGTGACCGAACCGGACCTCGACATCGTCATCGAGATCGGCGACCGCGTGGCGGTGCGGTGCGGCACCGCCGACGCCGATCTACTCCTTGAGGGGCGAGCGGTGGATTTGCTCGAGGCGCTCAGTATCCGTGCTCCCCTCGATCAACCAATTCCCGCCGAACACGCATGGATGCTCAACGGTCTGCTCGAAACTTTCGACGTCGATGTCAGCCGAGGAGCCGCTCGATGACGATCGCTACACCGTCATCGTCATTTGACGAGGTGACCTCGTCGGCCGCCAGCTTCAACTCGGGATGAGCATTGGCGACCGCGACACCATGGCCGGCCCACCGGATCAACTCCAGGTCGTTCGGCATATCACCGAACGCGACCACCTCGGGAGCGCTGATCCCGAGGTCGACTAGTAGTCGCTCGACCGTCGCGGCCTTGTGAACCGTCGGATGCGACAACTCGAGAAACGACTCGCTGGTCGAATGGGTCACGAGCGCACGGTCCTCGACCAACTCCTGCACCCGAGCCGCTGTGCCATCTGGTGCGTCAGAGAAGCGCAACACCATCTTGGTGACCGGTCGATCGAGAAACGAGCGAATCGGTCCGATCCGTACCCCGTCGAGCGCCCAACTTCCGAGTGGCTCCACGTCCCGTCTGGCCATCGACTCGTCGATGGCGAAGTCGAATTCCTGCTCCACCCCGATGAGCGCTTCGGGAAACGACCCCTCGAGGTCATCGATCACGGCCAGAGCGACGGCGGCGTCGATCTCGGTGCGACTGATGATCTGATGGGCAACCGGGTCGTAGACCGTGGCGCCGTTGTGGCATACGACGAGTCCGACATCGCCGAGCGCTTCAATCACGGGCGGAATCCACCTCGGGGGGCGTCCGGTCGCCACCACCACCAGAATCCCCGCCTCCTTGGCGGCGTGAATTGCCGCACGCGTCCGGGGCGAGACCGACTTGTCGGTGCGAAGAAGAGTGCCATCAAGGTCTGTGGCAATCGCCCGAAGCTTCACCGGTGAATGGTAGCCAGCGATCAGACCGACCCGAACCGCGGTCGGCTAGGCGTTCCCTTTGGCGATCGCAGCGCCAATGATCAGCCTCGCGTGATCCGACACCGAGATGCCCGCCGCCAGTTCGATGGCGCCCGGACTCATCTTCTTCAGTGTTTTGGCCACCACCTCGACCATGTGCTCTTCGCCGACCAAGTCGGTGGTCTGATCGAACTGGGACTCGATGAACACGAGACACAGCGCGTCCTCGTGGGTCTGCGTCATTGCATCGGTCCCGAGCCGCTCCTTGCGAATCAGCGAGCTTGCACGGTCCGCCTCAGCGCTGGAGTATCCACGTTCGATCATCACGGCACCGACCTCGGCGCCATGTTCGATCTTGGCGGCCGTTCGCCAGCGGAGATACCCGGCCCGCCCGTCAGGAAAGTCAGTTCGAGGGTAGGTCCATCGACGCAGATGATGACCCCGCGCGGCGATCAGTTGCTCGTCCCGTGGATCGGATTCGAGCACCTTCACCCATCCGCACGCGACACGCCCCGCCAAGAGTTCTTTCGGGCCGGTCTCGCCGCGGATCAACCACGGCCGCGGGTCGGCCGCGTTCCGTTCGTCGATCTCGTCGAGCACGAGTTGGAGGCGGCCATTCACTGGATTCACCCGAGGTCGTCGGCCAACGCGTCGAGCTCGGCTTCCTCCTCGGGAGGACGCTGCTCGAGAACTGCCTTTCCTCGACGACGCTCCAGCACTCGCCGCCAGTCCGCGGTCTCGAACATTTCTCGACGCAACCGATCGGCCAGGCTCGGCTCGGTGGCCTCGGCCGCGGCCAGCGCGTCCAGATGCGCTGCGGCACCTTCGTACCCTTGGTTGAGCAGCACTGCCGTCTGGCTGAAGTCGTCGTAGCGGATGTCGGGACGGTCGCCAGGGGGAAGCACCACCACCTCGACCCCCTTGGGGAGCGTGGCAAGATCTCGAGCGAAACGGCCGTTCCTGGCAATCCAATACGCCATGAGTGCCGCGTCGAGGGGCCGACGAATCTCGGCCTGTGGTCGCCCATGGAGACCAACGTGCAGCACGTAGATTTTCTTGGCACCTAGGTCGACAGCTCGGGTGATCGGCACGTTGTCCACGACCCCGCCATCGACATAGCGAATGCCATCGATCATCACGGGTGGGTAGACCGCCGGAAGCGCAGCCGACGCCAGGATCGGTGCTTCGATGGCACCGGCGGTGAACCATTTCTCCATGGCCGATTCGACGTCGGTTGCGACACACTGGAACTCGACGGCCAGTTCTTCGAAGGTGTCGCGCCGCACGAGGAACGCCTCGATCGTCTTGCGGAGACCAGCGTTGGAATGCAGCGCCTCTCCCTTGCGGAGGAGCTGAACCGGGCCCGGAATACGCGAAGACGGCATGACGTCGTAGGCCTCAGTGCGACGCCAGACCGATTCGAGATGGCGGATCCCGGACAGCGTCGGATCAGCCGCAAAACCAGCACCATTCAGCGCGCCGATCGAACAACCGAGCACGACGTCGGGCGTGATCGCTCGCTCCGTCAACGCCCGCAGCATCCCGATCTGGATCGCCCCGAGATTGCCACCACCGGACAACACGAACGCCACGCGGGGTCGGCGCTTGGTGCGTGATCTCGCGATACCAGCCATTGATGTCAGCGTAGTTCTGCGTCAGGACGCGTCGTCGGGCATGCGAGCGATCACGGCTGCAATGAACGCTGCGAACTCGCCCGGGTGCGAAAGATGGACTCCGTGGTTGGAGCCGGCGACCTCGATGCCCATGGCACCCGGAGCCTCGGCCCGGAGCGTGGCAGCGCTCCGCCGGAACCGCTCCTGACTGTCGGATCCAGATCCGGCAATCACCGGAACCGTCAGTTGGCTGAAGTCGAGGCGTGAGGAATCGGCCCGCGTCATCGCCAGGTCCGCCAGCAATGTTGCGCCCTCAGTTCGTCGCTCGGCGCGCATCGCCAATGGGAGGCGCTCCCAGAGCCGATCGCCGATCATCGTTCGCATGAAGGCCTCTGCGGAGTCTCCCGGGTCATCAGCTTCATTCCTGGCGACTTCGGCCACGCGCATCGCGTTGCTCGCGGCCCTCGAGACGTACCACTCCAACCACGGCATCGGTGGCTCCCAGGCTCCAACTGACACGATCCGCCCGGGATGGGCCAGCCCTGCGTGGAGCGCGATCAACCCACCGAGGCTGTGACCGACAACTGCGACCGGACCGTCGGTTTCGGCGTCGACGATCATCATCAGATCGGCGACCGATTCGGACATCGTCATCGAGATTCCCGCGTCCAGCGAACCGGCATAGCCCCTTCGGTCGTAGGTGGTGACCCGATGATCCGGAAGATGTCGAACGCATCGACGGAACCCGGCCGAGCGATCCATGGCGCCATGGATGAGCACCACCGCGCTACCGGCTCGAGGCCCGTAGCGCGACACGGCAAGGCCCTCGACAATCATCAGTTCCGGGGTCATCAGTTGCTGATCAAGGAACCCGGATGAGGCGCAACAGATCCGTTGCGTGGCCCCGGGCGCCGGGCGTGGTTCCGGCGCCGGCGAGGACCGCCACGAGGTCGCCCGACCGGACCAGACCCTGATTGCGGGCCGACGTCACGAGGGCGTCCATGGTGTCGAGGCTGTCGACCCCGCTCGGGCCGATCAGGGGCGTGGTTCCCCAGCTGAGGGTGAGCTGGCCGACGGTACGAGGGTTCGGACTTAAGCCGAGGATCGGCATGGCCGGACGGAACCGCGCAATCGAGCGAACGGTGAACCCCGAGTCGGAGATGCAGATGATCGCCGATGCGCCCATCTCGGTGGCGGCGCGCCACGCGGCTCCCGTCATGGCGTCAGTGATGCGGGCGTCGCCATCGCCAACCGCACCCTTGCGGAGACCCCGGAGGCGGCGCGCCCAACCCTCGTAATCGAACTCAGCGTCAGCCCGCTCCGACACTCGACACATCGTCGCAACTGCGGCCACGGGATCGGCGCCGATGGCGGTCTCGGCGGACAACATGACCGCCGAGGTCCCGTCGAAAATGGCGTTCGCGATGTCCGACACCTCGGCGCGGGTTGGTGTGGCCGAGTGGATCATCGACTCGAGCATCTGGGTGGCGGTGATGACCGGCCGACCCGACGAGATGCAGTCGCGGATGATCTTCTTCTGGAGATGCGGCAACTCCTCGATGCCCATCTCGATGCCGAGGTCTCCTCGGGCCACCATGACCGCACCGGAGGCGTTGATGATGCCCTCGAGATTTTCAACTGCGGCACGCGTTTCGATCTTGGCGATCACCAACGGACCTCGCGGATACGGCTCAGTCCCGACGCGGCGGATGTCGTGGGCGGAGCGGACAAAGCTGACCGCCACCATGTCGATACCCTCTTCGATGAAGGCGTCGAGCTTGTAGAGATCATCGGCCGTCGGCGTCGAGATGGTCAGCCGATCCGAGGGCACATGCAGACCCGGACGACCCTGCACCGAGCCACCATGGGTCACCTCGGCCTTGGCGTAATCGCCGTCCACGCTGGTGACGCGGAGTCGCACGGTGCCGTCGCCGACTGCCAACGAATCGCCGGGATGCACATCGGCCAGCAGGCTCTCGTAGTCAACGCCGAGCGTCGTCGATGTCGACTGTTCGACACCTGGTCGTAGCACCAACGTCGAGCCGCTCTCCAGAATGGCTCCGCCGTCTGGGAAGGCGCCCAATCGGACCTTGGGGCCGGGCAGATCGATGAGGATGCCGACGGGACGCCCCGCTTCGAGGGCCACTTCCTTCACGCGACGCGAGCGCGCAATCGCATCGCCAAGGGACCCGTGGGCCAGACCGATTCGCGCAACGTCCATGCCCGAGTCGATCATGCGGCGAAGTATCTGGGGATCGTCGGACGCAGGTCCGATCGTGGCGATGATCTTGGTGCGTCTGGGCATGATTTCAGGCTATCGGCGCCCAGGCCTCACCCATCGGCTCATTCCTCCCCCGCACCATGCGGAGAAAGACGTTCGGGTCAGCTTCGGGGGACCTGGCTCCACGGGAGTTCCTTGTCGACGCGGACGTCGCCGGGCAGGCCGAGCACCCGCTCGCCGAGGATGTTCTTCATGACCTCTGAGGTGCCACCCTCGATCGAGTTGGCGCGAGACCTGAGGAAGTTCTTCCCGAGGTCGTCGCCGAACATCGTCATCTTCGGGGCGTGCATCGTGTAGCCAGAGAACAGCATCCCCTCAGCTCCTTGAACGCGCAACGCAAAGCTGTAGATCTTCTTGGTGAGGTCGGCCATGGCCAGCTTCGAGACCGAACCCTCAGGGCCCGGGGTCCCGCCCTGACGCGACGACGCGGCGCGGATGTTGGTCATGCGATTGACCTCGGCGCCAATCCAGAGCTGCATGAACTCGTCGCGGAGCGCGCTGTCGGTGACGCCCGACTTCTCCCACAACGCGAGGAGCTGGCCGATCGGACCGGAATTTCGCGGCGGGGTACCACCGCCGATGGAGACCCGCTCGTTCATCAACGTCGTGATGGAAACACCCCACCCCCGGCCTGGTTCATCGATGCGCCACTCGTCGGGCACGCGCACGTCGGTGAAGTACACCTCGTTGAACTCGGCCTCGCCGGTGAGCTGGATCAGCGGCCGTACTTCGACGCCGGGCGCATGCATGTCGACGATGAAGGCCGTGATGCCACGGTGCTTGGGCTGTTCGGGATCCGACCGCGCAATGAGCAGCCCGTAGCTCGAAATGTGGGCGAGCGTCGTCCAGACCTTCTGGCCGTTGATGAGCCACTCGTCGCCGTCGCGCTGGGCCTTCATGGCCAATGACGCAACATCCGATCCGGCGCCGGGCTCGCTGAACAGCTGACACCAGATGTGTTCGTTCGTGAACATCGGACGCAGGAACTCGTGCTGCTGATCGGTGCCGTGGGTGACGAGTGCCGGAGCGCACATGCCGTAGCCGATCGGGTTCTTCATCCCGCCGATGGGGCCGCCTGCCTTGGCGATCCGGCTCATCACGGTGCGGTTCAACTTGGGCGACAGCCCAAGGCCGCCCTTGCCCTCGGGGAAATGCACCCATGCCAGTCCGAGGTCGAACTGTCGACCGAGGAAATCGACCTCGCTGGTGTTGTCGGGAGGACATTCCTCGAGCAACTGATCGATGAGAGACACCACACGTGCCTCGTCATGGTCGACAACGTTGACGTCGATGGACACGTCGAACCCCCTGGGTCATCTCACACTGGAGCCCTCAGACTACGTCCGTCTCGCCGTCTTCTGCCGAACCGTCGAACCCGGCGTCGGCCAGCCGTTCGAGCAGATTGTCACGGATCGACATGCCCGGCTCGCGCGCCTTGTCTCCCGTGATCCTCCAGCCGTGCCGCGAGCTGTAGAGCAACGGCGGTTCCTTGAGTCGGCCTTCCCGCGCAGCCGTGACACGGGCGAAGTAGAGACGATGATCCAACTCAACGCCTCCGACCGATTCCTCGACAGCGAACGTCTCACACCGCAGCCACGCCACAGCGTTGGATGCCACCGGGAGACCGTTCCAGTCTTCGACATACTCGGGCGCGAGATAACGGAACTTGCGACCGGGGTAGCTGAAATATTGGCCGGCGGCGACCTGATCACCGGCGAGAATCGATACCGACCACACCCCTGACGCTGCCATCAGGGGCTCGGTGTCATGCTTCGGCGAGACCGAGGCCATGACGATCGGTTCCTCAAAACTGACTTGTGTCACCCAGTGGCTGCAGTAGAGGCGCGACACGCCGCCGTGGCTGGCACCGACCACCTGGACCCCCTTGACCATCTGGCCGAGGCACCGCTTCAGATCACGATCGATCAATTCGAATTCGCCCGCAGACGCAGCGCCGAGCCAAGGTGTTGTTCCGCGAATTCCGGTTGCCGCCGCGCAAGGTCCTCGAAGACGTCGGCCGCTTCCCAGAACCGGCCCAGAGTGGAGAGCACCCCTCCGAGCTGACGCACCACATCAACGTCCACACCGGGCGTCAACGTCCGGAGACGAAGCACCCATGCCAGCGATGAACGATCCATCTCCTGCAGGTAGACGTTCGTGAGGTTGTTGAGCATGCGCGCCGCAAGCGTCACCACACTCGTGGGCTCCAGCAGCTCGGCGCTGAAACGAGCCTCCGCACCGTGCAGTTGGCGGAACCTGCCTTCGCATCCCGCGAGGTCCAAGCTGACTCCCGCCGCAAACGGGTCGTGGAACGCCATGGCGTCATCGCGATCACGAACCAGCACATGGCCGGGCATCCCGATGGGAACGAGATCGACCCCGACCCGACGACCAACTTCGATCGCGACGATCGACAAGGTGAGCGGTATGCCCACACGACGCTCGAGCACCCTGTCGAGAAACGAGTTGGCGTCCTCGTAGTAGTTGTCGGAGTTTCCGCGGAAGCCCTGGTCGACGAAGAGGAATCGACACAACGCGTCGGAGCCGTGCCCGGAGAAACCTTCGGCGAACGAATCGAGACCACGCCCGATGTCGTCATCGGCGAGATCTGGACGAGCGTGTTGCGCAATCGTGCAACACACCGCCTCGAGCGACGGGTCCGGTTCGCGCATCAACGCTTCGAAACGAGCCGTAGGATCCACGCCCGCACCATACCGCCGACTCGCGAAGCCACCGGAGGCACCATGCCAGAACCTGAAACGACGACCGAACTCGGTGAGAACTTCCCCGGACATTTCGCCAGGCTCACGCCGAACAAGGCGGCATATGTGATGGCCGACAGCGGTCAGATCGTCACCTACGCCCAGCTCGATGATGCTGCGAATCGCCTGGCGCGAGTCTTCTTCGAGGCCGGCCTCCGGCCCGGCGATCATGTGGCGTTCTGTCTGGAGAACCATCCGACCTTCCTCGCCATTGCGTGGGGCGCTCACTACGCGGGCCTCTACTACACGGCCCTCTCATCGCGGCTCACCACCGAGGAAGCCGAGTACATCGTCAACGACTGTGGGGCCCGCGCACTCCTCGTCTCGCCGCACACCGCCACCATCGGAACCGGTATCGCTGATCGGATTCCCCTCGTCACTCTGCGGTTGAGCGCGGGTGGCGCCGTCGACGGCTACGGCTCGTACGAAGACGCCCTCGCGGCCGCCGACCCGACACCCCTCGACGTTCGCGTCGAAGGCATGGACATGCTCTACAGCTCCGGCACGACCGGTCGTCCGAAAGGGGTGAAGGTCCCCCTCCCCGATGACCCCCTCGGAACACCCAACACGCTGTTCTTTCTGGTGACCGGCCTCTTCGGCGCCTGCGCAGACACCGTCTACCTCTCCCCCGCTCCGCTGTACCACGCTGCCCCGTTGCGGTTCTGTATGGCGGTCCAGCGAGCAGGCGGCACCGTTGTGGTCATGGAGCGTTTCGAACCGAATGAATTCCTGCGCCAGATCGAGGAGCGGCACGTCACCTTCATCCAGGCCGTCCCGACCATGTTCGTGCGGCTCCTCAAGATGCCAGACGCTGATCGATCTCGTTACGACGTGTCATCGCTCACTCATGTCGTCCACGCGGCAGCGCCCTGTCCGGTCGAGGTGAAACGCAAGATGATCGAGTGGTGGGGACCCGTCATCCACGAGTACTACGCGGGCACCGAAGGCAACGGGTTCGTGTACTGCAACAGCGAGCAATGGCTCGAGCACCCTGGCACCGTAGGGACCTCGCTGTTGGGCCCGCTGCACATTTGTGGCGAGGATGGCGAGGAGCTCCCGCAGGGCGAAGCCGGCACCATCTACTTCGAGTCAGCCGGACAGTTCAGCTATCACAACGATCCCGACAAGACCGCGTCGAGCTATCACCACCAGGGTTGGTCGACGCTCGGCGACGTGGGCTATCTCGACCCCGACGGGTTCCTGTTCCTGACCGATCGCAAGGCGTACATGATCATCCGGGGCGGAGTGAACGTCTATCCCCAAGAAGCCGAGAACATCCTGACCATGCATCCCAAGGTCGCGGACGTCGCGGTCTTCGGCGTTCCCGATGACGATCTCGGAGAAGAGGTCAAAGCGGTCGTCGAGCCAGCTGCCGGCGTCGAGGCATCGCCGGAGCTCGCAGCTGAACTCATCGCGTATTGCCACGAGCATCTGGCCCATGTGAAGTGCCCGCGTACGGTCGACTTTCGCGACGAACTCCCCCGCCATCCCACCGGCAAGCTCTACAAACGACTGCTCAAAGATGAATATTGGGAAGCGGCTGGCCGGTCGATCTGACCAACACACGTCGGGCATTGAGAACTGACGCTGCTGCGGCCAGCGACAACACGCTCGCCATCATCCACGCCCACGAATAGCCGGCATGTTCGGCGATGATCCCGAACAACAAGGGGCCAGTCGACGCGCCCACATACGTGCCGGACTGGGTGATCCCCGTGGCGCGTCCGGGCTCATCAGGGTGAGCCCGAACCACCGACAGGTTGAAGACGCCCGGCCATGCCCAGCCCGCCCCGAACGCCAACGGGAGCCCGACGATGTGCGCCCACGGCAGGCCGATGATGAACACGAGATAGCTCACGGCCCCGATGCTCAACATGGCGGCGACCAATCCCAGCAGGGCACCCCCTCGTCGATCGGCCCAGGCGCCGGCGCACAGTCGGGAGCCAATGGCGATCAGCGATCCGACCGCCAACATGACGCCGGCCGCGCCCGTGGCGACGCCCGAGTGGACCGCCGAGTTGACGAAGAAACTGCCGAGTGTCACCGCCGCCGCGGCCGACAATGCCGCCGCAACCGCCAAGCTCACCAGGACCGCCGAGGGGCGGCGATGCGCAGGTTCATCGGTGGTCGTCGTCGATGGTCCCTGCTCGTCCGCGCGAGATCCCATGGCGATCAAC
This sequence comes from Acidimicrobiales bacterium, assembly GCA_038245795.1. Lineage (GTDB taxonomy): Bacteria > Actinomycetota > Acidimicrobiia > Acidimicrobiales > Microtrichaceae > JBBRSC01. Next base: position 15,709 of record JBBRSC010000049.1, read on the forward strand.
GCGATGATCGCCAACGCAACGCCGGCTCCGAACGCCGCCCGCCAACCGAAGGTCTCGGCGAGGGCGGGTATCGCCAGGCCGCTCACCAGCGACGCTGCCGGGTTGGATGATTGTTTCAGCGCGAAGGCCACACCCTGTCGGCCCTCCCGGACGTTCCGAGCGATCCACACGTTGCCGGAGACCTGACAGAGCGCGTTGGCCGTTCCAGCGAAGAGCGCCATGATCGCGATGGACGCGACCGACCGGCCCACCAGGCCGATCATCGTTTGCAGCACGGCCGACGCAATCAGCGCGACGCGAAGCGTCACGTCAGGACCACGACGGTCGACCCATCGACCGAGCGGTGCCGACGTGAATGCGCTCGCGCCAAAGAACGACGCTACGAGAACACCAGAGCCCGCTTCGCCGTAACCGAGTGCGGGGCCCATGATCACGAACAGGCTGCCCAACATGAACCCGGGAATGACGGTCGCCGAGATCCCCACACACACCGCAGCAAGATCACGCAGTGGAGCGCCCGGGTTCGGGCGAGGCGTGGTGGTCACCGTCCGAAGCTACGTTGACCTTCATGCGTGAGCGTCAATCATTCCCGTTTCTCGAACACCCGGGAGTGCTCGCCTTTGCGCATCGCGGAGGAGCATCGGAGTTCCCGGAGAACACCCTTCCGGCCTTCCAGGGGGCGGTCGACCTGGGCTATCGGTACCTCGAGACTGACGCACATGTGACTGCCGACGGAACCGTGATTGCCTTCCACGACGACCGCCTGGATCGGGTGAGCGATCGGACCGGGGTCATTCGCGATGTCGACCACGAACACGTCAAAGGCGCGCTGGTCGAGGGTCGCGAACCGATCCCGCTGTTGGAGGACCTGCTCGGATCGTTCCCTGACATTCGCATCAACATCGACCCCAAGCACGACGACGTGGTGGAACCGCTCGCCGAGATCATCACGCGCTGCAATGCCATCGACCGGGTCTGTATCGGGGCGTTCAGCGACGACCGAATCACCCGGATGCGCACCTTGCTGGGACCGCGGCTCTGTACATCGCTCGGGCCGCGCGGAACGACGCGCCTGCTGGCTGCGTCGCGTCGATTGTCGCCGTTCGGGTTCGAGGCGGCGGCCGCACAAGTTCCGGTCCGTCACGGACGGGTCCCGATCGTGACCCGCCAGTTCGTGCGGGGGGCTCACCGATTGGGGCTACACGTCCATGTGTGGACCATCGACGACCCGCTCGAGATGAACCGGTTGCTGGACATCGGCGTCGATGGGCTCATGACCGACCGGCCCGCAGTGTTGAAAGACGTGCTGGTCGAGCGCGGTCAGTGGCATTGAGCCGACGCTGGGCTCACACCGAGCGGGTCCAGATCACCTCGCGGCCGGTCCCGGCTCGGCGGCGCTCCGAGTGGAATCGTTCGACCGAGAAGCCGTCCAACATGGCGAGATGGCGGATCAGCTCCGGATCGTGACCGATCCCGAGCGGGATCAGACAGCCGTGCTCGGAGTCTTCGCCCACGAGGATGAACTGACTGGCACCGTCGGCGGTTTTCACGGGGGTTCGCACGAACTCCACCTCCGATACGTCCGACCATCGGGCCGACTCCTCGCGGCC
>JBBRSC010000050.1:0-16996 GCA_038245795.1 Acidimicrobiales bacterium
CCATTCGCCGTTGGAGTGAGGGTCGGTCAGGGGGTGGTCGGGTCGGATGGCGTCCGCTGCAGCTCGATCAGCCGCCCACCCGCGAGGATCGGCCAACGCTCGAAGACGCGCTCGGCCCATCGCAACAACCGACCCGGTGAACGGACCGCCTGCGGAATGAGGAACAGTCGCTCGTCGTGCTGCTCGGTCCAACCCGCTCGCAGCGCAGCACGTCGGAACGAGCGGCGGCGGAACAACGCCTCGCCGTCGGTTCGGGTGTGGTACCAGATGACCCAGGGGTTCTCAGGGTTCGGCTCGATGGCCAACCAGCGGGCCCAGGGTGCAGATACCGCCGCAATCCCGCGCGCCGTCAGCTCGAGGTCGACAACATGATGCAAAACATCATTCGACAGGACCCACGTTGCCTGCGGCAGACCCAGCTTGTCGAGCGATTCGCCGAACCCCACCTCGAAGCGGATGCCCGATCCGGACGTCTCAGCGATCGAACGCGCATAGGTGATGTAGCGCGGGATCGGATCCACCCCGCACAGTTCCAGGTCCGGCCTGGCGGTCGCGATCCGTTCGAGAAGTCCGCCCGTCCCACAACCCATCTCCACCACCACGTCGCCCGGTCTCGCTGGCGTCAAGAACTCCAGCACCCGTCGGAGCCGTCGCTCGAACAACCATCCGTCACGATGCGCTGCGTACTCCTCGACCCGCTCGCCCCACTCAGCGTTCAACGCGGCATTCGTGTTCAGTTTCCCGCCATCGGACAGATCAATCGGAAGCGCTACGGCCAACATCGCAGCTTCATCTGTGCGCTGCGGAGGGGCGGCGCGGAGACCGCGACCAAGGACCATCTCCCACAACTCGGCGTCGAGGCGATCAGCCACGGAGTCCACGCCGTAGAGCTCGAGGGCACGACGTCGAAGTTCGTTGCGGTCGATGCGCTGACCGATCACCTGGACGAGAGCGTCGTGGAGAGCCGTTGCGTCGCGTCGTGGGAACGACCTTCCCGCACCGAGCGACGGAGCGACCCCTCGGACTCCCGGTAGATCGGAGACCACGACTGGAACGCCCGCCATCAGTGCCTCGACCTGGACGATACCGAAGGCCTCGAATGAGTCAACCGAGGGCAGGACGAACGCATCCAACGAGGCGTAGAAATCGACCAGCCGTTCCTCCGGCAGGTGTCCGAGGAACCGGACTCGAGGATCCCCGGCGACGGCCTGGCTGACCGATCGGATCGCGCTGCCACCGGCGACATCGTCGAACGCTCCGGCAATGAGGAGTCGCGCGTTGGGATCGTTGAGTTGGCGGAAGGCGGCAACCAGATACTCGACGCCTTTTTCCGGAACGATGCGCCCGAGAAATCCGATATGCGGCCCGGTGCCTTCGCGGTACAGCGGTTCGCCGATCCCTCGGTCGACACATGGTGGCGGGATGATCACGCTGTTGGCCGACAGCGACTCGGCGAGTCGGGAGTGATCCCGATAGTCCGTCGATGTCGTGATGTTGAGCGTTGCGGAGCGGGCGGCGCGCCGATGGGAACGGTCAAGGGCGGCCAGGAATGCGGCCTCGCCTGGAACCCTGAGCGAGCCGGGGTCGCAGTGGTACAGCACGGCCAGCGAGCCGGTCGGGGCGGCGAGGGCGACGAGGCCGGCCTCGGGCAACGGCAGGTGGAGAAGTGACACGTCGGACTGTCGCATCTCGCGCGCCAGGCCAAAGGGAAACGTCGGGGAGAGCGCCGCCTTGCCGACAGTGAACAGGCGCCGGCATCGTCGGATCCCAACGCCGTTGATGACGGCGTGACGCGCCAGAGTGTCGTCGTAGCGGGTGGTGATGACCTGGACGTCCCAGCCGCGTTCGACGAGCGCCTCGTTGAGTCGTTGCGCGGAATCCGTCAGCCCCGATACATAGGGCGTGTAGTACGAGAGCCCCACCGTCAGCCGTGGCCGTCGCGGCCGGCCCCTGCGGTCGAGGACCTGTCGTTGGGCCCGCACGAACGGCGATTCGGGGGTCGACGCCAGTGGCCCACTGGACCGCGACGGGTCCGGATCGAACGGCTCGCCGACTGGGTCGCCGCCGATGACGGCGAGCGGCAACGACACCGAATCCATGGGTGAAGGGTACCAATCGACCATGTGGTGGCCGCGATCCCCTTGTGGCGCCAGGCCCGAGAAGTCGAACTGATCGACCCCACTAGGATTTCGCTGTGAGCCCCATTCCCAATGTCCTGGCCGACCGCTACGCGTCCGCCGACATGATCGGCCTGTGGGCTCCGGCCGCAAAGGTTCGTATGGAGCGGGAGCTCTGGATCGCGGTGATGCGCGCCCAGCAGCAGCTCGGCGTCGATATTCCACCTGAGGCGATCGATGCCTACGTGCGGGTCGTCGACCAGGTCGATCTGGCGTCCATTGCCGAGCGGGAGCGCGTCACCCGCCACGACGTCAAGGCCCGGATCGACGAGTTCTGTGCCTTGGCCGGGCACGAGCACATCCACAAGGGCATGACGAGCCGGGACCTCACCGAGAACGTCGAACAGCTACAGATCCGCCGGAGTATGGAGTTGGTCCGCGACCGGATGATCGCCGCGTTGGTTCGACTGGCGTCGCTGGCCGTGCAATGGGGAGATCAGCCCCTGACGGCCCGCACACACAATGTCGCGGCGCAGACGACCACCCTCGGCAAGCGTTTCGCCAATGCGGGCGAAGAGATCCTCGCCGCGTACGGACGAGTCAGTGATCTCTTGGATCGGTATCCGTTGCGTGGCATCAAAGGTCCGGTCGGGACCCAGCAGGACCAGTTGGATCTGCTGGGAACTCCCGAAGCGGTCGCTCAACTCGAGGCGACCGTCAGCGAACATCTCGGGTTCGCCCGTACCCTGGGAGCGGTAGGTCAGGTATACCCGCGATCCCTCGACCTTGACGTCGTATCGGCGCTCGTCCAGGTGGCCGCCGGGCCAGCGAGCCTGGCCACCACGCTGCGGCTGATGGCGGGCCACGAACTTGCGACCGAGGGGTTTCAACCGGGCCAGGTCGGGTCCTCGGCGATGCCCCACAAGATGAACAGTCGCAGCTGTGAACGGGTGTGTGGGTTCCGCCATCTCCTCATGGGCTATCAGACCATGGTTGCGGGCCTCGCCGGGGAGCAGTGGAACGAGGGCGACGTGTCGTGCTCGGTCGTTCGACGGGTGGCGCTCGGCGACGCCTTCCTGGCAATCGACGGCATGTTTGAGACCTTCCTCACCGTGCTCGACGATCTCGGCGCCTACCCCGCGGTGATCGAAGCCGAACTGGAGCGGTATCTCCCGTTCCTCGCTACCACCAAAATCCTGGTTGCGGCCGTGAAGGCCGGTGTCGGTCGCGAGCAGGCCCACGAGGCCATCAAGGAACACGCCGTAGCGGTAGCGCTCGACATGCGCGAACGCGGCGCCGCAAGAAACGATCTGATCGAACGGCTCCAGGCCGATACACGTCTGGCCCTGGATCCCGGAGCGTTGGATGGCGTCCTCGATCACCCGATGTCGTTCACCGGGACCGCGTCGGCCCAGATCGCCACGTTCGCGTCGGCGGTCAACGAGCTGGCACTGGAACACCCGATCGCTGCCCGCTATCACCCCGCCAATATCGTGTGAGCCCGACCCTGTGGAGTCCTGATGCCAATCGATCTTCCTCACGTGTATTCCGGCAAAGTCCGAGACATCTTCGACGCCGGTGACAACCGCCTCCTCATGGTCACGAGCGATCGACTGTCGGCCTTCGATGTCATCCTGAATGAGCCGATTCCACAGAAGGGTCGCGTCCTCACGGCCGTGTCCGCCTTCTGGTTCGAACAATTCGCGGGTGTCGTCGCCAGCCATCTCATCTCGACCGACGTCCACGATGTCGCTGGCGTAACGGGATCATCCGTTGCTGAACTCGCTGGTCGGATCATGTTGTGTCGCCGGGCAGAGATGCTGCCGATCGAATGCATCGTCCGGGGCTATATCACCGGCTCAGCCTGGAAGGAATACCGTACGGCGGGCACCATGCATGGAGCTGCGCTTCCCGCCGGCCTGCTCGAATCCTCGAAGTTGCCCGAACCCGTGTTCACCCCGTCGACAAAAGCCGATGAGGGCCACGACGTAAACATCTCGTTCGACGAGGCAGTCAACCTGATCGGTCGTGAGATGGCAGAACGGGCCCGCGACGTGTCCGTCGAGCTGTATACCGCTGGCGCAGCGTTAGCCGCCGAACGGGGGATCATCATCGCCGACACCAAGTTCGAGTTGGGCACGATCGACGGTGAACTCGTTCTGGCGGACGAGGTCCTCACACCGGATTCGTCCCGCTTCTGGCCGGCGGCGGAGTGGGTACCCGGGTCGACGCCACCGAGCTTCGACAAGCAGCCCGTGCGTGACTATCTGGAGACGCTCGATTGGGACAAGCGGCCGCCTCCTCCGCCGCTCCCCGCCGACGTGATCGATTCGACGAGCGCTCGTTATCGCGAGGCATACGAGCGCATCACGGCGCGGAACTTCGCGGACTGGCCCGGCGTCACCGGTGTGGGAGGCTGAAGCGATGGTGTTCGACGTTGCAGTGGAAGTCCGACTGAAGGCCGGGGTCAGCGATCCTCAGGGCGCGACCATCGAGCGTTCGTTGCCGGCTCTGGGGTTCGACGGTATGAGCGGGGTCCGGGTCGGCAAGATCATCCGCTTTGCGATCGACGCGACCGACGAAGCCGCTGCGCTCGGATCGGTTGAGGACGTCTGCCGACGATTCCTCACCAACCCGGTGATCGAGGATGCCGCGATCACGGTGACCGCCGGTGCGGTGGTCTGATGACCGTCGAGATCGGCATCATTCGCTTTCCCGGATCCAACTGTGAGTTCGATGCCGCCGAGGCAGTGACCCAGCTCGGAGGTCTGGCTCGGATGCTGTGGCATGAGGATCCAGATATCGGTGGTGTTGACGGAATCATCATTCCCGGAGGATTCGCTCATGGCGATTATCTCCGACCCGGAGCTATCGCCCGGTTCTCGCCAGTGATGAACGGTGTTCGGTCGTTCGCCGCTGAGGGTGGGCCAGTCATTGGTATCTGCAACGGCTTTCAGATTCTGACTGAATCTGGCCTGCTTCCTGGGGCATTGCAGAAGAACGCAGGGCTGAAGTTCCGCTGCGAAATGACGGAGCTCCGCGTTGAGGCCACGTCGACGGCCTTGACCAACCAAGCCGAAGTCGGGTCAATCTTGAGGATTCCGATCAATCATTTCGAAGGCAACTACACGTGTGATCCGGAGACCCTGGCGGAATTGCGTGGCGAGGATCGCGTGGTGATCCGCTACGTATCGAATCCCAACGGCTCCACTGACGACATCGCCGGTATCTGCTCTGAGGGACGCAACGTGGTTGGCCTCATGCCGCATCCGGAACGAGCATGTCTGGAGGTCTTGGGTTCGGTCGACGGCCTTGTGCTCATGTCGTCGGTGCTCGCCGCTGCGGGCGTACACCAACTGGCTCCAGTAGCTCCCCGCTGACGACGCAGTCAGCCCGCAGCGCGGCTGATGCCGGCGCGCTTGAGCACGTCGGCAGCGACTCCAGCTTCTCGCCAGGCGGCATAACTGATGCCTTTACTGGCTGAGTAGCCCTTGGCCACGGAGACAAACTCGGTCTCGAGCGCCGACATGTCAACGCGCTGGCCCATTTGCTCGAGTTCGTTGGAGAGGTTGATGCGTTCTTGGATCAGCGAGACCCGGCGGACAGGATCCGCGTTGTCGATCTCGTCGCCGATGACATCGAGCCGCTTGGTGATCGACTCGGATGTTCGACGTCGACCACGTTTCGGTCGATTGGTCTCGAGAGCCTCGAGGTAGATCTTGACAGATCGGCCCAAATTTCGGCCGTTTGCCAACGCTGCTTTGTGATCATCTGACATTGGTTTCTTTGCAGTAACGCCCATAGATGCTATTCCACCACCATGGCCCGACGGATGCCAGTCATACAGCGAGATGAATCCAAACGGATGAGCGACGAAATCGACGACGGGTAGGATTCGGCCATGCCCGGCGCCTCAGGATCCCAAGCAGTCCATCAAGCCCTCGGGCTGACCGACGACGAGTTCGACGACATCCGTCGCATCCTCGATCGGGAACCGAATCATCTGGAGTTGGCGATGTATTCGGTGATGTGGTCTGAACATTGCAGTTACAAATCGTCTCGGGTCCATCTGGGTCGATTCCCGACGGAAGCGCCGTGGGTGCTCGTGGGTCCGGGCGAAGGCGCCGGGGTCATCGATGCTGGTGACGGGATCGGGGTGGCGATCCGTATCGAAAGTCACAATCACCCGTCCGCCATCGAGCCGTACCAGGGTGCAGCAACGGGTGTCGGCGGCATCCTTCGGGACATCTTCTCCATGGGCGCACGGCCCATCGCCACCATGGACCCGTTGCGCTTCGGCCCACTGGACGACCCTCGCAGCCGATGGATCGCCGAAGGCGTGGTGTCTGGTATTTCGGGATACGGGAACTCAGTCGGGGTGCCGACGGTCGGCGGTGAGATCGTTTTCGACGAGACCTATCAGGACAATCCGCTCGTCAACGTGTTCGCGTTGGGAATCCTGCCCCACGAACGCCTCGTGCTGGGTCGAGCTACCGGCGTCGGAAACCTTGCCGTCCTGCTCGGATCGAGTACCGGTCGCGACGGGATCGGCGGCGTATCAGTCCTCGCGTCGGCCGGGTTCAGCGACGACGCCGCCGACGCCGAGAAGCGACCGAGTGTGCAGGTCGGCGATCCATTCGAGGAAAAGCGCCTGATCGAGGCCTGCCTCGAGCTACTCGATGCCGGATTGGCGGTCGGCGTGCAGGATCTCGGGGGGGCCGGTCTGACCTGCGCCACGTCGGAAACTGCATCGAAAGGCGGCGCGGGCATGGACGTGTTCGTCAGTCGGGTGCATCAACGCGAACCCGGGATGGAACCCTTCGAGGTGATGACGAGCGAGTCCCAGGAACGGATGCTGGCCATCGTGGAGCCGGAGAATCTGGCCGACGTGATGGCCCTGGCGGATCGGTGGGAGGTCACGGCGTCGGTGGTCGGTCACGTCACGGGAACTGGCCGCCTCCGGGTGCTGGACCACGCTCCCGACGACCTGGCCGCTGGTCAGCACGCCACGGTCCTGGCGGATGTGCCCGCCAAGTCGCTCGAGGAGGACGCCCCGAAGTACCACAGGCCGCTCGCTGAGCCAGCCGATCGCGCCGAGCGGGCGGCGGACAGCGCCGATGAACTGGCGGTGCCTGACGATCTCGCAGCGGACCTACTGGCACTGTTGTGCGACACCTCCTGGGTGTACTCGCAGTACGACCATCAGCTGTATCTCAACACGGTGGTGGGACCCGGTGATGACGCCACGGTCCTGCGGCTCAAGCACCCGATCACGGGCATCGACACGGGTCGGGGCCTGGCATTGAGTAGCGACGGCAATCATCGATGGTGCGCGCTCGATCCACGGATCGGCGCCGCGGCAACGGTGGCCGAATCGGTGATGAATCTGGCATGCGTCGGTGCTCGACCGGTAGCGCTCGTGAACTGCCTCAATTTCGGGAACCCCGAACACCCCGAGGTCATGTGGCAGCTGTCCGAGGCCGTCGACGGCATCTCCGAAGCGTGCCGGGCATTCGGGGTTCCGGTGATCGGCGGAAACGTGAGCCTCTACAACGAGAGCCGCGGGCGAGACATCGATCCAACGCCGATTGTGGCGGTGTTGGGCATCGTCGATGACCTCGAACGCCGCCCACCGGGCGCGCGTCTGGTGGACGGGGGACGCATCATCATGTTGGGGAGCGGTTCCCCGACGCTGTCGGGATCGGAATGGGCGAGGGCTCGTGGTCATCGCAACGGAACGCTGGCACCGCTGGACCTCGAGCAGGTGGCTGCGGTGGCCGCCGTCACCCGTGATCTCGTGATCGATGGGCTCGCGCAGGGCATCCATGATGTCGGTGGTGGCGGCCTCGGGGCTGCGCTGGCGGAAATGGCGGTGGCGTCGGACGTGGGGTTCCATGTGGCGCGAATCCCAGGTCACCGCGAGCTGCTGGGCGAATGCGTCGGACGCGTCTTGGTCTGTGTTGCCCCCGAGGACGGTCCTGAGGTGTTGGCTCGTTGCGAGGCGGCGGGCGTCGCAACAGTCCGTTTGGGCGCTGCGATGGGTCGACGTCTCGTCGTGAAGGACCTCGTCGATGTCAGCCTCGACGACGCGACGTCGGCGTGGCGAGATCGGCTGCCGAATGCGCTGGGATCGGGAGCCACCCAAAGCTGAGGTTCTCGCCCGACCAGAGCTCGCCCAGGGGATGGTTTACCCTGTGACGTGCCGGGTAGACGGTGCGTCGGCAGATTCGCCGTCGGCATCGTCCGATTGCCCCGGGTTCCCCATGGTTGTCCCCTCCCGTCTGTGCATTTCGATTCTCGCGGGACTGGTCTGTGTCGTGGGCCTGACGATGTCGGCGCCTGGGGCGAGCGCGGCGGCCCGACCTCCAGCGCGTCGTGTCGTCGACACTCCGCCCATCGGAAGTTGGGATGTCACGACGACGGGCGACGGATCGATCACCGTGACCGGCTGGGCGCGTGACGCCAACACGAACGGCAATGTCACCGTCGGCGTGATCACCTTCGGCAAGTTGGTGCTGGGAACGACCGGCCAACCTCGCCCCGATCTCACCGGGCGTTTCGGCGCCGACCGGGGGTTTTCGCTGACCATGTCGGGGTTGCCGTCAGGCACGCTGCCGTTCTGTGTGGGAGTCGCCAACGTCGGGCCAAGGCCTGGCAACGTGATTCTCGGATGCCGTTGGATCACCGTGCCGGACACGGTTCCCGTTGGTTCAGTCGATGTGTTCAGGGTGAATCGGGATCGGATCGATGCGGTGGGTTGGGCGGCGCTCAAGACCTCGGGAGATGCGATGGAGGTTCGGATGTCAGTCAACGGTCAGACCGTGTCCACGGCGGCCAACGGCAATCGACCCGACCTCGTTGGTGCTGGACTCGTCGGCACGTCGCACGGCTTCGGCTTCTCGTCTCCGCCGCTTCCCAGTGGCTCCTATCCGGTGTGCGTCGGGGCCTTTCGACCGGGCCAGAACAACGGCCGGATCCTGGCCTGCCAGACACTGACCATCCGGGCTCCCTTCGGTTCGCTCGATGTCGTGATCCGCTCGGGAAACTCCTTGGTTGCGGCGGGCTGGGCGGTCGACGCCGACGCACCGAACGAAGCGCTGACTGTGAACGTCACGTTCGATCGGCTCGACGACATCAGTGACCCAGCAACGGTCATGGTCACGGGCAATCAGCGACGCGCCGATGTTGGCGCCGCGTACTCCGTCGGACCCGACCACGGGTTCACCGCAACGCTGTCTACTCCGGCGGCCGGAACGTATCGGGTGTGCGCTGCAACGCTGCCCGCCGGTCCCGGGGCGGCCGTCAACGTGGGGTGTCGCACGGTGGTCATGGCGGGCTTGAGCCCAACGGGCCGGATCGAGCGGATCACCACCCCTACGGCGACCTCGGTGCGCATCGAAGGTTGGATGGCCGATCCCGAGACATCGGCGTCAATCCCGATCACCGTGCGAGTTGGCGGCGTCACGAGCTCGCACACCGCCGCAGTGTCGCGACCCGATGTGTCCCTGCTCTACCCAGGCCTGCACGGTTTCGACATCACCGTCACCGGGGTGGCGTCGGGGGTGAAAAGCGTGTGTGTTTCTGCGGTCGGCACGGGCCTCGGCGGCCCCACGGAGCTCCCGTGTGGAACCGTCGTGATGGGTTCGATCCGTGTGTCGACGAGTGGCTCGTCGAATGCCCCGACGACGGTCGGGCCATTGTCGACGTCACCCATTGCCGACATTGATCGGGACGCGGGGATCAGCACTCGCCTCCGCGACGGGTCCACGCTCTGGCTCTTCGGCGATAGCTCTCAGGCGAACAGCAACGGTTCCCTGCAGTACTTCGTCAACAACACAGCGGCCTGGGCCGCGCCAGGTTCCCCGGCCATCACCCGCGACGGTGTTACCGGTGGTCCGCAACCAGCGCGATTCGTCGCACCGACAGCCGGCTTTCCAACTTGTCCGAGCGCCACGCCGACACCGGTGATGTGGCCCTTGTCAGCAGTCACCGTCCCGAACGGCGCGCTCGATCGGGTGATCGCGTACTACCAGAACATCTGTCTCGGTCCGAACCTCACGACGGCTAGCCGGGGCGTCGCAACGGTGGAATGGTCCTACGATCCAGCCGACCCGCCGGTCGATCGCGTGATCGAGGGGACGGTCACGAATCAGGCGCTCTTTCCCACCAACACCTACGGCAATGCGGCCGTGGTCGGACTGGACGGCAAGATCTATTCGTACGCGTGTTTCGGCCCAGCGAGTCCCGGATGGCCCGATCAGTACGGGCCGTGCAAGGTGGCACGCACGGATCCATCGACGGTTGCCGATGCGACGAGCTATCGCTATTGGGATGGCGCGACCTGGGGTGCCGATGTGGCATCGGCCGCGCCCATGAGCCTGCCGAACGGTGTCGATGGTGTGGTCAATCCCGTCGGCACGCTGACCGTCACGTTCGATGCCGTGCATGGCGTGTACGTCATGGCGTATTCGACGTGGCCCGGCTACAGCGACAAGGTGGCCATCCGGGTGGCGTCGTCGCCCCAGGGGCCGTGGTCGGCTCCTGTCGTGATCCAGTTGCCCGGCTGCAACGACACCGTCGGGGGGACCGGTTTCTACTGCTATGCAGGCACCGCCCAACCTCAGTTCTCGGGCGTCGGATTGATCGGGATCGGGTACTACGACCAGATCGTCGCGGTCGGTCCCAATCGGGGTTCCTACCTGGTCGTCACCGTGCCGTTCACCGTCGTGCTGACCTGAGCCGTGTGTGACACGATGGGGCATGTGAGCGAGTCCCCCGACCTCACCGCTGCGGAACGACACGATCTCGTCGACGGCGGAAAACCCCGAGAAGCGTGCGGGGTGTTCGGTGTCTACGCACCCGGCAAACCAGTCGCCCACATGTGTTATCTGGGGCTGTTTGCTCTTCAGCACCGCGGCCAGGAGTCGGCGGGTATCGCCACGTCCGATGGCGAGGACATCACCGTTGTGAAAGACATGGGCCTCGTGTCGGCCGTGTTCGACGACCGCACCCTGGCGGCCCTCGACGGGCACCTCGGTGTGGGCCACACCCGCTACTCGACGACCGGCTCGTCACTCTGGCAGAACGCCCAGCCGGTCTTCCGTGACACGGGCACCACACGGTTTGCGCTGGGCCACAACGGCAACCTCACGAACACCGAAGCCCTCGCCGACGCTGCCGGCATGCTCGACGGCATCATCACCTCCGACACCGATCTGGTCGCTGAGCTGTTGGCGCACCGCTTGCGAGCCGACGCCGAGCTGACCCTCGAGGGCGCGTTGTCGGACCTCCTGCCCTCGCTGAAGGGCGCCTTCTCGTTCGTGGCCTGCGACACCGAGCACATCATCGGCGTGCGTGATCCCAACGGGTTCCGGCCATTGTGCCTCGGCAAACTCGACGGCGGTTGGGTGCTTGCCTCGGAGTCGCCGGCCCTCGACATTGTCGGAGCCGCGTTCGTACGTGAACTCGATCCGGGTGAGATGGTCATCATCGACGGCGACGGGGTGCGCTCCGAGCGACCGTTTTCATCCGATCGGATCGAACCGAAGTTGTGCCTGTTCGAGTTCGTGTACTTTTCTCGACCCGACTCGACGCTCTACGGACACAACGTCCATCAGGCCCGGGTGCGGATGGGCGAACAGCTCGCCGATCAGGCGCCCGCCGAAGCAGATCTGGTGGTCGGCGTTCCCGAGTCGGGTATCCCCGCTGCCGAAGGTTTCAGTCGGCGATCCGGTATTCCCTTCGGCCACGGCCTGGTGAAGAACCGCTACATCGGCCGCACGTTTATTTCGCCCAGCCAGGAGATGCGGGCGCTTGGTGTGCGCATGAAACTCAACCCGTTGCGTGAGAACATTGCGGGCCAGCGCTTGGTGGTCGTCGACGATTCGATCGTGCGTGGCACCACCACCCGGGCCATGGTGGCGATGCTGCGGGAGGCCGGCGCAGCGGAAATCCACATGAGGGTGTCGTCGCCGCCCTACCGCTGGCCATGTTTCTACGGGATGGACACCGGAACCCGTGGTGAACTTCTCGCCGCCAACATGGAGATCGAGGAGATCCGCACATATCTCAACGTCGACTCGTTGTCGTACCTGGCGCTCGATCGTCTGATCACCGCTACCGGTGCCCCGAATGCTGGCTATTGCACTGCGTGTCTGACCGGCATCTACCCCGTCGAGATTCCCGTGTCGCTCGGTAAAGCCATCCTCGAGGGGGGCATGCTGATCGAGCAGGAATTGTCGTCGAATCCGTTGGTGCTGATCTCGGACTCCTTGATGCCGGCCGACGACGCTGCCTCGCAGACGGACCTCCCGTGACGGCCGTTGAAGGTGGAGGCGTCACCTACGAAGCGGCTGGGGTATCGATCGAGGCCGGCGATGCGGCGGTTGATCGCATCAAGGCCTCGGTCCGCAGTACATATCGTCCCGAGGTGCTCGGCGATGTCGGAGGCTTCGGCGGGCTGTTTCATCTGGCGCCGGCTGGCTACCGCGATCCCGTCCTGGTCTCGGCCACCGATGGCGTGGGCACCAAGGCGATGATCGCCGCGGCGACGGGCCGCTACGACACGATCGGCATCGACCTGGTTGCCATGTGCGTCGACGATCTGGTCTGCCAGGGCGCCGAACCGCTGTTCTTCTTGGACTACCTGGCCATCGGACAGCTGGACCCCGAGGTGGCTGAGCGTTTGGTCGGCGGCGTTGCCGAGGGATGTCGCCAGGCGCGTTGCGCGTTGATCGGTGGCGAGATGGCCGAACACCCAGGTTCGATGGAGCCAGGCGATTTCGACTTGGCTGGCTTCGCTGTCGGCGCGGTGGAGCGCGACAACGTTCTGACGGGCGACGACATCACGCCGGGCGACGTGTTGATCGGCATCCCTTCGCCGGGGCTGCGATCGAATGGCTATTCGCTGGCGCGACACGTCCTGTTCGAGCTCGGTGGTCGATCGCTCGACGATCCGGCGTGGGACGATCCCGGGGCACCGAGTGTGGCCGACGAACTCATGCGGCCGTCGGTCATCTACGCACCGGCAGTCCTTGATGCCATTCGTGAGTCAGAGGTTCACGCGGTGGCACACGTCACCGGCGGCGGGTTGGCGGGCAACCTCACCCGGGTGATGCCCGAAGGTGTCCACGCTCGGGTCGATACCTCGACGTGGGAGCCCCCGCGTATCTTCGACGAGATCGCCCGCATCGGTGGCGTGGCCGACGCCGAGATGTCGAAGGTGTTCAACCTGGGGATCGGCATGGTCGTGGTCGCATCCGCTCACAGCGCCAACGACACGCTGGCCGCGTTGGCCTCTGGTGGGCACGCTGCGCGGATCATCGGTGAGGTCGTCGCGGGCGAGCGCGGCGTCACGATGCAGCCGTGATCCAACCGACGAACGTCGCTGATGTCTGACGCGCACGCTGCGCTGGTGCAGCATCTGCTGGATCACTCCGTCCGGCGTGGCGACTTCGTACTGAAGTCGGGTCGGCCCTCGAAGTACTTCCTGGATTCGAAGCAGACGGCGTGCGACCCCGAAGGCGTGCTGCTGATGGCTGATGTCGCCTTCGAGTTCATCCCCGCCGACGCCACGGCGATTGGTGGCATCACGGTCGGTGCCGATCCAGTGGCGTACGGAATCGCAGCCGTCGGCGCTACCCGCGGGCGATCGTTGCGGAGTTTCACGATCCGCAAGGAAGCAAAGGACCACGGCATCACCGGTCGGGTTGCTGGCGCGTTGCGCCCTGGCGACCGAGTGGTCATCACCGAGGACACGACGTCGCGCGGCGTGACAATCGCCGATGCCGTCGAGGTGGTCCGCGAGTTCGGCGCCGAGCCGGTGCTGGTGTTGGCGCTGGTCGATCGGGGTGGCACGGCGGCAGGCCATGCCGAAGCGGCCGGCGTGCCGTTCGTGGCGTTGGTGACAGCACCCGATCTGGGCTTCGACTTCGACGGACCCGCTGACTGACGAGGCCGCCGCACGGTGCGTCGCAGTCGGTTTCATCTGATTGCCAACAATCGGCCCCGCGGTAGGGTCTCAGGCTTATGGCCGATTCCACAACGCCCGCCTTTTCCGTCCGTATTCGCGTCCGGATGGACAACGAACCTGGCATGCTCGGACGTCTCGCCATCGCCATCGGCGAGGCGGGGGGAAATATCTGCGGCCTCGAGGGTTTCGAGGCCAAGACGGCGTATCTCGACGAAGACGTGCTCGTGAACTGTTCGAGCGAAGCGCATCAGGACAAGGTCCGACGGGCGATCGAGGATGTGGATGGCCTCGCCATTCTCGAGTGGGAGGACCGCACCTTCAAGATGCACGAGGGCGGCAAGATCGAGGTGTTGCCGTTGGCGCCGGTCGCCGACGTCGACGACCTGTCGATGGCCTACACACCGGGCGTGGCACGGGTGTGTCTCGAGATCGCCAAGAACCCAGCGCAGGCGCATGTCTATACGATCAAGCGCAACACCGTTGCCATCGTGAGCGATGGCACCGCTGTGTTGGGCCTGGGCGACATCGGCCCTGCAGCAGCTATGCCGGTGATGGAGGGCAAGGCATTATTGTTCAAGCACTTCGCTGGCGTGGATGCCTTCCCGATCTGCGTGAAGACGACGACCATTGACGAACTGGTCGATCTGGTCATCAAGTTGGAGCCGACATTCGGGGGCATCAACCTCGAGGACATCGCGGCGCCGGGTGCGTTCGAGGTCGAGGAGCGACTGGTCGAAGCGCTCGACATTCCGGTGTTCCACGATGATCAGCACGGCACCGCCATCGTCACGTTGGCGGCCCTCGACAGTGCGTTGCGGATCGTTGACAAAAGGCACGCCGATCTCAAGGTGGTGGTGGCCGGCGTCGGCGCCGCGGGGGTGGCGGTCTCGAAGATCCTCATGAACGCCGGGGTTCGCAACATCATCGGCTGTGATCGCCAGGGTGCCGTCTGGGACGGACGCGGTGGGTTGAACAGCTCCAAGCAGTGGTTCGCCGAGAACACCAACCCTGACGGGCTCAAGGGTTCGATCAGCGAGGTCATGCCCGGTGCGGATGTCTTCATCGGGCTGAGTGGCCCGGACCTCATCACCGTTGACGACGTGAAGGCAATGGCGAAGGACCCGATCGTTTTCGCGATGGCGAATCCGAACCCAGAGATTCGCCCTGAACTGATCCGTGACATCGCGGCGGTGATCGCTACCGGGCTCTCCGACTTCCCGAATCAGATCAACAATGTGCTCGCCTTCCCAGGTATCTTCCGCGGGGCCTTCGATGCAGGAGCACGCCGCATCACCGAGAACATGAAAGTGGCAGCGGCCCACGCCATCGCGAACGTCGTGGGTGACGATCTGCGACCCGACTTCATCATCCCGTCGGTGTTCGACACCAGGGTGGTCGCAGCGGTCGCCGAGGCTTCGCGAGTCGCAGCGATCGCTGACGGCGTCTGTCGGAACCGCTGATCATGGCTGAGCAGCGAGTCGTGCAAGCGATCACCTTCGACTTCTGGAACACGTTGGTGTCGGAGTCGCGCAACGCCGATGATCGAACCACCAAGTGGGTCGAGTCCATCCGTGCGGCCGGGGTTGAGGTCTCCGACGAGCAGATGGCGATCACGTTGAAATCGATGTGGGACTGGTTCGTCACGCAGTGGGAGTCCAATCAGGTCGTGACACCCGAGGGCGCGGTGCGGTTCGCCCTTGCTGAGCTGTCGCTGGAGTCGGACGAAGGACTGGTCGCAGCGATGGTTGCCGCGCTCGAAGCCGGGTTCGATCCTGCCGACATGCAGATCGCTCCGGGTATCGCCGAAACACTCGCCGAGCTGCGTGCCGCTGGTATCAAGGTGGGCATCATCTGCGATGTTGGATTGACCCCGTCGGTGACGTTGCGTGGCTATCTGGAACACCACGGGCTGCTGGAGCACTTCGATCACTGGTCATTCTCCGACGACGTGGGCTGGTACAAACCTGATCAGCGCATGTTCGATCACGCGATGGCGGGCCTCGGCGTGACCGACCCGGCCGCTATGGCGCACATCGGCGATCTGAAGCGCACAGATATCGCGGGCGCCAAGGCAGCGGGGTGGACGACGTTCCGTTACACGGGCCTCGGTGCTGACGACAGCGAGCTCGACGACGCCGATCACGTGATCGACCACCACTCCGAGCTGGTGCGCATCCTCATCATCGACTGAGGTCTGGGAAACGACCTCGGCGAGCGCTCAGACCCAATTCGGTGGAGTCGCTGGCTCGGAGTTGGGCCACGCCACCGCTGTCCGTCCATCGGCGGTCACGGTCAGGATCTCGACGCCGTCATCAGTGACGATGACCGTGTGTTCGAACTGAGCGCTCGGCAAGAGATCTTCGGTGACGACTGTCCAGTCGTCGTCCCACAGATCGTGTAGGTGGGTTCCTGCGGTGATCATCGGCTCGATGGTGAAGGTCAACCCTGGCACGAACAGCATGGTGTCGTCGCGGTGCTCGACGTGGTTGATATGAGGTCCAGCATGGAAGATCTCGCCGATGCCGTGTCCGCCGTAGTCGCGCACGACGCCGAACCCCCGCGGTGCCACGCACGCCTCGATGGCTCGGCCAATCTCCTTGAGCTGCCGACCGGGTGCTACCGATGCAATGCCGCGATACGTGGCGAGACAGGTGGTGGCGACGAGCGCTTCGGTCGCGGTGTCGAGTGAACCGACGGCGAACGTGGCTGAGGTATCGCCATGGACACCGTCAATGAACGCAGTGATGTCGATGTTGACGATGTCGCCGTCAACGAGCTCGCGGCTGTCGGGGATGCCGTGGCAGATGATCTCGTTGACCGACGTACAGAGTGACTTCGAGAAGCCCCTGTACCCGAGCGTGGAGGGATAGGCGCCGCGATCGATGTAGGCCTGATGCGCGACGGCATC
>JBBRSC010000051.1:0-16528 GCA_038245795.1 Acidimicrobiales bacterium
CGCCGACGCCTACCCGTGGGACGAATACATTCTGGCGAGGTCGCGGGTCGGCGAGATCCCGAAGACGGCAACGGAGGATGACCTCTTCGCCGAGTTTCGTTGATGCGATCGGTAGCGTGTGGTCGTGACTGAACTCGCGAGGCGTTTGGGATACGGCGACGACGACCGCGTCGTCATCGTGAACTGCGACGATCTCGGCATGTCGCAATCGACGAATGAGGGTGTGTACGACGCTCTGCGGTCGGGTTGGGCGACGTCGGCGTCGCTGATGGTGCCGTGCCCGTGGTCGCGTGAGGCGGCATCGGGGTATCGGGGCGAGGACGTCGGGGTGCATCTCACGTTGAACGCCGAGTTCGAGAACTACCGGTGGGGCCCCATCACCCACGCGCCATCGTTGGTGGGTGGCGATGGCGGGTTCCCGCGCACGGTGACCGACGTGTGGGAGCACGCGGACCTCGATGAGGTGCGACGTGAGTGCCGGGCGCAGATCGAGCGGGCGGTGTTGTGGGGATTCGACGTGACGCATCTCGACAGCCACATGGGCACCTTGCAGATGCGACCTGAATTCTTTGATGTGTATGTGGACATGGCAGTCGACTTCGGGTTGCCGTTGCGGATGGCGGGTGCGTCGGCACATCGGCTGGTCGGGTTCCCGTTTCGGGATCTGGCGGCCGAGGAGGGGGTGGTGTTCCCCGACCATTTCTTGTTGGTCAACGGTGGGGTCGGTTCACGCAAGACGTTTGAGCGCGCCGTGCATGATCTTCGACCGGGGGTCACCGAGATGTACGTTCACCCGGCGTTGGATTCGCCGGAGCTGCGAGCGATCGGTACGGATTGGGCGGCCCGGGTGGACGATCACGCGCTCGTGACATCGGGGACGGGCGTGAAAGCGATGCTCGATCGTGCCGGCGCGACGTTGATCGGCTGGCGGCCACTCCGCCGCCTCATGCAGGCCGGGTGAGCGATCAACCGGCCAGTTCGTTGCCTATTTCGCGTCGGGGCATGAGGCCCAGAGGCCCAGTTTCTGTTGGCGGGCGGTCCGGACTGCAGCGGTGAACTCATCCGCGTGAGCGATGTTCGGCGGATAGGTGAGCTGTTGCGCGTAGCCGTCCTGGGCTAGGGAGAGGTTCACGAACATGGCATCGGAGCTTCGATAGATATACGCAAGGAGCCGGCCGTACTTGTCACGCGGTTCAGCATCACGAACGAGGCGGATGGGGGTGCCAACGGGAAGCAGCTCGCTGGTGTGATGCGACGCTTCCTTGCCGAAGCACTCGACTGGCCGTCGAGGGTCGACGCTCTCGGGGGTGTTGATCCCGATGAGGCGAACCCTCTCCTCGACGCCGCCGACCTTCGCCACAATCGTGTCGCCGTCGACGACGCGGACCACCGTGGCGTTCGACCCGTCTGGTGTCGCCGCGCTCGAGGTGTCGCTCCCACCGCATCCAGCGAGGCCCATCCCCAATGCCACGACGCAGACGGTGATCAGCGCAGCTCGCTGGCGCGGCGATGAACCCTTCGACGTGATGGGCCTGGGTTCAGACTCGTTGAATGATCGTGCCGGTGCCGATCCCTCCGCCGCAACACATCGAGATGAGCGCATTCGTTCCATCAGTTCGTTCCAGTTCCCAGAGCGCCTTGGTGAGGAGGAAGGCACCGGTGCCTCCGAGAGGGTGGCCGAGGGCGATCGCCCCGCCGTTGGGATTCACACGGTCCATGTCAGCGTTGACCTCGCGCTGCCAGGCCAGCACCACCGACGCAAAGGCCTCGTTGATCTCGAAGGTGTCGATGTCGGCGATGGACATGGCAGTTCGAGCGAGGAGGTGCTTGGTGGCGTCCATCGGGCCCGTCAGCATCAGGACCGGATCCACGCCGATGAGGCACGTGTCGACGATGCGCGCCCGCGGCGTGAGACCCAACGCCGCGGCCTTCTCGGCGGTCATGATCAGCACTGCCGCAGCGCCATCGGAGATCTGCGACGACGAACCGGCTGTGTGGACGCCGTTCTCGCGGGCGATCGGCTTCAACGACGACAGCCCCTCCAGAGTGGTCTCGCGGAGACCCTCGTCGCGGCTGACGAGATGGGTGGTGCCCGACGGCTTGCCTTCCTCGTCGAGGTCGGGCGCGTCGAGCGGTGCGACCTGGGCACCAAAGCGATCCTCGTCCCATGCGGCACGGGCACGCTGTTGCGATAAAAACCCGAACTCGTCAGCGTCCTGGCGGGTGACGCCCCACTTGTCGGCGATGCGTTCCGCACCCTCGAACTGTGAGGTCATCTCGTATTGACCGAAGTAGGTCTTGGGAATCGGCACACCGAGGCCGAGCTTCTTGGAGGAGTTGGACCCGATCGGGATGCGGCTCATCGACTCGACGCCACATGCAATGGCAACGTCGACCACGCCGCTGCCGACCAACGCAGTGGCCAAGTTGGTGGCCTGCTGAGAGGAACCGCACTGCGTGTCGAGTGTTGTGGCGGCCACCTGCTGGGGGAGACCCGCTGCCAACCAGGCGGTGCGGCCAAGGTTGAAGGACTGCTCGCCGACCTGGCTCACACAGCCGGTGACGACCTGGCCGACCTCGGAAGGGTCGATCCCCGACCGGGCAATAACTTCGCGTTGCACGTGGCCCAGGAGCTCTGCCGGATGCACCGACGAGAGCCCGCCGTTGCGGCGACCGATCGGGGAACGAACAGCTTCAACAATCACGACGTCAGACATGGACAGGATCCTATTCGGCGATGAGGTGGTAGCGATCGGTCAACTCCCGAACCGTGTCACGCAGCCTTGCGTGACGACCCGTCGGTGACCGTGGCAGTGGAGTTACCAGCCGAGTCGAACGCTCGTGGCACGGCGAGAAGTTTGGCCCGAAGTTCGGCGATCTTGCGGCGACCGAGCTCACGAGTGGATTCGTCCAGCTGCCAGTCACGATCGGATTCGTCCAGCGCAGGGGTGATGTGGAGGGCCAGCTGTTTCTTCATGGGAACAGTCTGCGCTCGGGGTGTGACAGTGAATCTTCAGGCGTGCATCGAACCTGAGAATTCACCGCGCCGGCTCACAATGCGGGTGATCCCTCAGGCCGGGCTGCCGGGCGCCACGAGCGGCCAGGGCCGCTCACGCTCGACGATGGCCGCCAGATCCAGGATCAGCTGGTCCTCATGATGGCGACCGATGAGCTGCATCCCGACCGGCAGGCCGTCGAGCGGCTCGATCGGGACCGAGCACCCGGGGTTGCCCACGATGTTGCATGGGATAGTGAGCGAACCGTTGTTCTCGGGCCCGACCGCACGACCGCCCACCTGTTGATTGAGGTAGACGTCAGCATCGAAGGCCACATCGGGGTTGGTGGCCGCGAACACGAAGTCGACCTCATCGAAGATGTCGGCCATGGTCTCGTTGACCCTGGTGCGGGCCTCCTCGGCGGACGCCAACATCGACAGGTTCACGTTCTGTTCGGCGACGGTCAGTCCGAAGGCGATCTCGAGTGTGAGCTCGTCCTTGCACGCCGGCCAACGATCGCCCAGCGCCCGCAGCAGCTGACACAGGTTCGTCATTGCCCACTCGAAACCCAGCCCGGGCAACACAACCGGCACATCCACAACGATCAGTCCGGCGTCCTTGGCGAGCAGCTCGGCGGCGGCCCGGACTCGTGCCTCCACCTCGGGGTTGAGGATGGTGTTGCCGAGGTTCGGTGCGATGGCCACCTTCTTGCCGGCCAGCTCGAATGTGCCGAGATCACGTTCCCATTCCTCGTGCTTGGGCAGCGAATAGGGGTCACGCATGTCGTAGCCGGCACTCACGTCGTACCAACGACACACATCTCGGACAGAGCGAGCCATGCAGCCCGAGACCACGGTCATTGGGGAGATGTCGGTCTGAGGGCCGCGGGGGATACGTCCAGCGGTGCCCTTCATACCGACGAGGCCGTTGAAGCCGCCCGGGATGCGAATCGATCCGCCGCCGTCGCCACCGGTCGCGATGGTGACCAGCCCGCCAGCTACGGCGGCTGCGGACCCGCCGGACGAGCCACCGGCGGACTTACCCGTGCGCCACGGGTTGTGGGTGACGCCGTGAATCTTGTTGATGCTGACATTGAGCCCACCAAACTCGCTGGCGTTGCATTGGCCGACGGCCACAGCGCCAGCATCGAGCACGCGGCTGATGTGGGTCGAGGTGTAGTCAGCAATCCGCCCCTCGAAGACCTTCGAGCATTGAGTGTTGGGCCAGCCCTTCACCGACGACAACTCCTTGATGCCGAAGGGCACACCACCGAAGGGCAGCGACACGTCCGCGTTCTTGGCAGCGTCGCGGGCTTCATCGGCCATCACGGTCACGAAGGCATTCAGGCTCGAGTTCTCGATGGCGGCCAGCGTTGCGTCGAGTTCCTCCACCGGAGAGCGCTCTCCCGAACGGAAAGCCTCGACGAGCGAGACGGTGTCACCAAGCCATGGGGTGTCAGTCATGGACCGAGAGGTTACCCGGACGTGGGTACTGCTCGGCTCTCCGCCGCAGGACTCCGGGGAATCGGGCGCCTGTCTGGATCTCCTACAGTCTTCGGCGCATGGACGCACGTGAGTTCCTCGGACTCGTTTCCACCCACAATCCGCACCGCTGGGTGCTTCCCGTCACGGTCGGTATCGCCACGGGTGGCAGCTTTCTCTTCGGTGGCTGCGCGCTCGGGGCCGCGATCTGCGCGTTGGAAGTGGCCATCGAACGCCCCGTCGTGTGGGCGACCGCCCAATACCTGAGCTTCGCCTCGATCGGGGAGATGGTCGATGTCGATGTGACCGTGTCGACGAGCGGTCGCTACACCACCCAGGCACGGGTCGTCGGGCGAGTCGGCGAGCGCGAAATCTTCACCGTCAACGCGGCGCTCGGATCGCGACCCGTGAAGTTCGAGGGTCAATGGTCGGTGATGCCGGATGTCCCAACTCCTGATCAGTGCGCAGCGCGATCGAACCGGTTCTCGTTGTCGGGTTCGCTCATGGAACGGCTCGATATGCGGCTCGCCAAAGGCCATCAGTGGGATCAGCTCGGTGGTGGCAACGGTCAGGCCGACGGCACCTCGGCACTCTGGGTTCGCATGCCCGGCATCGACATGTCCGGGGCTGCGTTGGCGGTGCTCGGCGACTACGTGCCCTTCGGGATCTCGCAGACCTTGGGGGAGTGGACCCAGGCCAACTCGCTCGACAACACCATGCGAATGGTGAACGTGGTGTCGACGGACTGGGTACTGCTCGACATTCGCATTGGTGGCATCCGCAACGGGTTCGGTCACGGGCTGGTGCACCTCTGGGCTGAGAACGGCACGCTGCTGGCGACCGCCAGCCAATCGGCCATCGTCCGCGAATCCAAAACCTGACGCCATTCACGGTGGTTTTGATGGGTCGAGTGGGGTGCTGGGTGGGGATCTAAGGTGGCGTGATGAAGCGATACGGCATGACGATCCCCTTCGACGGAGTCCCGCTCGGCGAACAAGGCGACTGGGTCCGCGAGCTCGCTGACCTCGGCTATACCGACGTCTGGTCGTCAGAAGCCAACGGCGCTGATGCGTTCACACCGCTGGCACTGGCATCGGTCTGGGCCCCGACCCTGCGTCTCGGCACCGCCATTGTTCCGGCGTATACCCGAGGTCCGGCGCTCATGGCCCAATCCGTGGCGTCGATGGCGTCAGCCGCTCCAGGGCGGTTCGTCCTCGGGCTCGGCACCTCGTCGAACGTGATCGTTGAAGGATGGAACGGCATCCCATTCGAGGAGCCCTACCTGCAGACCCAGGCCATGCTGCGATTCCTCCGACAAGCGCTCACCGGTGACAAGGTGACCGGCGACTTCGGACGTTTCTCGGTCCGCAGCTTCAAACTTGGCGTGTCAGTTCCCGAGCCGGTGCCGATCCTGATCGCCGCCCTGCGTGAAGGAATGCTGCGCCTCGCCGGGCGTGAAGGCGACGGGGCGATCATCAACTGGTTGTCTGCCGAAGATGTCTCCACAGTCGCACCCGTGGTGCAAGCCGCCAGCACCGATGGCTCCCGCAAGGAGATCGTGGCCAGGATCTTCGTGGCGCCCATCGAGGACCGCTCGACGGTGATGTCCTACGGCAAGTTCGCGATTGCGTCCTATCTGAACGTGCCCGTCTACGCCGACTTCCACCGCTGGTTGGGCCGAGGCGATGAACTTGAGCCGATGTGGAAACTCTGGAAGGAGGGCGACCGCGCCGCGGCGTTGGAGGCAATCCCCGATTCGCTGGTCGACGAGCTGATCGTGTGGGGCTCGCCCGACATGTGCCGGGAACACATCGACCGCTACGTGGCCAACGGTGTCACCACTCCCGCCTTGGCGTTGTTGCCCTTCGGCTACGACGTTCGCGAGGCGGTCCGCCA
The DNA here is from genome assembly GCA_038245795.1 of Acidimicrobiales bacterium. Lineage (GTDB taxonomy): Bacteria > Actinomycetota > Acidimicrobiia > Acidimicrobiales > Microtrichaceae > JBBRSC01. The sequence continues at coordinate 6,374 of JBBRSC010000051.1, forward strand.
ACTGGCGCCGTTGTGAACATGCGTCCCGTCGGGCGGCTCGTCCAGCTCGTAGCAGCCATCCTGGTCACCCTAGGCGTGATGACCAGCGCCGCCGGTTGCGATGCGGCAGCGGTGCAACGCTGGCGCACCGAGCGCGGATTACCGCCGCTGAGCGATGCCGACGCAACACGCCTGGCCGCTGCACTCACCCGGATCGAGGCGGAGCTGCAACGACGCAGGTCGTTCTCGGCGGTCGTGGCAATGCCGTCGGTCGCCGACCTCGGTGCGAGCTGGCGCCCGGGGTGCCCCGTTGCTCCGGCCGACCTCCGCACCATCACGGTGAGCTATTGGGGGTTCGACGATGTGGGTCATTCCGGGATCATCGTGATGCACCAATCGAACACCGCGTCGCTGATTGCTGCGTTGCGTGAACTCTGGAACCAGCGGTTCCCCATCGAATCCATGGCACCCATCTCCACCTACGGCGGTGATGACCGTGCGTCGATGCTGGCCAACAACACGTCAGGCTTCAACTGCCGCACGGTGGCGGGTACCGCCAAGCTCTCTGAGCATGCCTACGGTCGAGCGGTCGATATCAACCCGTTCCGGAACCCGTGGATATCGGGCTCCAGGATCGATCCGCCCGAGGCTGCCGCATACGCCGACCGCTCCCGACGTGAACCGGGTATCTTCCACGAGGGTGATGGCGGAGTGGACGCCATGGAACGCGCTGGCTGGAAATGGGGCGGCTATTGGGTGACCTCGAAGGATTATCAGCACTTCTCGGTCAGCGGCCGCTGACCCGTGACCACGAGTCCCTGATCAGGGAAGGAGCCCCGCCATCCAGTTGCCGTGGAATCCGAACGGCACGCGACGCGGAATCTTCACCTCGCATACCTGCTCCATTCGCTGCGCATCGAGGATGATCAACGAGGTCGTCATGGTTGCGCCGTCAGTCACGAAGTTGAGCAGCCAGCCAGCGTCCTCATCGGTCGACGACGGGTCAGGCGCAAATACGGCCTCACCAGCCATCGTGCCCGACGCGTACACATGCGTGACGTCGGTGTTGTTCGACCAGTCCCACTTGGTGACACCATCAAAGACCACTTCGTCGTTGTCGAACCGGCTGGTATGGCCCACGTATCCGTAGCGATAGTCGAGCCCGGAACGCCGATCATCGATGCGAGGGAAATCGGCTGAGCGATCATCGAGTGCCTCGGTGGTGACCGTGCCAGCAACAACGTCGATGGTCCACCGGGTCATCTTGGGGCTGGTGCCCTCCGGCGGTTTGACGGCGGGATCGAAGCTCACGTTGAGCTGGTTGCTCCGACAACCGATGACCTCGATGCGGCCGTCGGCGAGTTCTTTGGCGTTCATGAAATGGAACACATAGAAGGGGTCGGTCTCGATCCAGGTGACGTCGTCAGAGCCGCCGTCACGGGGCAACACTCCGATTCGCGCACCCGCGGCACCATCCCAGTAGATGCCGGGACCGCCGCTGAGCATGCGGTCCAGATCGAACAGCGCTGGCAGGTCGAAGAAAATGACGTTGCGATCGGTGATGACGAAGTCGTGCATCATCGTGGCCCGACCCGCATCCACGTCGACCGAGCGCACCAGGTCGCCGGAAGGCGACACCACATGGAAGCGCAGGAACGGCGGAAACGGCAGATACCCGAAGAAACACATCTCGCCGGTGCTTGCGTCGAGCCGGGGGTGCGCGGTCATCGGGCCTTGGAGCCGCCCGCCGAAGGTGTACTCGCCGATGGTCCCGAGGTCTGCGCTCAGCTCCGTGGGGTGTCCGGCTTCCATGAGCGCCAGGATGCGATCAGCGTGACGGACGATGTTGGTGTTGGCGGTGTTCTTGAACAGCCCCACCTCGGAGGCAAGATCGTCTGGCGGCAGCGAGAACTCCGACAACCCACCGAATACGGCCTTTCCGAGGCGACGCTCGGCGATCAGCCCCTTCGATTCGACGAAACGATTGCGGTAGTGGGCGCCACCTTCGCCATCAAAGGTCACCGCATGAATCATGCCGTCGCCGTCGAAGATGTGATACCTGCCAGGAGGAGTGAACGCCGGGTTGGCGCCATTGCGCATGTAGGTGCCGGCCAAGCCTGCGGGGAGGTCGCCGATGATCTCGAGGTTGCGATCGATCCTCTCGTCCGGCACGGGTTCGTAGTGTCCGGTCAGATATGGATTGACATGCGGTTCTGCGTCGATGGCCATGGTGGCTCCCCCGGGGTGTACAGCGTTCAGTGCGAGGTTACGTCACTCGTCGATGCCGACGGGTGCGCCATCGATGATCTGATCGAGATACTCCGAGAGCCCGTAGGCAGTGCGGGACGGGCCACCGTCGGTCGGTGTCAACGTCCACGTGGTCAACCCTTCGGAGATCCGGGTCACCATCTCCTCGCGCCGATTGCGCAAGGGAATCAGCGAGGAGACCTCGCCCACCAGCGTCCACGTACGAATCTCCTTGGAGCTCGAATCTCTCGTCTGCGGGCGGGTCGGGTCGGTCGTCGACAGCGTTGCCTCGACACGTCGGTGATATGTGCCCGGTTCGGACCATACGGTGTTCACCGTGACATGGCGGATCACATGCATCCGATCCCCGTCCCACACGAATCCGCCGCGGGTTCCGTCGCCGTCGCGCCGGGCGATACGTGAGGCCATGAAGCCGACGTCGTCGCCGCCGCAGCCGACCAGCCACCGGTAGTACCAGGGCGCCTGCCAGGTGCGCGGCCCCCACGAGTGATCCCGAAGGCCCCAACCGTCGATCTCGAAGTGCTCGTCGCCCACAGTGATCGTGCCGCGTGCGCCGACGAGTTGTTCGTAGTGGCCCCGGGCGAACTCCTCGCCCGGCCGCTCGTGGCTGACCTCGGGCTCTCCGCCGAACGGGGGAGCGGTGCCCCGATACGTCAGCGAGACTGCACCCTCCACCGTCGGGTTCTCGGTGAACGCTCGGCGTGGATCGGCCATCTCCAACGGGTCCGTCAACAGCACCAGCTTCCCGGAGTAGGTCACCGTGAGTTCCTTGAACGGGTCGACCACGTCGAAGCGCATCCCGGCGGCATCGAAGGCGTCGTTGGTGGTGACCTCGGGTCGCTGGAACATGAAGGCCACCCGCCCGTCGGGAAGGTAGATGCAGCACGTCATCTCGCCGCGGCCCTCATTGGCGCGATTGCCGAGCCGGAAGAACGCGCCGACCTGCTGAGTGGGATCGACCACGTTGAAGTACATCGACTCGTTGAAGGTCGGTTCGGGACCCAATTGGTGGAGATACTCGTCCGCGTCGTCCAGGCGGATTTTCGGCGTTGTTGTCTCGGCGTTGCTCATGTGGGACCCCTGAATCGATCGGTCTGCGCCTGACCGGCGCGATGTTCTGAGGGAGTTTGTCAGCTGGCGTCGCTTGTTGGCAGCCCGGCGAGGGCGCGACGGAAATGGGCGGCCAGATCGTCGATGTTGGTGTGGGCATTGAGCCCGCTCGGATTCGGCATGACATATACAGGGCGACCGCCGAGCGTTCGGTCCTGCCATCCGAGCGTCGCCTTCGTATCGCCGGTGGCGTACCGCCAGCCCGTGATCCCCACGACACATACGGCTTCGGGATGGAACTCCATGCACATCTCGTCGAGACGTTGCAGGCCATCACGGAACTCGCTGGGGGACAACTCGTCGGCGCGTCGAGTCGCCCTGGCGACCAGGTTCGTCATGCCGACACGATCATGGGCGAGCGCGTGAGCCGGATCGCGGTCCCGGGTGACAATTCCTGCCTGCAACGCTGCAGGCCAGAACCGATTGCCCGGACGCACGAATCCGATCTGGCGCTCCGCCGACATGATCGACGGGTTCAGCCCCACGATCAGCAGCCGCATCTCCGCCCCGACCGTGTCGGCGAGCAGCAGGTCAGTCGGCGGTGGTTCCGCGGTCACACGCCCAGAAGGCGACGCTGGAGTTTCCGCATTCCTCCGACCCAGCGGCCGTGATCGCTGACCTTGTTCTGGAGATACGTAGCGACCTCGGGGTGAGGAAGGATGAAGAACTGATCAGCTCGGAGACCGTCGATGACCGCTCGCGCGCACTCCTCGGGTTCGATGAGCCCCATCAGTTCGACCACGCCAGCAGCCATCTGATCGGCCTCGAGTCCGCCCATCACCATGGGCGTCCGCACCCCCTGAGGGCACAGACACGACACGGTCACGCCTGCATCGCCGTGGGTGATCGCGACCCATTCGGCGAAACCGACCGCAGCGTGTTTGGTCGCGGTGTAGGGAGCGTCGCCGAGGTTGGTGAGCAGGCCCGCCGCTGATGCGGTCACGAGGAGATGACCAGCTCCACGCTCCGTCCACCCCGGCAGACATGCCCGAACGGCATAGACGTGCGCCATGAGGTTCACCGACCACACACGGTTCCACACTTCGTCGGGCGCTTCGGCACCCTGACCGGACGCAATACCGGCGTTGGCGCAGAACAGATCGATCGGGCCGATGGTCGATGCGGCCTCGACCAACTCGATCACGTCGGCCTCGTTCGACACATCGCACCGCAGCGTGGATGTGGGGACGGCAAGCTCTGCGGCGACTGCATCGAGGCCCACGGTGTCGAGATCAGCGAGGGTGAGATGCGCTGCTCCAACGGACGAGAACGCACGAGCCATGGCGGCGCCGATGCCGCTGGCGGCGCCGGTGATGACGATGTTCGCTCCGGTGGGTTCCATGGTGATCCTCGGGTTCGATGTTCGGTGGTTGACGGTGGTCAGCGATTCGGAGCAGTGGCCACGATGGTGGCGTCGACGGTCGCGTGCCGATCGGCCCCCCAGGGCATCGGCATGATGACCGCATGGTCGACGCCAGCAGCCTCGTAGGCGTCAACAGCCGCCGAGATGTGTGCCGCATCGCCGCAGATATCGATGGCGCCGATCATCTCATCAGAAATGGCTGCTAGTGCAGCGTCGCGGTCACGCGCGGCATGCGCTTCGAGACAGGCGTCCACGTCGTGGGCGAACCCTGCGCGGCGGAAGGCTCTGGCATAGGCAGGCACGACCGAATAGGAGAACAGATCCCGTTGACCGGGGACGCGGGCGTCGTCGACCGTGCAGACCCCGACGTGGACGTAGGCATGGATGGTGCACGTGCCCTCGGCTCGGCCGGCGAGGCGCTCGCCCGCTCGCACCTGTTCGATGCACCAGGGCACAGCGCTCGCTGGCAAGTAGTTCAGCAGCACCCCATCCGCGAGCTCTCCGGCGAGCTGGAGCATCTTGGGATTGAGGGCGCCCAACACCAGTTGCGGAGCGTGTTCGAAGCGGGTGCCGAGGCGGAATTTGCGGCACGACCAGAAGTCGCCATCGAAGGTGACCGCCTCGCCGCTGAGGCATTCTCGAACCAGCGTGAGGTACTCGCGCATGCGCTGAACCGGATGATCTCCGTAGTCGGTCCCATGCCATTGGCCGACGACCACGGGCGAGGAGATCCCGACGCCGAGGTACACGGCGCCCACATTTGGAAGGCCAGCGAGGGTGGCGGCACCCATGGCGGCGAGCATCGGTGTTCGGAGCTGCACGGCCAGCACTCCGGTGCCCAGGCCCATCCCGGGTACGGTCATGCCCGCCAACGCCAGCGTGGAGAATGCCTCAGTTCCCGTGGTCTCAGCCACCCAGAACGAATCGAATCCGTAGTCGGCAAGCTGTGTGGTCAGCGCGGGTACGGCGCCGACCCCAAAGCTCGGCAATGAAGCGAAGGTGAATCCTCGGGTAGCCACGACGGCACGGTAGCGGAAGACATCTACCCATTCTTGTTGTCACAGGTCGCGACGAGAATGGCCGAAGACCTTCTCACCAGAAGGCGTGACACAACCTCGTTGAAATCGGGCGTTCATCAAAAGTGGTGGGCGCCGGCAACATTGCTGCGTAGGCTGTACTCAGGCACCGTCGTCGTTGGAGGCTTCATGACCGACACACAAGACACCCAAACCATCACCGAAATCCTGGCCCTCATCGATCGTGGGCTCGGCGACATCTCCGAGCGTTCGCTCGTGTCGGCATCCGAGGTGGCAGATCTGCTCCTCGACGTGCGGACGTTGTTGACTCGGCCCGACGCGCACTTGTCGGTCAACTGACGCACCAACGGCCCTGTCGGGCGGCCTGGGGCCCACGCTGAGGGGGCACGCGTCCACGGACGCGTGCCGGATCAGCGGCGCGCAGCCAGCAGTTCCCGGTAGCTCTGTTTGAGATGTCGCAGAAGTGCATCGGGGTCGGAGACTGCCTCCGTGTCGGTGACAACACCGACGCACAGGCGCCCGCAGTAGGACATGGTGGTCATGTTGAATGCCGTGCCAGCAATCGGCCCGATCGGATGGTTGGCGGTCATTTTCGCACCGGCGAGATACACCTCGAATGGTGCGGCACGCAGGTTCGACGTCACGAAATCCACCGACTCCGCCAGCCGATACCCCAACCGGGTCAACACCATGGGTGGAAGGAGATTGAACGCTCCGGCCAACGCTTCTGTGGCGTTCATGGCGGATTCGCCACGGGTTTGGCTGAGTGCTGTGTGTACGAGATCGAAGCGTTCGATGATGCCCATGTCGCCACAGGGCACGAGCGTTTGGCTGGGGGAGAAGTGGTTACCGCCTGCGCTACCTCCCGAGCGGGTGCTGATCGGCATGGCCATGCGCAGTTCGTCGACAGCGCTGCCGGCGTCCCGGTGGGTGCGCCCCGCTGCCTCGGCGGCGCCGGTGACGAAGACATCGTTGATGGTCCCACCGAGTCGCTTTCCTGCCGCTCGAACCTGATCGAGGGACAACTCGAAGATGTCGAGCCGCGTCCGGAGCGACCGGCCCGTCCACACTGGCGACATCATGGTCTCGTTGAATCGGGCCTGTCGGAGGGTCGATCGTGTGATCTCCACGAGCCCGGCGCCAGCTCGAACAGCATCCCCTGGATGTGCGAGCCCCGATCCGATTGACCGAGCGGCGGTCGTCAACCGACCAAGACTCTGCCGTGCGATATCACCAAATGGTGTGTTGTGCTCACCGGGCGGCGTGGGGTCGAGCGGGGGAGGGTCCTTGGCGTCACGCGCGAAGTCGATGAACTGCTCGGAGATCCTGAGCCCACCCTCGCCGTCCATCAGCGTGTGATGGATCCGCTGCAACATGGCAGCGCGTCCGCCGCGAAGTCCTTCGAACACGACAAACTCCCAGAGTGGCCGAGTTCGATCGAACGGTTGCGAGAACCGCTCCATGACATGGTCGAGGAGCTGGCGCCGTGTGGTGGACGGTCGCAGGACTTCTCGAAGAAGATGTCGATCCAGGTCGAAATCGTTGTCGTACACCCACTGCGGGGGCGCAATCCGGCCCGGCGGCTCGTGGACGTATTGTCGGAGACGGTGCACAGCGTACGTTGCCCGCTCCATTCGGTACTGCAGCCGTTCCCAGTCGGGGGCGCGGTCGAGCAGCGTGAGATTCCCAATCGTGGACGACAGGCGCGGATCCGAATCGAGGGTCCACATGAGCGCCTCGAAGTCGGTCATGCGAGCTGCGTCGGCGATCGGTCGATCCACGCGTTCAGCGTAGAGGTCGGAGGCGCAGTGCCAGCACCCCGATGAGCGAACCCACCGCAACCCCGGCGACGATGTCTGACGCGTGATGGATGCGTACATAGACCCGACTGGTGGCAACCAGCGTTCCCAGCGCTGCCCATCCCACTCGTTCGGCAATGGGGCGATCTGCGGACAGGACGACCACTGCGCAGGCGGCGGCTGAGGCATGCCCGGACGGAAAGCTCGACGTGGACGGTTGGCGTAGTCCGTGAGGCCGCTCGGCGGGTGGCTCCGGTCGGGTTCGTCGGAACAACGCTTTCAGCGGTCCGTTCACCAGCGCCGCCTCGACGCCGAGTGCGGCGGACAGACGGATCATCCGCTGCCGACCACGATGGCCGCCGAACACGCCGATTCCCACCGAGACGATGTGCCAGATCAGCGAAAAATCCCCCAGCTCGGTCAGCGAATACATCAGCCGATCGACACGGCGTGTGCCGCGGAACGGCTCCAAGGCGTGATCGACGGCGTCATCAAATCGGAGGACCGACGGGTGTTCCAGGATGGATGGGGTCATGGGCGCGGCAGATCGACCCGACGTTGCGCTGACGGGGCGGCGGCTGGATCCCCGCCGAACGACGGACACCACTGCTTGAAGGCGCACCAGTCGCACAGCTTTGACGGCTTGGGGCGGAAGTCTTCTTGCGCGCACGCACGCTCAACCGCCGACCAGATCGCGGCGACCTTCTTCTCTAGGCCGTGCGTGGATTGCTCGCTCGGCCGGGCGATGATGATCTCGGGGGTGGAGCCCAGATAGATGAGCTGCACTTTGGATGGTCGTTGCCCGAAAAGCTTCTCGCACATGTACGAGTAGAAATGGACGCCGCCGAGGCGTGCCATTTCCTGTTGTTGGCTGGGGACCCGGCCCGTCTTGTAGTCGGTGACGACCAGGTCGCCGTTCTCGTCGAGCTCGAGCCGGTCGATGATGCCCCGGAGCTTCACGCTGCCGATGGGGACCTCAAGCTTGAGCTCGATCCCGATGGGGGTGATAGCCGTGGGATCTTCGAGCGTGAAGTAACGATCCACCATCTTCGAAGCATCTGCAACAAACGCCTTCTCGGCAGTTTCGTCGAGCTGGAGATCGACGAAATCGGGGTCCGCGCGGAATTCTTCGATGGCAAGGACCAGGCACTCCTGGGCACGCTCGATGGTGCGCGCATCAGCATGATCGACGAACAGCAACTCGAGCGCCCGGTGAACCAACGAACCCTTGGTGGCCGGAATCGACGGCGGCTCTGGCAACTTGTCGATGGCGGAGAATCTGAACGCCAGCGCACAGTCCTTGAAGGTTGACACCTTGGATGGTGACAACGACGTCGGAAGCGTAAGCGCCATGGGGTGATGTTAGGCGTGGCGTGTGACAGCCAACGCCGAGAGGGCATGGTCGGCGAGTACTTCGGGTGCTTCGAACGGCCCGAAGTGGCCCATCTCGGGGAAATCGACGAGCTGTCCCCGGGGCAGTCGCTCGGCGATCAACGGTGCGAACGTCGGCGGCCCAGGAATGGCGTCGGAACCACGAACGACCCACGTGGGCGTGGCGATCTCTCCGAGACGCTGCCAGGCGTCGTTCTTGCCGCCCATCTCGTAGAAGCCAGCTTCGTCCTGGGGAGAACAACGCAAGGTCACCGTGCCATCGGTATGGAGCTCGAAGCCACCGTCGAGGTATCCGTCGAGTGCCTCGGCATCGAAGCTCGCCATCGGTGGTTTCGAACTGAAATTCGAGCGCGCGGCATCGAGCGAATCGAAGGTCGGGCGCCGACGTCTGGCCGAGTTGGCTAGATAGTTGCCGTCCTCGTCCTAGTCCTCGATCAGGTCGGGCGGAATCACGATCGGTTCGAAGGCCCAGATCCCCGAGAAGGTGTTGGGCCGTTCGAGCTCAGACAGGATCAGGGCCGCCCCACCCATCGAATGGCCGATGCCGAAGGCGTGCTCGACCCCGAAGTGGTCGAGGAGCGTTCTCACATCGCGTCCAACCCCTTCCCACGACAGATTGTTGTCGACAGGGTTCGATGAGCGACCGTGGGCCCGGAAATCCAACGCCAAGATGCGTACCGGCTCATCAGCGTGCTGTCGAAGGGCGGCGGCGAGTGGGTTCCATGCCTGCGCGCAGAAACCGGTGGCATGGCACAGCACGAGGACGGGGGAACCGGCCTGAGCGTTGGGGGAGCTGAAGTCGTAGAGCGCGAGTTTGACACCGTCGGTGCCGGGAGCGACGACGAATGAGGGGACAGTCACCCGCTCAGTTTCTCACGGTGATGATGGACCGACGTTGCCGGGTGCCCGTGTCGATCAGGGACCCGGGCGAAGGGTGAGCCGTCCGAGGCGGGCAAGGCTCTCATCGTCGACAGTTCGCGGGCCTTCGCTCACCGTGAAGAGCAGCAACCTCATGGGAACGGTGACACATGGCGTCGCTGGGTTGGCGAGCTCGTCACCTGTGACGACAAGAGCGTCGATGAACGGCACCCACCCGAGGCTGTGCTCGAGCTCCGACCGCATCAGACCTGCCCGAGCCGAGGCCCATCGTCCTGCCTCGACGACGTCGCCGTCCTCGACGGCAACCACAAAGAGCCCGTTGGGTCCG
>JBBRSC010000052.1:0-16466 GCA_038245795.1 Acidimicrobiales bacterium
CCATCCTTGACGGCTTGGACATACGCCTCGACGTTGCTGATGTGGCCGATCTCGCCAAGCATCTTCAACACGGCCTCATTGGCACCACCGTGACGTGGGCCGTAGAGCGCGGCGGTCGCCGCCGCAGTAGCTGAGTAGGGGTCGGCGTGGGACGACCCGACCACTCGCATAGCGGTTGTCGAGCAGTTCTGCTCGTGGTCGGCGTGCAGGATGAACAACACGTCGAGTGCCTTGGCGAGCACCGGGTCCGCTTCGTAGCGGGGCTCGGCGATCTTCCACATCATCGACAAGAAGTTGGCTGCGAAATCCAGGCTGTTGTCGGGGTAGACGAAGGGCATGCCCACGCTGAACCGATCGGCGGCAGCAGCGAGCCTCGGCAACTTGGCGAACAGACGCACGACCTGCCGTTCGAGATTCTCCCGATCCTCGATGCCCTTGGCCTCGGGGTAGAAGGTGCTGAGCGCTGCCACGGCGGAGACGAGCATGCCCATGGGATGGGCGTCGTAGTGGAAGCCGTCGAGGAAGCGTTTCCGGACGTTTTCGTGGATGAACGTGTGATGCGTGACGTCGAATCGCCACTGCTCGAATTGAGCGGGTGTCGGCAGCTCGCCGTGGATCAGTAGATAGGAGACTTCGAGGTAGCTCGAATGTTCGGCCAACTGTTCGATCGGGTAGCCCCGGTACCGCAGAATCCCTGCCTCGCCGTCGAGCTCGGAGACCGACGACTCTGCAACGGCCGTTGCGCCGAAGGATGGGTCCATGAACCACACACCTGGTAGCAGCTTGGACCACGCCTTGGCGTCGACCCCTCCGTTGACAATGGGGATCTCAACTGTCTCGCCAGTTCGGTTGTCGGTGATGGAAATCGTGTCTGCCACGTACCGCAGTCTACGTCCGTGGAACAGTGTTCCGAGACGATGTGGCCGGTTCTTCGTCAAGCGTTCACAGAGCGTGATCCGACGACGCTCGCCGTGCGCCCGCCGACTGTGGGCCACCTCACAGGACCGGATGCACTCCAGCCTGTCGGTGTGCCGTGGTTCGGACCATCGTTCGGATGCTGTCAGCGACGGCTCGTTCAGCTGCCGACGGGAGACCACGCCGCCGTCGCGCCAGGCCGACCGATCGGCTCGACGCGTCGGTGATGGGGATGCGTTTCCAGGTGCCCTCAACGGTGCTGGGGGCCGCAGACGCGGGGAGCACCGCCGCCCCGAAGCCCGCAAATGCCAAGGAGGCCAACAGGCGCATCCCGTCGAACTCCGCCTGGCCTCGCAGCACGACGCCGGCTTGGCGAGCGTCCTCGTCGAGTTCGTCGCGAAAGCTCGTACCCTTCGCCTCGAGCAGAAGATCATGCCGCGCCAGGTCGGCCATGGTGACCGAGGCACGGGAATGCAAAGGGTGATCGGCCGGAGCCACCAGCAGACGGTCCTCGTCGAAGAGTCGTTCAATCACGACGTCGGGGTCGGTCACCGGCAGGTTCATGACGGCGAGATCGATCTGGCCTCCCACGAGTTGCGGGAGCAGGGATGAGGTCGTGGCATCCAGAACCACTACGGCGATCGCAGGATGCCTGATCGCCAAGTCCGAGAGCACCTCAGGGACCAACCAACGCGCCGTGGTACCGATCACCCCAAGGCGCACGGTGCCTCGGACCTCGTCGCGCATGGACGAGACATCTGATTCCAGCGCCGCGAACTCGGCCTCGATGCGTCGGGCCCGCGCCGCGACGACCTTGCCCTCCTCGGTCAGCTCGGTGGTTGCTCGGTCGACGAGCGTGACGCCCAGCTCCCGCTCGAGCCGTGAGACGTGGGTGGAGATGTTCGACTGCACCGTGTGCAACGAGCGCGCTGCCAACGAGAAACTCTTGTAATCGCCCACGGCGACCAGCGCTCGTAGCTGACGAAGGTCCATCTCTCGAAACGATACCAGATATCGCCGGTAACTACTAGATGAATACGACGATCATCGCTATCATGTGAATCACAGCGATCGGAACGGCGAATCCCCCTCTCCACCGATCGCCGGTCTGCCGGCGGAATCTTCTGCCGAGGACCATACCCGAAGGACCGGATCCCCCCTCCGGTCCTTCGTCTGTTTTACGGCGTTCGTCGGAGCGGTAGGTCTTCAGCCCGGGCATCGACGCGCTACGAATCGTCGATCCGCTCCACCGGAGGCCTCGGGATAGGGTCAGCAGATGGCACGCACACGTCGTCCGACCTCCGCTGCGATCTTTGATCTCGATCGAACCCTGCTCCGCGGTGCCAGCGGCGCCATCTTTTCGGCCGCGATGAAACGCGCCGGCGTGTTGAGCGACCGGGCCAACCCGCTCGAGCCGGTGCTCTTCGGGGTCTTCCATCTGTTCGGTGAGAACTGGCCCACCATGATGGCGACCAAGGCGGCCGCCCGTGCTTCGAAGGGTTGGAAGCGATCAGACGTGCAGGCGGCGGCGGCGGACGCTGCTCCGACGTTGGCGGCGGCGCTCCTTCCGTACGCGGAAGCGGAGCTGAAGATGCATCGAGACGCCGGACGACTCCTGGTGCTCGCCACGACAACGCCGTACGACCTGGTGAAACCGTTTGCGGACCTCGTGGGTTTCGACGAGATCGTCGCCACCCGATACGACCACGACGGCGAGACCTATACCGGTCGGATCGACGGCGAATACGTCTGGGGCAAGGGCAAGGCGAGGTCCGTGCGCAAGTTCGCTGAGGAACACGATCTCGACCTGGCTGAGAGCCACGCCTACAGCGACAGCTACTACGACGTGCCGCTGCTCTCGATCGTCGGCCATCCTCACGTCATCAATCCCGACCCCCGGATGGTGGCAATCGCCACGCTGCGACGCTGGCCACAGAAGTGGTTCGACGTTCCCGAGGGCGTACCGAAGTTCGCCGGTATCGAGCCGCAGAAGGCCGTCATGATGTTGACGCGACCGGAGCTGTTCCCGTACGCCCGCTTCCGGATGTATGGCACCAAGCGGATCCCGCGCAGCGGTGCCGCCATTCTGGTGGCCAATCACCGCTCGTATTTCGATCCCATCGCCATTGGATTGTTGCTCGGCCGAGTGGGCCGACCGGTCCGGTTCCTCGGCAAGAAGGAAGTGTTCGACGCTCCGATCGTCGGCGATATCGCTCGCTCGATGGGCGGAATCCGCGTCGACCGTGGGACTGGTTCCGACGCTCCACTCCAGGCGGCCGAAGCGGCCCTGCGTGCTGGCGACATGGTGGCCGTCATGCCCGAGGGAACCATCCCCAGGGGTACCGCATTCTTCGACCCCGAACTCCAAGGGAGGTGGGGGGCCATGCGTCTCGCTCATGCCACCGGCGCCCCGGTCATTCCGATCGGGATCTGGGGGACCGAGCGGGTCTGGCCCCGTTCGTCGAAGATCCCGCTGATCGGAAACGTATTATCGCCACCTACGATCACCATGCGGGTCGGCCAACCCATCGAGATCACCGGTACCGATGTCGAAGCTGACACAGCAACGATGATGGCGGCCATCTCGGCCTTGCTGCCTGCCGAGGCGCGACGGCCCCGGAACCCAAGTCAAGCTGAGCTGGCTGCGACCTACCCGTCGGGAGTCATCCCCGTTGAGCTCGACGACGAGGCACTTCGACGACCCGGAAGTGACTGAACCCCAGCCGGTCCAACCCCAGTCGGAACTCGGCGAGGCGGAAGAACTCGGCCCGGCCGATGAACCCGCCCCCCGTGAGCCGTTGGGCTTCAATGACCATGAGTGGCGGACGATCCTGCCGCTGTCCTTCACGGGCTTCTTCGAGAACTACGACAACGTCATCCTCACCCTGGGCGCGCCGCTGATCTATACCGGGCTCAGGGTCAGCGAAGGAACCTTCGGCATTGCGGTCGCCATCATCAAGATCGCCACCATTGGCAGTTTGCCCGTCCTCCGCCTCGCCGACCGGATCGGCCGCAAGCGGATGCTGATCATCTCGCTGGTCGCCTTCACGATCGCGACGGGAGCGACGTCGTTGGCTGGCTCCCTGCTGGTGTTCGTGGGTTGTCAGATTGTGGCACGGGTGTTCCTGACGACCGAGGGTGCATTGGCGAGCCTGGTGGTCGCCGAGGAGGTGAGGCCGGATCGGCGGGGCCGCGCGCTGTCGCTGATGGGGTTGATGGCGCAGGCGGGCGGCGGACTCGTGGCCATCGTGGTTGGGATCTTCCGGGACAATCCGCTCGGCTGGCGACTCTTCTACGTGATTGCGCTGGCGCCGCTCGCCGTGGTTGCGGTCCTCCGGCGGAGCCTCCGCGAGACCCGAGCCTTCACCGTTGCCGCGAACTCCGATCGGATCCAATCCAGCTTCTGGCCGCGGCTCGAAGCCAGCTACCGGGGTCATGTCTGGACGGCCGCTCTGCTCTTCGGGACCATCGGCTTCATGCAGACCCCCGGATTTTATTACGCCGCGGGAATCGCCCAGAACGACTTCCGCTGGGAGGGCTCGTACACGGCGCTGATTCTGTCGTCAGGCATCTTCACGACGACCGGGTTCCTTCTCGGCGGTCGGGGGAGCGATCGCTTTGGCCGCCGGCCGATCCTGGCGATCGGGGCGGTCGTCCAGTCGCTCGGCGTTGTGCTCGTCTTCACCGGCCAACAGGTTCCCTACGTTGCCGGTTTCTACCTGATGGTGTTCGGACAAGCCTGCATCACCGCGCTGTACCTGGCCTACGTCTCGGAACTGGTCCCCACTGAGGTGCGGGCCACGGTGGTGTCCTTCATCGTGTCGTGCAACATCGGCGGCGGCTCGATCGGGCTCCTCGCCGCCGCGGTATTGGCCCCCCGATTCATGACCACCGGGCATGCCCTGTGGTTCTTTGCGGCACTCAGCATGTGCTCGCTGATCACCCTTCGATGGTTGCCCGAGACCGCGGGCCGCGACGTCATCGAAGCGACCTGACCCGCGCCTCAAAGGTCATCGTCCTGGCTGCAAAATGCCAGCGAAAACGCAGAGTCTTCGCAGCCAGAACGGATGATCAGGCGGTGCGGGCTCGGATGATGTTGAGCGCGCTGCCAGCTTTGAACCATTCGATGTGTTCCGGTGACATCGTCTGAAGGCACTGGAAGTCGATGGTTGAACCGTCGGGTTTGTTGAGGACACAGTCCACCGGGCGGCCCGGGGCCAGCGTCGACAGGCCGACGATGGAGATGGTGTCGTCCTCACCGATAGCGTCATAGAACGCCGGGTCAGCGAACGTGAGCGGCAGGACACCCTGCTTCTTCAGGTTGGCCTCGTGGATGCGGGCGAAGCTACGAACGATGATTGCCTTCGCCCCACGAAAACGCGGCTCCATGGCGGCGTGCTCACGAGACGAACCCTCGCCCCAGTTCTCGTCGCCAACGGCCACCCATGCCCGGCGCGCTTCGTGGAGGTGCTTTGCGATGTCCGGGAACGACCGTGTCGTCCCGTCGATCGGGTCCTTGCCTTCACCAGCGGCACCGGTGAAGGCGTTGATGGCACCGAGGAACAGGTTCCCCGAGATGTTCTCGAGGTGTCCGCGGTACTTCAACCATGGCCCGGCCATCGAGATGTGGTCGGTGGTGCACTTTCCCTGGGCCTTCAACAGGATGGCCAGATCGAGGTAGTCCTCGCCGTCCCATGCGTCGAACGGTGCGAGCAGCTGCAGCCGATCGGATGTGGGGGAGACCTTCACGCTGACCGTAGATCCATCGATCGGCGGTGCCACGAACGTGTTCTCGCCAGGGTCGAAGCCGAGCGCCGGGAGTTCCTCACCGACCGGGACGACCAGGTGGATCTGCTGACCTTGGTCGTTGGGCAGCGTGCCATCAATCGGATCGAAGTCGAGGGTGCCGGCGAGCGCGAGTGCCACGACCGTCTCGGGCGACGTGACGAAGGCGTGGGTCTTCACCGAACCATCATTGCGCTTCGGGAAGTTCCGGTTGTACGAGGTCACGATGGTGTTGGCGACGTTGGTGATCGACTCTGGTCGCGACCACTGCCCGATGCACGGCCCACAGGCGTTGGCCAAGACGGTGGCGCCAGCCGCTTCAAACGTCGCGAGGAGCCCGTCCCGCTCGATGGTGGCCCTGACCTGCTCCGAGCCCGGCGTGATGAGCAGGGGGACCTTCACCTTCAGGCCGTTCTCGGCGGCGTGTCGCAGGATCGATGCGGCGCGGGTGATGTCTTCGTAGCTCGAGTTGGTGCATGACCCAACAAGCGCCGCTGAGATCTCGAGCGGCCAACCATTGGCTTCGGCTTCGGCACCGAGCTCCGACACCTCGCGAGCCAGATCGGGAGTGTGAGGACCGTTGATGTGCGGGCGCAATGTCGACAGATCGATGTCGATCACCTGGTCGAAATACTGCTCGGGGTTCTGTGCGACCTCGTCATCGGCCCGCAGATGATGGGCAACCGCATCGGCAGCAGCGGCGATTGCGCCGCGGCCGGTGGCCGACAGGTAGCGCGACATCGCCGCGTCGTAGGCGAAGAGCGACGTCGTTGCACCGATCTCCGCGCCCATGTTGCAGATCGTGGCTTTACCGGTACAGCTGATGGAGTTGGCCCCGGCGCCGAAATATTCGACGATCGCTCCCGTGCCACCCTTGACCGTGAGTATCTCGGCGACCTTCAGGATGACGTCCTTCGGGCTGGACCAGCCGCTGAGCTCGCCAGTGAGGCGGACCCCGATGAGTTTCGGCCAACGAACGTTGAACGGAAAGCCGGTCATGACGTCGACTGCGTCGGCACCGCCCACCCCAATGGCGACCATTCCCAGCCCACCGGCGTTCGGCGTGTGGCTGTCCGTTCCGATCATCATCCCGCCTGGAAATGCGTAGTTCTCCAGCACGACCTGGTGGATGATTCCGGATCCTGGTCCCCAGAAGCCGATGCCGTACTTGGCAGAGACGCTCTCGAGAAAGTCGTAGACCTCGGCGTTGCCGCTCTCGGCGGCGAGGAGATCGACCTTGGCGTTCACCTTGGCTTGAATGAGGTGATCGCAGTGCACCGTTGAAGGCGCCTGGACGCTGGCCAGACCGGCGGTCATGAACTGCAACAGGGCCATCTGCGCGGTGGCGTCCTGCATGGCAACTCGGTCCGGGCGGAGGTCGTTGTAGGAGACGCCACGATCGATGGTCTCGTCGGCTCGGTCGAGGTGGTTGACCAAGATCTTCTCGGTCAGCGTCAAGGCCCGACCGAAGGACGCTCGGGCGATGGTGACCCGCTCGTCGAGCGTGGCATAGACACCGTCGACGAGTCCGATCGGCGTGGAAGCGGTTGCGGGGGTGTCGTTCACGGGAAGCTCCGTTCGTGGGTGGGGAGATCGGTCCAGATGTTCGGGGCCAGGATCTGATACAAGTATAGGACAAGTTCCCTCAATAATACAAGTAGAATACAAGTGCGAGAGATTCGGTACCAGATCATTGCGGAACAGCTCCGGGAGCGCATCGCATCCGGCGAGTTCGCCGCGAGCCGGGTGCTGCCATCGGAAGCTGCGATGTCGGAACGCTACGGAGCAAGCCGGGTGACCATCCGGCGGGCGCTCGAAGCGCTGCGGGCTGAACATCTTGTCGAAAGTCGTCAGGGGTTCGGATGGTTGCTGGTCGGCGATCCGCTCCGACAGGATCTCGATCGGCTCGGCACCATCGAACAACAGCTCTCAGCGGCAGGGATCACGAGCGAGCGGCAAGTCCTCAGCTTCGGCTTTGTCGATGCTCCTGAGCGGGTCAGGGGACTCCTTGGCGAGCAGACCGTGCTCGAAGTGACACGTCTCCACCTCGCCGATGGTGAACCCTTCGCGCGGGTGACGATCTGGTGCGCCGAGGCGCTGGGAGCGGAACTCTCGCGAGCTGATGTGGAACGGGCGTCCTTCCTCGAACATCTCAGCGGCCAACTCGGAGGGGCCACCCAGACGATCGGTGCCGACGGAGCATCTGCCTTCGACGCCGAACAGCTGGGTGTCCCGGTCGGTTCGCCAGTCTTGATCGCGGAGCGCATCACCTACAGCCATCGAGGATCTCCGGCGCTGGTCAGCGAGTTCGTGTTTCCCGCCCATCGAACTCGCTTCGCGGTGGAACTTCCCGCTGGTGACGGTGCCCTGCCGCCCGGGCTCCGCCTCGTCGACTGATTCGTCGACTGATTCGTCGACTGATGTCGACGATGCGGTGCTCGGCGCTGCTGGCGCTCAGTACGATCTCGTTCATGCGCCCACCGACTCGTCTGTTGACCCATCTCGCCGCAGCGACGTTCGTTTTGACGGTGGCCGCATGCGGTAACGACGTTGCCAGCAAGGCGGACTTCGTCAACAAGATGGATTCGATCTCCGTCATGAAGGGCATCAAATGGGATTGTGTCTACGACGCTCTGAAGCCCGACCACTCTGACGCGATCGCGGATCTGATGGTCGCGGAGCCGGGTGCCCTTCCACCAGGGATGTCGGCGCTGGTGTCACCGATGATGGCAACGTGCGCCGGGCTCGCCATCCCATCGGCCACTCCCACGACGGCGCTCGTCCAGCTGCCACCGTCAGAGTCGTCGACCTCGACAACGCCGACCACGACGCCGACCGCCCCCGCCAGGTAGCGCAGGCCTACCAGCGGTCCCAGCGGATCACTTCGGAGGCCGGAATCCGTTTGGCGGGTTTGAACTCGGTGCCAACCGTGTAGGCGACCGGGAACAGCCCTACCTGGGTGACCGAGTCGAATGGGATCCCCAAGAGCTCCGCTGCCTCACGTTCGGACGTCAGATGCAACGTGGTCCAGGCACTGCCCAGACCGTGCAGCCGCAGCGCCAACATGAAGCTCCACACGGCGGGGAGCACCGACCCCTAGCAGCTCGACATTGCAAAATTGTCAGCACCCTCGCCGATACGACCGATCTGGCACGGGATCACCATGGCGGGCACCTCGGCGAAGTGTTCTCGAAGGTACGTGGCCGAGCTGCTGACGGCCTCCTGGCTCTCGGCACGGACATCGCCATCGGGCCACATGGGGCCTGACGCTCCGATGTACGGGTCGAAATGCTTGCCGTACATATCGGCGAGCGCCGACTTGGTGGCGGGGTCGGTGACCACGATCCACTGCCACATCTGGCTGTTCGATCCGGTAGGTGCTTGCAACGCCAGATCGATGCAGTCCTCGATCAGTTCCCGCTCCACTGGGCGGGTGAGATCGAGTCGCTTACGAACCGAGCGGGTGGTGGTCAGAAGTTCTCGTGCGGTGAGTGGCAGTTCCATTGCCGCACCGTACGACCCGAAGGGCCATGGTGCGGTCAACGGCGACCGGAGATCAACCGCCGGCAGCGACGATCCGACTCGCTGTCGAGTTGATGCTGCCGCCGTTACTGGCGCCGAAGCCGGTGACTGCCGCCAGGCAGACGAGCGCGATCAGGGAAACCATCAGAACGTATTCGACGAGGCCGGAGCCCCGTTCATCGGCTGCCCGATTGAGCTGCCATGACCACAATCGTCCGACAGCGAGTGCGACATTCGCCATGCGGTCCTCCCATTCCTTCAGTGCAGTGATGCGGCCGTGGTGCATCGGCCGATATCAGTATCGGCGAAACCCGCCGCCCGACAGAATGGGCCTTTTGACCCCTTCTCAGCGGCAGGCCTGCCCGCGGCTTCGGACCGCAGCGTGCTCAGTCAAGGTGGACGATGCCCATCCGGACCGCTGCCAGGACCGCCTGCGTGCGATCCCGTGCGTCGAGCTTCTGGTAAATCGACGCCAGATGATTCTTCACGGTCTTCTGACTGATGTAGAGCCGCTCCGCGACCTCTGGGGTACTGCAACCATCGGCGATCAACTGCAGCACTTCTTCCTCGCGCTTGGTGACCATCCGTTCTTCTTCGGTCGTGGCCTTCTCGTCCAGTCGGCGCACCTCATCCAGCATCGACTTGGCGAGCTGCGGACTGAGGACGGTGTCTCCAGCAGCTGCCATGCGGACAGCATCGGCGATTTCGCTGGTCGAGCAATCCTTGATCAGGTAGCCCGTCGCGCCGGCGCGAATGGCGTTGGTGAGCACCTCCTTGTCGACGTGCATGGTGAGCATGACGATCTTGGCCGGGTTGTTCCGGGCCTTGACCTGCCGACACGCTTCCACCCCATCGCAGTTCGGCATCGAGACATCCATCAGAATGACGTCGGGCAGGAGCTTCTCGGCGAGTGCGATGGCCTCGACGCCGTCCCGCGCCTCACCGACGATATCGAAACCCTCCTCGGACATCGAGCGCCGGAGGCCCTCGCGCAGCATTCGATGGTCATCTGCGAGCATCAGTCGGATCGTCATGATCGGATTCCTCCGGTGGGAGACAACGGGGTTTTCCGTTGAGCGGTTGAGGTACGTCCCGAGGAAGCTCGGGGGTCGGTCGACCCACTGGGGCGGGTCGTCGAGGGATCGAGAACACACGTGATTGATGTGCCCTGACCCGGGATCGAATGGACATCGAGCGTGGCGCCGATCGACGATGCTCGCTCGCGCATGCCGAGCATGCCGTAGCTGTCGAGGCGGCCGGCCCGACCGAGCTCGAATCCGATGCCATTGTCGGTGATGCGGATGGCCGCGCGATCGCCGTCACAACGCCAGGTGACGCGCACGCGAGTTGCCATGGCGTGCCGTTCGATGTTGGTCACGGCTTCCTGGGTGATCCGCCACATCTCGCGTTCCTGAAGGATCGGCAGGCGCCGATCGGTGTCGGCATCGATCTGGAAGTCGAGCGAGGTCCGGTCGCCGACACGCACGGCGTAGTGATCGAGGATCGCGGCGAGCGACTCCTCCTCGCTGACGTCGGTGCGAAGGTCGTACAGGGTGTCACGGACTTCCCCGATGACCCCGCGAATGTCATCGCGCAGACGACCGAGTGATTCGGACACCTTCTCCCCGTTGCCGTCCTTCGAAACAATGCGGTCTGTCTCAAACGCGAGATACGCCAACGACTGTCCGATTCGGTCGTGGAGATCCCTGGCGATGCGCGTGCGTTCCTCGTCAGCACCGACGGTTCGCAACCGGGCGAACCACTTGGCGTTGTCGAGGGCGAGCGAGAGCGGCGGAACCAATCCGTCGACGAGATCGATGGATCGTTGATCGAAGCGGTGCCGATCGCGATGTTCCAGCGCAATGAGGCCGATGATCGCGCCGCGGGCACTCAACGGGGCGTAGAGGGCCGAGCCCGATCGATCATCGAATCCGAAGCCATCTTGCGCGTTCAGGGACGCCACTGAGACAACACCGTCGATGGCGATGGCCTGGCGCAGTCCACCGGGCAGATCGGTTGCTCCCAAACGGGTCTGAATGGCACACCCCTCACGGCGTACGACCTGCCAATGCCCATCGGTGTCGTCGAACAGCAGAACGACCAACGTGTCGAAATCGACGAGGCCGCGGAGGCGGAGCACCGTCGAATCGAGCACATCGTTCATGTCCAACGACGCTGGCAGGGTCTGTGCGATCCGGTGGAGCGAGTACAACAGCGTGTTGGCATCGGCGAGGCGTGACACGCGATCAAAGGCCAGGTCGCGCTCTCGATCGGCCTCGCCGGAGATTCGACGACCCCACGCAGCAATGATCGAGATCATGATCAGGAACGCCGACCAGGTTCCGCATTGGCGGATCGCCTCCTCGGTTACCGAACCTCGGATGAAGACGGGCGCTGACACCGCAAAGGCGGTCGCTGCGCCAATGCGCATGGCGAACCCGAAGCCCCGTGCGAACCCGGCGATACAGGCCGCAGTGATCAGCGAGAAGACGAAGGGGGAGTCCCATCCCCCGGTGACGATAACGACGCCGACGTGGATCGCCAGCTCGCCGACGACCCGCAGGAGCGAGCGCAATTCGTTGTCGTAACGGATTGGTCGAAAGGTCCGGATCATGGAGTACGACAGCACGATGATCGTGCAGATGATCGTGATCAGCTGTCCGGCGAGAAGATCCTTGGAGACCAGCAGCAACGAGACAGCGGTGGTTGCCAATCGCATGGTCGTGACGACCGGACCGAACGTGGCGACCCGGTCATGGGTCGTGATGGCATCGATGGATCGACGGTCCGAGGAGGGATCCACCATGGCGCGACGGAAGTCGCGGGCCAGCCAACCCTCGCGGGCGGCATCGTCGGCATCAGCAGCAGCTGTGTCATTCGGATCGGTGGTCAGCGCAGTCACGCAGGTGTGCTCCTGAGCGCCTCTTGCTCCACGGCGAAGAGAGGGGTCAAAGGACCTATCGGCCACAACGAGCACCCATGTTGAACATTTCCTGCGGTCGGTCTGCGTAAGGTGCGTCTGTGAGAGTCCTCGCCACAGGTGCAACCGGCTATATCGGAGGTCGTCTCGTCCCGGGCCTGCTCGCCGACGGGCACCAGGTCCGGTGCCTCACACGGCGGCCCGACAAACTCAGCGGCGTCCCGTGGGCGACGGATGTCGAGATCGTCGAAGGCGACGTCCTGGAGCCGGACACGTTGGGCGCAGCCGTCGCCGACATCGACGTCATTTACTACCTGGTCCACTCGATCGGCTCGGGTCGCAGCTTCGAGGAAGCAGATCGACGAGCGGCGACGAACCTTGCCGAGGCCGCAGCGGCGGCCGGCGTGAAACGCATCATCTATCTCGGAGGACTCGTGCCCGTCGGCGAGCGGGCGTCGCCCCATTTGGCGTCGAGGGCGGAAGTCGGCCAGATCTTTCTCGATTCGCCCGTTCCGGCCATCGTTCTGCAGGCTGGCGTCATCATCGGAAGTGGATCAGCGTCCTTCGAGATGTTGCGCTACCTGACCGAACGACTGCCGGTGATGGTGGTGCCGAAGTGGGTGGGCTCGCTGGTCCAACCGATCGCGGTACGGGATGTCCTGGCGTACCTGATCGGCATGGTCTCGGCGCCCGCAGGCCTCGATCGTCGGTTCGACATTGCCGGACCCGACATTCTCACCTACCGGGAGATGATGATCCGCTACGCCAAGGTGGCGGGACTGAAACATCGGATCATCATCCCCGTACCGGTGCTGTCGCCGTGGTTGTCGAGCCAGTGGGTGAACGTCGTGACCCCCGTTCCCAAGGCTATCGCCCAGCCATTGATCGAATCGCTCCGCAACAATGTGATCGCCCGGGAACACGACATCGACGAATTCGTACCGCGGGAGCTGCTTGGGTTCGATGAGGCGGTCCGGCTGGCGCTGCATCAGATCAACGACTCGAACGTGGCTACCCGCTGGTCCGATGCCGAGTGGCCTGGCGCCCCCAGCGATCCGATGCCGACCGACCCTGACTGGGCTGGTGGGACCGTTTACCGAGACGAGCGATCGACGTCGGTGGGTGCCTCGCCCGAGGGAGCGTGGCAGGCAGTTGAAGGTATCGGCGGCGATCGCGGTTGGTATTCCTTCCCGCTCGCGTGGGCGGTGCGGGGTCTGCTCGATCGGCTCTTCGGGGGTGTCGGGCTTCGGCGTGGCCGCCGCGATCCTGATCGTGTCGCTGTCGGCGATGCCGTCGACTTCTGGCGCGTCGAGGCGCTCGACCGCGGACGCCTGCTCCGCCTCCGCGCGGAAATGAAGTTGCCTGGCGAGGCCTGGTTGGAGTTCGAGATTCTGGGCGAAGGAGCCTCGGCAGTGCTCCATCAGCGGGCACTGTTCATTCCCCACGGCCTGGCCGGCCATCTCTACTGGTGGGCGGTCAGCCCCTTCCACAGTGTGGTCTTCGGATCGATGTTGAGGAACCTCGCCGCCAACGCACCGGCCTGATCCTCAGACGATGAGTCGTTGCTCGGGCGGAGCGACCTCCATCACGGCGAGCGCCCGTCCCATGCCGAGGAAGGTCGCACAACACATCGTGAGATCGGCGATCTCGTCGTCACCGAAGGTGGAGCGCAGCCGATCCCAGAACGCGTCGTCCATGGCGAGATGATCGAGAGCGAAGCGCTGTGCGAACTCGGCCGCGAGCCGTTCTCGTTCCGACAACTCCTTGTCGGTCCGCCAGTTCTCGACCTGGGCGTAGAACAACTCATCAACGCGATGATCCGCTGCGCCCTTGGCGCGGGTGTCGCGGCACACAGCGCAATCGTTGATCAGGGCAATCGTCCAACGGGCCGCCTCTCGTTCTCGGAGTGCGAGCCGCGTGTTGCCGTACACGGCCTCGGAGAGAGCGCCCATCCCCGCCGCCATTTTGGGGCGATGGAGCGCCCAGTCGATGTGATCGCCGAGGCCGGCGTCAGGAGCTTCGATTCGTGCCATATCCGAACGGTAGGCGGTCGAGCGATGCTGTGCCGGTAAGGTCTCGGGCGTGTACCTCGTGGGGCTGACGGGCGGTATCGGTTCCGGCAAGACGTCTGTCTCCTCACGCTTGTCCGACCTGGGCGCCGTCGTCGTCGACGCCGATGCCATCGTCCACGAGCTCCAGGGTCCCAGGCAACCAGTTCTGGCTGAGATGGTGGCACTGCTCGGACCGGAGATCTTGAACGTCGATGGGTCGCTCAACCGTGCTGCGGTCGCAGCGATCGTCTTCAACGATACTGACTCGCTGGCCGCGCTCGGCAAGATCGTCCACCCGCGTGTTCGGGACGAGATCACGCGGCGTGTCGTCGAGCAGTTCGAGTTCGACAACATCGTGGTGCTCGACATTCCGCTCCTGACCGAATCCGGGTGGGAGGGGATCGTGGGCACCATCGTCGTCGATCTCGACCCCGAGGTCGCTGTCGAACGGCTCATCGCCCACCGGGGATTCACCCGCGCGGATGCCGAAGCACGCATCAAGAATCAGGCGGGACGGGAGGAACGGGTGGCCACGGCAACGTGGTTGATCGACAATTCCGGTACGCCAGCCGAACTCGAGGCGGCCGTGAACGGGTTGTGGGATGAACTCGTCCGGGATCACGGCCAACAGCGGGTCTCGGTCGCGCAGCGCGAGGGTGACGGCGACGGCCGAGCCGAAGGATGAGTGTCACACCCCCTCGGTAGCATCGCCCCGTGGCCAATCTCATCGAACCCCGTGGCGATGTGCCCTTCGTGGTGCATTCCGATTTCCAGCCGGCCGGCGACCAGCCGGCCGCCATCGAGGCGCTCACCGACGGCGTGTGGCGTGGCGAGCGCTTCCAGACGCTTCTGGGGATTACCGGATCAGGGAAGTCGGCCACCATGGCGTGGACTATCGAACAACTGCAACGGCCGACGCTGGTGCTTGCGCCCAACAAGAGCCTCGCTGCACAGCTGGCCAACGAATTCCGCGAGTTCTTCCCGAACAATCGTGTCGAGTACTTCGTGAGCTACTACGACTACTACCAGCCCGAGGCGTACATGCCGTCCTCGGACACCTATATCGAGAAGGACGCCACGGTCAACGACGAGATCGACCGCCTTCGTCACGCAGCGACATCAGCGCTCCTTACCCGGCGCGACACCATCGTCGTGGCGTCCGTCAGCTGTATCTACGGTCTGGGTTCGCCGGTCGAATACGCCAAGCAGATGCTGTACATCCGAGTTGGTCAGACAGTCGATCAGCGCGACATCCTCCGACAACTCGTGGGCATTCGGTACGAACGCAACGATATGAACCTGGTGCGCGGCAAGTTCCGGGTGAAGGGCGACGTCATCGAGGTGCACCCTGCCTACGACGAGACCAACGTCAGGATCTCCATGTTCGGCGACGAGATCGAATCGATCACGGTGGTGGACCCTCTGACCGGAGATCGCATCAGTGACCTCGACGAACTCATCATCTTTCCGGCCACCCACTACGCGACCTCCGATGAACGGATGCAGTCGGCCATCACGCGGATCCAGGCCGAACTCCAAGAGCAGCTGGCGCTGTTCGAGCGCGAAGGCAAACTCCTCGAGGCGCAGCGGCTCCGGATGCGGACCACCTATGACCTGGAAATGATGGAGGAGATGGGGTTCTGCAACGGGATCGAAAACTACTCGGCACCGATGGACGGGCGTGGGCCAGGGGAACCACCGAGCACCCTGTTGGATTTCTTTCCACGCGACTACCTCACAATCATCGACGAGAGCCATGTCGCCATCCCCCAGCTGCACGGGCAGTTCGAGGGGGACCGGTCGCGCAAGGGCACCCTCATCGAGCACGGCTTCCGTTTGCCGTCAGCGGGCGACAATCGACCGCTCCGGTTCGAGGAATGGGCCGAACGAGCCGGCCAGACGATCTTTCTGTCAGCCACTCCCGGCCCATGGGAACGTGAGCACTCCGGCCAGATCGTTGAGCAGGTCATCCGACCGACCGGACTGGTCGATCCTCACGTCACCGTGCGACCAACCAAGGGCCAGATCGATGATCTTCTCGCCATGATCAACGACCGAGTCGTGCGCGGTGACCGTGTGCTGGTCACGACGTTGACCAAGAAGATGGCCGAGGATCTGACTGATTATCTCCTCGAGATGGGGGTCAGGGTGCGGTACCTGCATTCAGAGGTCGACACCATCCAACGTATCGAGCTCATCCGCGATCTTCGGCTCGGCGAGTTCGACGTACTCGTGGGCATCAACCTGCTACGGGAGGGGCTCGATCTGCCAGA
>JBBRSC010000053.1:0-15758 GCA_038245795.1 Acidimicrobiales bacterium
CAAGCCGACCATCGATCGCCACATGATCCAACCAGCGATCGATCGCAGGGCCGGACCGGGTGGCAGTGACGCGAACATCGGCCGGGCGCGGCGGCGCTTCGGCAAGGTCGAGATCGGATAGCGAATCGATGGACATGGTGATACCGGGAGCCTAGGCGTGGGGTCTGACAGCTTCCGGGGCGACATCTTCCTCAGCCGGTAGCGTTCCGCGGATGTTGTTCTCCGTGGTCGAGATCGCCGACGGGGGCGGATCCATTGTCTCTGTCACGGGCGAGATCGACTTGGCGAGCATTGGAGAGTTCCGCTCGGCGCTCCGTCGGGTGCCTGAGAGCCATTCGATGATCGTCGATCTTTCAGGCGTGGATTTTCTCGACTCGCTGGGCGTGGGCGTGCTCTTGGGCGCGCGACGCCGGCGTCGCGAACACGGAGCGACGCTGCGGGTCGTGGGCTGTGAGGATCGAATTGCCGAGATGCTCAATTCGATGGGTGTCTTCGAACTGCTCACGAACTGAAGGCCGTGTTCGCCGGCGCCACCGATCGATAGCGGATGGCCTCGAGATTCGCAGCCCTGATCAGCTGGCGTACTTGCCGAGTTCCTGACGGGCGATCTGGCGACGGTGGACTTCGTCGGGGCCGTCGGCGAACCGAAGCGTTCGGAGGCCGGCGTACATCCGCGCCAACGGGAAGTCATCGCACACGCCAGCCGCGCCGTGCGCCTGGATGGAACGATCGACGACCCGCAGCGCCATGTTCGGCGCAATGACCTTGATCGACGAGATTTCGACGGCGGCGCCCTTGTTGCCGACGGTGTCCATCAGCCATGCCGCCTTGAGCGTGAGTAGTCGCGCCTGCTCGATCTCCATGCGGGAGTCCGCAATCCATTCGCGGACCACACCCTGCTCGGCGATGGGCTTGCCGAACGCGATCCGGGTCGTCACGCGTTTGCACATGAGCTCGAGCGCCCGTTCGGCGGTCCCGATGCAACGCATGCAATGGTGGATACGGCCCGGTCCGAGCCGGGCCTGGGCGATAGCGAAGCCCATCCCCTCCTCGGCGATCAGGTTGGCGGCGGGAACCCGGACATTGTCGAACTTGAGCTCGCAATGTCCTTCGCGGTCCTGGAACCCGAAGACCGGCAACGGTCGGACATTGGTGAGCCCCGGGGTCTCGGCGGGCACCAGAATCATCGATTGCTGCAGATGGCGCGAGGCGTTGGGATCGGTCTTGCCCATGACGATGAAGACCTTGCATCGACTCGACGCCGCCCCCGAGATCCACCACTTCTTGCCGTTGAGCACGTAGTCGTCGCCGTCGCGGGTGATCGACAACTGGATGTTCGTGGCATCTGACGACGCCACGTCGGGTTCGGTCATGGCGAAGGCGGAACGAATCTCACCATTGAGCAGCGGAACGAGCCACTCCTCCTTCTGGGCGTCAGTGCCGAAGAGCGAGAGCACCTCCATATTGCCGGTGTCCGGGGCGGAGCAGTTCATTGCTTCGGGGCCGATATGGGAGCGGCCGGAGATCTCCGCCAGGAGGGCGTAGTCCAGGTTGGACAGTGGATCTGGGGTCCACGGGGTTACGTGGGGCATGAAGAGATTCCACAGGCCGCGCGCTCGCGCTTCGGCCTTGAGGTCCTCGATGATCTGCGGATGATGATGCAGATCGCCAGACGCTGCCATCTGCTCTTCGTAGGTTGCCTCGGCCGGCATGACGTGGGAGTCCATGAACTCGAGGAGTCGTTGTTGCAATTCGGCGCCACGCGGGCTGGGAGCGAAATCCATGGCGGCAACCTATCGGAGGGTCGACTCACCGAGTATCCGAAGCGTCGAAGCGGCTACCAGCCGAAGTTGTCCCAGTTCTCCTTCGCAGCGGCGAGGCCGTTGCAGCGGGCCGGATCGTCGGTGAATCCCGTCGTCACCTGCACCTCGACCTGGACGTGCAGCATGAAGCAACGGTTCGTTTCCTGATCGAGAACTGCGATCCCCCAGTCACCCGTGCCCGGATAGATGCTGGCCGTCTTGTAGTCGGCCGACAGGTTCGGCGATGTCGTGAAGTTGCCGAACGAGGCGATCGTCTGAATGGTTGGCGCATCAGCCATGGACCAGTCGCCAGGCTGCCCGAGCGACTTGGCGCGCTGGGTCCCCTCGTTGACCAGCTGCTGGGCAGAGCCAGCGCCGCTCGCCGGAGCGAGGGCTGCGGGATTGTCTTGCGCCTGACGCATCTTTCTCCTGGCGGAGGCGGGACCGGTATTGGCGCGTTGCATGGGGTCCTGACGAGCTGCCCGTTCTTGGCGGTCGCCGCTCGTGCCGCTAGCGACGGCTTCGGCCGAACACTCCTTGGTGCCCATCTTGGTGTCGTTGACGTCAAGCTTGCCGGTAGCTGTTCCGTAGATCCCCCAGCAGATCCCCGAGTCCGAGAGCGCTGCGCCCCAGAACTGGTCGCCATTGCCCGCCACACTGATCTCTTTCGGTCCCGTCGACGAGGAACTGGCGCCGATGTACCCAAGGGCACCCTCGGTCTGGGTCATGGAATCGGGGTCGACCTTGTCGTAGGTCTGGCTGTCCGTGAACCAGACGCTTGCTGCCGTTCCGTAGGTGCGCAGCGAGGTCTTCGCTACAGCGTCCTGGCCTCGTTGGCGGGCCCCGAGGAACGTGGGAATGGCGATGGTCAGCAGGATCCCGATGATCAGCACGACCACCATCAGCTCGATCAGCGTGAATCCTCGATCGGTTCGCTCGAGTCGATGGTGAATCGGGGCGACCGGACTCAGCATTGAAGCGGAATCGTCGGCCATCTCACCTCGTCGGAATGTTCGGGAACCCACCTGAGATTTTGTTCTGGACGGAACAGTTTCTCGGGGGCTCTTCGGCTTGGTTGTTGACAGCACGCCTCTTGGCGGTCTTAGGTGATGCCTCGTGGCCACCCCCCTTGTCATCGTTGAGTCCCCGGCGAAAGCTCGAACGATCGCGCGCTTTCTCGGAGACGCGTATCAGGTGGAGTCGTCGATTGGCCACATCCGGGACCTGCCGGCGTCGGCCGATGAGATCCCCGTCACCCATAAGGGAGAGAAGTGGGCGAAGCTCGGCGTGGACACCGAGAACCATTTCAAACCGCTCTATGTGGTGTCGCCGCGCAAGAAGGATCACGTCCGCCATCTGAAAGCGATGTTGAAGGACGCCTCGGAGCTCTATCTCGCAACCGATGAGGATCGCGAGGGGGAAGCAATCGCGTGGCATCTGCTCGAGGTCCTCAATCCGAAGGTCCCGGTCAAGCGGATGGTCTTCCACGAGATCACACCAGAGGCCATTCAGCACGCACTCGACAATCCGCGTGAACTCGATCGCCGCTTGGTCGATGCCCAGGAAGCGCGACGGATCTTTGATCGGCTCTACGGGTACGAAGTGTCGCCCGTTCTGTGGAAGAAGGTGCTGCCACGCCTCTCGGCGGGCCGCGTGCAGAGCGTCGCGACCCGGATCGTCGTCGAACGTGAACGTGAACGGATGGCGTTCGTCAGTGCGTCCTATTGGGATGTCGACGCGGAGTTCTCGCTGGCCGATCGACCGAAAGAGCCGCGCTTCGAGGGGTCGCTCGTTGACGTCGACGGAATTCGTGTGGCATCGGGTCGTGACTTCGCCGAGAACGGTCAGCTGGACGCCAAGGGCGAGGTGGTTGCTCTGGACGAGGTCGCCGCCACGGGAATTGTCAACGCGTTGAGTGGACAGTCCGCGACGGTTCGATCGGTGGAGCGCAAGCCCTACACCCGCAAGCCGTCGCCCCCGTTCATCACGTCGACGCTGCAGCAGGAGGCGGGCCGCAAGCTCCGCTTCAGCTCCAGCCAATGCATGTCACTGGCGCAGCGGCTCTACGAGTCGGGCTTCATCACTTACATGCGAACTGATTCGACGACCCTCTCCAGCACGGCGCTCAACGCAGCCCGGACGCAGATCCTCGAGCGCTACGGCAAGGAGTACCTACCCGATGCTCCCCGGGAGTACACGAAGAAGGTCAAGAACGCGCAGGAGGCTCACGAGGCGATCCGTCCGGCGGGTGACCGATTCCGAACGCCCGATCAGGTCCGGGGCGAGCTGGGCAGCCAGGAGTTCCGCCTGTACGAATTGATCTGGCAACGGACCATCGCGAGCCAGATGCCCGATGCACGCGGCGAGTCGGTCCAGGTGCGGCTGGCCATGATGACAACTGACAGTCGCTCTGTCACCTTCGCGTCGAGCGGCCGGACCATCAAGTTCCCCGGCTTCCTCAAGGCCTACGTCGAGTCGATGGACGACGACGACAGCGATGGTGGCGACAAGGTGCTGCCCGACATGTTCGAGGGTGACAACGCCCGGCCGGAATCGATGGAGGCCAAGGGCCACGAGACGCAGCCGCCGGCACGCTTCACCGAGGCGTCGCTGGTGAAGCGCCTCGAGGAGCTGGGGGTTGGGCGACCTTCGACCTATGCCGCAACCATCTCGACCGTGCTTGATCGCGGTTACGTCTGGAAGAAGGGCACAGCGCTGGTTCCCAGCTTCACTGCCTTCGCCGTTGTGACGTTGCTGGAACGGCACTTTCCCGATCTCGTCGATTATGCGTTGACGGCCCGTATGGAGGACGACCTCGACCACATTGCCAATGGCGACGCTGACGCAGAGCCGTGGTTGTCGAAGTTCTATTTCGGTGATCGTCGTGAGGGCGACGACCCTGAGGGAGCGTTGCCGGTGGGTGGGCGCCCGGGTCTGAAATTCTTGACGTCGGATATCGGCGGCATCGATGCCCGGGAGGTCAACTCGATCCTCATCGGGGCGGATGAAGACGGCCAACCCATCGTGGTGCGCGTCGGACGCTACGGGCCCTATCTCCAGCGGGGCGGCGACGGCGAGGACGCTGAACGAGCGTCCATTCCCGACATGATTCCGCCGGACGAACTCACCGTCGAGCGATGCCTCGAACTCCTGGCAGCGCCGTCGAACGATCGCGAGCTGGGCATTCACCCAGATACCGAGCTGGCGGTCTCGGTGAAGGCTGGTCGCTTCGGTCCCTACGTACAGATGGGTGTTTTCGACGAGGCCACGGGACTGAAGCCCGCCACGGCATCGTTGTTCAAGTCAATGGAGCCGGCGACGGTCACCCTTGAGGACGCGCTCAAGCTGCTCTCGCTTCCCAGGATCCTCGGAGTCGATACGTCCGACGGTGAGGAGATCAGCGCGCAGAACGGTCGCTACGGCCCATATCTCAAGAAGGGCAACGACAGCCGCACCATCGAGTCGGAAGATCAATTGTTCTCGTTGTCGCTAGAGGACGCGGTGGCGATCTATCAGCAGCCGAAGATGCGGCGGGGCCAGGTCGCAAAGCCACCTCTGAAGGACCTCGGTCCGGATCCGGACAGCGAGCGCAAGATCGTGGTCAAGGATGGTCGATTCGGACCGTACGTGACCGACGGCGAGACCAACGCTTCGCTTCGGAAGGGCGACGTGGTGGAGGAGCTGACGATGGAACGGGCGTTGGAGCTGCTCGCCGATCGTCGGGCGGCCGCGCCGACGAAGAAGAAGGCCAGCGCCCGCAAGGCTCCCGCGAAGAAGGCTGGCGCAAAGAAGGCAGCGGCCAAGAAGACCCCCGCCAAGAAGAAGGCGGCGGCCAAGAAATCGCCAGCATCACCCCCCGCATCGGCGACGACCAGCCACGGCGAACTCGATCACGATCCGTTCCCCGACGAGTAACCGGACCCCATCGGGGCTCGACCGTATGATGTGACAGTGACCGAATCGAGCGACGCCGAGCAGCGTGTCGGATTTCGGGAACGGGTGCTGGTCAACAAGGAGTACTCGTGGCTGTGGGGGGCTTCGGTCGTGACTTCGATCGGCGATTGGGTCGGCTTCTTCGCTATCACTGCGCTGGCGGCGAACATTTCTGGGGCGCCGGAAGCGGCCACGGCGCTGGTGCTGACCGCGAGAGTTGCCCCGTCGTTCTTCCTTGCGCCGTTCATGGGCGTCCTGGTCGACCGGTTCGATCGCAAACTCATGATGCGCATCGCCGACATCGGGCGAGCGCTCGTGTTCATGACGCTGCCATTCGTGCACACGTTGTGGGGTCTCATCGTGGCCTCGCTCGTCCTCGAGGCGTTCACGCTGTTGTGGTCGCCCGCCAAGGAGGCGTTGGTCCCGGCCATCGTTCCGAAGAATCGGCTGACCAACGCCAACTCGCTGAGCGTCCTGGCCGCCTACGGCACGCTGCCCTTCGCTGGCATCATCCAGTTCCTGTTGGAGAAGGGCAACCAAGCGCTCGCTGGGGTCTCGTGGTTGGAGCCGTTGCAGTTCGGTCGTGCCCTCGGTAAGACGCAGGTCCTGGCCTTCTACTTCGATGCCGCCACCTTTCTTCTCACCGCGTTCATTGTCTGGAAATTCATCAAGACCGACGGCAACCCTCGAGCGACGGTGATCGCTCCCGATGACATCGACGATGAGGAAACCGAGGGTGCCGAAGCGCTCGCAGGTGAGGTCGACACTGGTGTTGTCGATGACGATCCGCCCGTCACGGAGGAGGCAGCTCGGGGGCTGAAGGCGACGCTCGCGGAGATCCGCGAGGGATGGCACTACATCTTTGTGAACCCAGTGGTGCGTGCGGTGAACCTTGGCCTCGCCGCAGGACTTCTGGGGGGCGCGATGCTGGTGCCGCTCGGACCAACGTTCGCCAAGAAGGTGACGGGCGACGTCAACGCGTTCTCCTTGTATGTCACGGCACTCGGTTTGGGGGTGGCGATTGCGGTCGGCATTCTCAATATCGTGCAATCACGAATCCCCAAGGCGCCGGTCTTCGTGGCGATGTTGTTCTTGGCGGGGGTGTCGCTGATGTTCGCCGTGACCATGTCGAGCTTCTGGTTCTCCGTCGTTGGCGTTTTCGGATTGGGGGTCGGGGCAGGTTCGGTCTACGTGTTGGGCTTCACGCTGTTGCAGGAGAACACCGACGACGAACTGCGCGGCCGGATCTTCACGACGTTGCTGACCTTGGTGAGATTGTGCGTTCTGGGCGCGATGGTTCTCGGTCCGGCGATTTCGGCGCTGCTCGATCCGCTCGCCAACGATCTGTTTTCGAAGGGAGCGAAAGACGGTGTTCCGGGAATCATCCTGTTCAACCAGTACTACGCGCTCCCAGGGGTGAGGTTCACGCTGTGGCTCGCCGCGATTGTGGTGATCGTGGCATCGGTGATCGCCGCACGATCGCTCAAGGTGGGGTTCCGCGAGAACCTGCGTGGTATCTCCGGCGAAGTGCGAGCGATGCGCGATGAGTCCCGCGAGGTTCCGGTGGTCGTCGACGCTACGTCGCCGGATACCGATGTCAGCGACCCGTTCCGCTCTCCGACCGCCGAGCACGCGCCGGAGCGATCCATCTCGGACTGCGACGATCCGGTGGCCCGTGGCTGATCGCGGTTGCTTCATCGTGTTCGAGGGCGGAGAGGGATGCGGCAAGTCCACTCAATCCCGCCGACTTGCCGATCGGATTGGCGCGATGTGGACCCGCGAGCCGGGCGACACCCCACTCGGGATTCGAATCCGCGAGGTGTTGTTGGATCGGGGAACGGTCGCGTCACCTCGAGCCGAGGCCTTGTTGATGGCTGCCGATCGGGCGCAGCACGTGGTCGATGTCATTGAGCCGGCGCTCACAACGGGTCGGCATGTCGTCTGCGATCGATACGTTGGCTCGTCGGTGGCGTATCAGGGGTTCGGACGGGGACTGGATCCGGCGGAGGTGACCCGCCTCTCGACGTGGGCCACCGATGACTGTCGCCCGGATCTGGTGGTGTTACTGATCGTGCCAGCGTCGGTATCGGCTGGACGACTGGGAGGGAATCTGGACCGTTTCGAGGAAGCGGGTCAGGACTTCCACGATCGGGTTGCGGGGGGCTTCGAGGCACAGGCCGAGGCGGATCCTCGGAGATGGATTCGTATTGACGGTGTCGGGTCGATCGACGAGGTGGCCGAACGGATCTGGATCGGTGTCGCCGACCGTCTGGGTCTGCAACCATGATCGCCATGGCGGAGGACGTGTGGGGGTCAGTGCCCGGCCAGCCGGAGGCGGTGCGGACACTCGCTGCGTCGGTGGAGTCACCAACCCATGCTTTTCTGCTGGTGGGCCGCGCCGGTTATGGGACTCGTCAAGCGGCGCGGGTGTTCGCTGGTGAACTACTGGCGGCCGCCAACCCGGGGACCGACGCCGAACGGCACCGCCATCTCGCCCTGGCGGATCGCCACCCGGCGGTGGGGATCGTCGAACGTGACGGCGCGTCGATTCTCGTCGACCAGGCTCGCGACGTCGTGCGACGGGCGCATCTGAGCCCACCGGAAGGTGAGCTGCAGATCATGGTGCTGTGCGACTTCCATCTGGTGAACGAGGCTGCGCCGACACTGTTGAAGACGATCGAAGAACCGCCGGACGGCACCGTGTTCATCGTGTTGGCCGACGATGTGCCCGATGAGCTGGTGACGATTGCCTCCCGGTGTGTTCGGGTCGAGTTCGGACCCCTGCCGATCGAGGTGATCCGCCGGGCGCTCTCGGACGAGGGGGTGCGCGATGCGCAAGCCGATGCGGCTGCGGCCTCATGCGGTGGAGATCTGGACCGGGCCCGACTCCTGGCCACCGACCCGGCGCTGGTCGAACGACGTGCCTTTTGGGCAGGGATCCCCGACCGGTTGGACGGGACGGGCACGCGGGTCGTCGAACTCGTGGCCGAGGCGATCGCACGGCTGGGCGAAGTCAGCGGGCCGTTGGAGGCCCGTCAGATCGACGAGACGGCCTCGCTGGAGGCCGAACTGACACAACTGGGCATCAGAGGGGCGGGACGACTCCGCGAGCTGGAGGATCGCCACAAGCGGGAGGTGAGGAGAGCCCGGACCGATGAGCTGCGCGCGGGTCTGGTCGCGATGGTCGAACAATTTCGAGGACGTGTCGACCAGGGCGGCGCCAAGTTGTTTCTGAACGCCGCCGCCGCAGTCCGTCACACCGAAGACAATCTGCAGTTCAACCCCAACGAACGGCTCTCCCTGTTGGGGCTTCTCGTAGCAATCGACGCTGGCTGACCGGATACAGTGTCGTTTCCGCCCGGGTAGCTCAGACGGCAGAGCAATTCACTCGTAATGAATAGGTCAGGAGTTCGATTCTCCTCTCGGGCTCCATTTCCACCCAATCCGTTCGTCGGCTGGTGCAGGCGTCGGGCAGCCAGCAGATCCTCGTGGGTTGGCACGGGTCCTGGTAGCCAGGAGTGATGGATCTCGGAACCGCAGTCGCTTCGGCGTGGTCCTCAGGAATCAGCGTGTACGGGGTGGCGGCGCTGCTCGGGATTGCCGGACGTCTGGGGTGGATCCCTACGCCCGATCTGCTGCGTTCGCCGTGGACGATCGCCGCCGCAACAGTGCTCTTCCTTGTCGAGCTGGTGGTCGACAAGATTCCCTACGTCGACAGCGCGTGGGATGTTGCCCATGTGGTGATCCGGCCGATGGTCGGTGGCTATCTCGTCACCACGACGGGCGACACCGAGCTCTCGGTACCGGCGTTGGCCGTGGTCGGCGCGGCCTTGGCGCTCTCGAGTCACGCTGCTAAGTCGTCGACGCGACTGTTGATCAACGCATCACCGGAGCCGATCTCCAACGTGGTGACCAGCGTGGCGGAGGACGGCCTCGTTGCCGGTGTCATGACCCTGGCGATCGTGGCGCCGCGGGTCGCGTTCGTCGCGGCACTGGTGTTGGCCGTGCTGTCGACGATCGTCGCGGTAGTCGTATTTCGATCGGCGCGGCGAGTTCGGACGCGATGGCGCGAACGCGGGAATCGATCGGACTCGACACGTCGTCCCTGATCCGCTCGGGGACGCACTGTCGCGGCAAATGAAAACGAACAAAGGAGCCGACCCGGTTGGGGTCGGCTCCTTCGCTCAGAGGTCCGTCAGATGATCAGACGACGGTGATGGTGAATGCGGCACCGGTGACGGGAGTCACTGGCGTGCAGACGAAGCCGGTCGAGCCGGACAGGATGTTGATGACGCCAGCCTTGCCGGCAATGGTGCCAGCAGCGCCAGCGGTGCCTGAGGCAGTGGCTGATGCCATGGTGCCGGTGAGGCCGTTGCCGGTGAACACGATGGTGGTCGGACCTGCATTGCCGATGGTGCCGCCCGTGGCCGACATGGCGATGACCGGCGCAAT
This sequence comes from Acidimicrobiales bacterium, assembly GCA_038245795.1. Lineage (GTDB taxonomy): Bacteria > Actinomycetota > Acidimicrobiia > Acidimicrobiales > Microtrichaceae > JBBRSC01. The sequence goes on from JBBRSC010000053.1 coordinate 10,188, forward strand.
GCCGACAGCGTTCAGGTCAAGGAACGATGGTGCAGCACCGAGTGCCAACGTCGGGACCGAGACGGTGACCGAGAACGCGGCGCTGGCGGCGACCGAGACCGGGTGGTTGATACTCACGGTGACAGTCTGGTTGGGAACGGTGCCGATGCCTGACGCAGCGCCGACGCCAGCGCAGGAGTAGGTCACAGCGGTCGTCTGGTTCACGTTGCCAGCGGGAGCGGTTGTGGTGGGTCCGGGGCCGCCACCACCAGTGGGAGCGCACGCCCCCAAGAGTGCGGTAGCGCCGATGAGTCCGGCGCACGCGAGTGTCCGGGTCCGTGAAAATGCGTTCATGTGATCTCCCTGAAATAGATCGCCCGATGTGACGAATGCCACGAATTCTAGAAGTGAGCGACCTCGATGACAAGGAATTGTTCCGCTCAATAACGCACCGTTCCGCTGAGCGGAACAAACACCGGTCATGTGGGTCATTTTCGTTCCGCTCCGTGAAACGCCATGAGATCCGTCGATGAACAGGGGATGGATTTCATCCCGGCTCGCGCTGTTGCGTTGTGACAGAGGGCACGGGTCGACCGGGACCAACGGCCCTGTTACGTGGAACCGTGGGGGCCTCACACTGCAGTTATCGGACTTCTGAAGGTGTTCCTATGACCTCCCCCAACCGCTCTCGTGAGCCATCGATCGCCCTCGTCGGCATGGCCATGATCGCGTTCTACGTGCTCGCGCTCGGTGCTGTCGTCGGCACGGTGGTCATGGTGGGCCGCGGATCGGGAGGCTCAACGACCGCCGCATCGGCAGCGGTCACCACTGTGAAACTGAAGCTCACAGAATTCGCCATCGAGGGCAACATGACTGTGCCAGCAGGGCAGGTGAAACTCGAAGTCACCAATGCCGGGACGGTCGATCACAACCTGACCGTTGGCGACGGCAAGATCGCCACGAAGTTGCTGGGCGCCGGGACGAGCGAAACCCTCGACCTGGGAGTTCTCGCGCCTGGCGACGTCAACGTGTTCTGCTCGGTGGCCGGACACAAGGAGTCGGGCATGAGTGCCACGCTCAAGGTGGCCGCGGCCGGCACCGGTGGTACGGCCGATGCGGCCGCGGGTCCTGCGGGTGGGATGGACATGTCCGGAGCGGCCGCTGGGTCCGCACCGGACTACGCCAAGATGGATGCCGACATGCTGGCGACATTCGCAGCGTTCCCGGCGACAACCGCTGGCATCGGCAATCAGGTCCTCGCGCCCACGGTGCTGGCGGATGGCACCAAGCAATTCGAACTCACCGCCGCCATCACCAAATGGGAAGTCGAGCCGGGCCGCATCGTCGACGCGTGGACGTACAACGGCATGGTGCCGGGCCCGATGCTGAAGCTCGACGTGCGCGATCGCATCAAGGTCATCTTCCACAATCGACTGCCCGTGAACCAGGACATCCACTGGCACGGCATCGAGACGCCGTTTGCCATGGACGGAGTTGCCCCGATCACACAGGATCCGGTGAAGCCCGGAGCTGACTTCACCTACGAGTTCAGCGTCGATCGACCCTACATGGGGATGTACCACTCCCATCTCCACGGGGTGACGACCGTGCCGGACGGGATGTTCGGTGTGATCCAGGTCGGCCCGACCCCGATCGCCAAAGGCGTGACGATCGGGGGCCGTCCGATTCCCGCCAACGTTGTTCCGGCGGTCGACATGCCCATGGTGCTGAACGACGCCGGCGTGATCGGATTCTCGTTGAACGGAAAGAGCTTCCCCGCAACGGCGCCGATCGTGGTGAACCAGGGTGACTGGGTGGCCGTGACCTACTTCAACGAGGGGTTGCAATCACACCCGATGCATCTGCACGCATTTCCACAGTTGGTGACGGCGGTCGACGGCTTTCCGCTCGAACATCCGTACTGGGTGGACACGCTGCTGGTTGCCCCTGGCCAGCGGTACACCGTGATGTTCCACGCTGATCAGAAGGGCACGTGGGTCTACCACTGTCACATCCTCAATCACGTGGAACGATCCGCTGGCATGTTCGGCATGGTCACCGCCATCGTGGTCAAGTAGCCGAAGCGTTATTGGTAAACACCGACTCGTTCCGGGGCCCAGGATCCGACCATCTGATGGCCTTGCGAACTGAGGAAATTCAGCTCTCGGTCCGTCAGGTCTCGATCGGTGTGTGTCCGTCGGTTCCCGCCAGGTCGTCGATCCCGGTGGACGTGACGCGCTCGACGCTGCGATGGGCGGCCCGCCCGATGAGATGCGAAGCCACCGGCACCGTGAGGAATTGAAACACCATGACCGACAACAACGGCGCGATCGCATCGGCATCCCTCGACCCCACAGCCGCGCCCAACGCCACCAACCCCAGGCCGGTGGCTCCTGCCACCGACAGGGCGTGCATCCGGTGAAAGACGGTCGCAAAGCGCAATGCCCCAATGGCGCCGATCAACATGAGCGCGGCCCCACCGAACACGATGCACTGCGCGACAACTGATCTCATGCGCCACGCCGTTCGATGAATCGGGCCGCCATGGCAGCCCCCACGAACGCCACGACTGCAATGGCGACCATGACGCCGGCGACGACCGTTGTTCCGCCACGGGCAATCTGCGCGCCGAGCCCGCCGACGACACACAACAACAGACCGTCCAACGCCAGCAGTCGATCGGGAATGGTCGGCCCGAGGACGAGGCGCGCTGCGAAGCACACTGCCGCGACGCCCAACATGGCCATTGCCGCGAGCCCGATCACGGTGACTTCTCCGCTCCTGGACGGCCGGGAGCAAGTTCCACGCCGAACGCGCTGGCAGCGGCCACTTCGAGCCGTCGCACATCGCGCTCCACCGCCTCACGATCGGAGTAGCGGAGCACATGGATGAACAACGAAACGGGGTCGTCGGTGACGGCCAACGTCATGGTGCCGGGCGTGAGCGTCACAGTGTTCGCGACCGCTGTCACGACGATGTCGTCACTGGTGCGCATCTTCACAGCGACCACGGCTGACCTCACCGTGGACGGGCGCACAATCGCCGCGATGGTGTCGAAGGTCGAGGCGATCAACATGTGAGTACTCACCGCAAGGAAACGGAGCGCTCCCAACGGCCGGATGCGGATGGGCGTCGTATCCCTTCTCTTGACCGTGTCCCCTGTTCCCGCAACGAAATACGTCACGACCACACCGACGGCGAGCCCACCGGCCAGGTTGGCGAGTGTGGCCGAACCCCAGAGCACCATCCACAACGCGGCCAGCCACATGATCTGGGCAGGCCGCTTCATTGCTCGGATCCAACGTTGTCGGCCCGGCCGGCCGGGTCGGCATCGAGGACGTCGTGGACGTAAGCGTCGCGGTCGAGTAGGTCTGTGGCGGCCCGATGAGCGAACCCCACGATCGGGCCGGCGAAAACGGTCGTGGCCAACATCGCAGTGACCAACACCACCATGGGCGCGCCCATCAGCCTGGGTAGCGGTTCCGTGGGTCGCAGCGCACGATGGGTCGCCGCGGGCCGCCCCCAGAACGCGCCGCCCCAGATCTTCGTCATCGAGAACAGCGTCAACCCGCTGACCGCCACGCTGATCCCCGTCACCCACCAGAACCCGCCGTCAAAGCCAGCTTGGATCAGCGAGAACTTGGCGACGAAGCCGCTCAACGGCGGAATTCCGGCGAGGCTGGCAGCGCTCAACGCAAAACACGTCGCAATGACCGGCGATCGACGCATGAGTCCCCCGATGGCGCTGAGCCGACCTGTCCCCTCGAGATATTCGACCGATCCCGCGGTGAGCAGAAGTGTTGTTTTCAACACCACCTGGTTGAGGCAATACAACACGGCGCCCGTGAGTCCGGCCACGGTGAAAAATCCGAGACCCATCACCATGTATCCGACCTGGCTCACGATGTGGAACGACAGGATGCGTTTCATGTCGTCCTGAGCAATGGCGCCGAGGACGCCAATCACCATTGTGAGCGCGGCGATGACCAGAATGATCGTGTCGACCTTGGACTCGCCGGGCCGGAGCAGTGTCTGGGTTCGGATGATCGCATAGACACCGACCTTGGTCAGTAGCCCTGCGAACACCGCCGTGATCGGCGAAGGTGCGGTCGGGTAGCTGTCCGGTAGCCAGAAGAAGAGTGGAAAGAGAGCGGCCTTGATGCCGAAGGTGGCGAAGAGCAGCACACGGAATGCCTCAGCCGTCCCACTGGGCAATTGGTTGAGCTTGAGTGCCAGGTCGGCCATGTTCACTGTGCCGGTGGCGGCGTAGAGCAATCCCAGCGTGGTCAGAAACAGTGTCGACGCCAACAAGCTGATCACGACGTAGGTCGTGCCGCGCCGAATCTGTTCGGCACCGCCACCCAATGTCAGCAGGAGATAGCTCGACGACAACATCACCTCGAAGGCCACGAAGAGATTGAAGAGATCGCCCGCCACCAATGACATGGCGACTCCGGCGGCCAGGAGGAGGTACGTCGGATGGAACGCGGGCGAACGTTCGGCGCCCTTTTCGCCGATGCCGTAGATGAGAACGGTCAGCAGCATCAGGGCGGAGACGGTGAGCATGGCGGCGCTGAATCGATCGACCATCAGGGTGATCCCCAACGGCGCGGGCCATCCTCCGGCTTGGGTGACCACCCGACCGTCGCGGTCCGCTGCGATCAGCAACGCGATACCGAGTCCGAGCAGCCCGCTCAATGTGATGAGGCTGATCCATCGTTGAGCTGGTCGCGATCTCGCCATCACCACCGACGCTCCGGCCGCGACGATCGGCCCTGCCACTGGGAGACTCAACAGCAGTGAGTTCACGAGGTCGGTCCGTTGCCTGAGGGTTGCCGGGGCGTGGGTGTCGACCCGAGTTCGTCCGAATGGTCGAGTGCTTCGGCGTCCTCGACGTCCTCCGATGTCCCACCTCGCCGCGAAACGAGGCGATCCTCGACGTCATCCTCAACCTCGTCCGCTCCCGTGAGTGACCAACTCCGAAATGCCAGCGCCAACAGGAACGCGATGGCGCCGAACGAGATCACGATGGCCGTGAGGATGAGCGCCTGGGGGAGTGGATCGCTCATTGCCGAGCTCGGCGAGTCGCCGATGAAGGCGGGGGTGCCGCGTCTGCCGATGCCTTGAAGGATCACGAGGTTGGCGCCGTTGCCCATGAGTCCGATCCCGATGATCAGGCGCGACAGTTGGCGCTGCATCATCAGATACGTTCCGATGCCGAACAGCAACGCAGCGGTGGCGGCGAGCCCGACGCTCATTGACTGACCTCCGTTCGCTCGGTGGCCACGTCGTCGGACCCGGCCCCAGATGTGTCGGACTCGGTCGTGCGGAGGCCGAAGGCCTCGAACACCATGAGGATCAAACCAACGACCACGAGGTAGACGCCGCTGTCGAAGAACGTCGCCGTCGAGATCTTCGGTGATCCCAACGGGCCGAGATCGAGTGCGAGCTTCGCGGTCTGCAACACCTCTCCGCCCGCGATGACCGGCACGATGGCTGACACGCCGGCCACGAACAATCCTGACCCGAGGATCCGCCACGGCGAGATCCTCTCCGCTCGCTCCAACTCGTCCATCCCGCCCGCCGCGTACC
>JBBRSC010000054.1:0-15655 GCA_038245795.1 Acidimicrobiales bacterium
CTATCTCAAGGCCAAGTTCGCGAATCGCCGTCGCGGCGGACAGCGCAAGGCCGGCTGAATCCCACATCCCAGATCCGCCGCAAACAACGTTGCGTCTCGTAGCGTGGCGGGCTTGCGTGAACACACTCTCCGCCGGTCCTTGTCCGTCGCTCTCGTGGCGCTCGTCTGCGTTGCGGGAGTGACCTCCTGCGGCAACGACGTCAAAGTCGGCCGACTCCAAGACCACCCCGGGAAAAGCCACCCCCGACAAGTCCAGTTCCGGTGATTCAAGTAGCTCCGGCAACTCCAGCGCGTCCGACAAGGCCATCGCCGGGATGATGGGTGGCCAGTGCTCAGAAGCAGTTCAGGCCTACGCCGCCATGATGGGCTCCGCAATGTCGACCGGTCAGGCCAAGGATTCGGCGATCTCAAAGCTCGATGGCCTCAAGTCGGGCCTTCCCGACAGCCTGGTGGCAGACTTCGAGACGATCTCGGGCGCGCTGAAAGGCATCAGTTTGAGCGATCCGCAAAGCATGTCCAAGATGGACAGCCAAGAGGTCAAGGACGCCGGTGATCCTCTCCAGAAGTACTTCGAGTCCGGCTGCAAGGGCTCCTGAACCAGTCATTCACTTGGGAGGCGACTGGCCGACTGGAGCCCCGACACTGTTCAGTCGGGGGGTATCAGCCACTCGGTGGTTGGTTGAACTCGATCCAACAGAGGCCCGTTCGACCATCAGCTGCCTCAACCGTTGCCATGGCTCTCGGGAAGCGTGATTCGCGACCATCCGGGTGTGTCAACAGGACCGGCGACCACGCCACGGGTGTCACCGTGAGTTCGAGATCCGCAAACGACAGCGTCGCCCACTCGGCGAGACCCTCGCGACCCAGCTGCGATCGAACTGCAAGATCATTGGTTTCGACGAACTCCGTGCTTCCGGGATCGAGTCGGTAGGCCACTCCCGCATCGACACCTTCAGCGAACGCCCCCGCGGTGTGCCATCGAGTGCCGTCCGACAGTCGACCAGCCGACCAGCACCAACCGAGCGCCCACCAGTCTCTCGCGGCGCCCCACGAATGATCTCGCTGGCCCCATCCATCGACCTCGATGTGTCGATCACCGACGATCACCTCGCCGTGCACCCGGCACGGAATCTCGTAGCGGGGGGTGATCTCAGGAGGCCATCCGTAGGCGGCTCGGTCGGTCTCCCAATCGAGCTCGAGCCCGAATGCGATCCGATCGCCGCGGGCACCGTGGTACACATCGGTCGGGTCCCCGAGCGACACAGCGAACGACTCGAGACTGCAGCTCATGCGCTCCAGTGGCTCGGGAATGTGATGATCTGCCCACAACCCTTCGTGGCGCAGTTCCATCGACGACAGCTTGGCGGGTAGTGCAACGTCGTGGTCGATGACCGTCACGAGCGGTTGGCCGCGCTCGACGAAACATGCCCAGTACCAGACGGTGTCCAGACCGGGAACGAAACCGATCCGGACGTAACCACCGCTCGATCCATCCGGAGAGAACCAATCGAGGTAGTAGCTCTCGTTCCAGAGTTGCTCGCCTTCAGGAACGTGGCGAGCCTCATCGGCAGGATTGATGGTTGCCATGTTGGGTTCCTCGGGTCAGTCGATCGACAGATCGTCAGGCGATCGGTTGGTAGTACAGCTCGGGCGGATCATGTGACACTGGCTGATCGCCGAGCTCGGCTCCGAGTGTCACCAACAGCTCGTACACCGGCTCAGCAAGATCTCTCGGTACGGTCCAGTCCAGCTGATCCGCCACCCCCGCCGCCTCGGCAAACGGGCGAAGGAACGAGAAGTAGACGTAGGCGCCACAGCGGATCATCTCGTCGCGATCCATGGCAGCGATCGCCCGGTAGTGCTTGGCCTCTGCCGATCGCGCAGCCTTCATCATGGGTCCGAGTTCGTGGAGCGAAACCGCACGTAGCTCGCCAGGCGCGCAGTCGTCGGTGGTGAACAACGAGAACCCGACCAGATGGTCCATGTACGACTCAGGGGTCGTTCGAGACGACCCGAAGTCGGTAATGGAGACGTAGACGTGGTTGAGTATCAGGCCGGCCACGAGATGTCGGTACGGCAGATCGGCGGCTACGTCGGACCACCAGAAGTCGCTCACCCCATGCGGTAGTAGTCGCGCACCAGCAGGGTGCGTCCATCACCCAGGTCGTACGGTCCGGTGTCACCGGTTCCCACCCTCGTATCGAAATACAGCAGGAACAGGTAGTTGACGAGCGTTGCGTTCCACCGCTTCAGCGTGACCCGAAGCTCGTCGTCGACATCAACTGCAGCGTTGGTGAGTTGCTCGATGACCTCGTCGGCGTACACGCGGATGACGCGACCGGCGTCCTCGGCCTGCCGATGCCCGTCACCCCGAAAGCCCTGTGCAGCGCGCTCCCAGAAGTCGAGAACGAGTGCGGTATCGGCCGGTCGATCGAGCGACGGATCGAACTGCATGAGGGCCTTCCGCCCGGTGAGAAAGAAGTTCGAGATGGACCAGAGGTAGACGCTGTTGATCTGCGACCCAGGTCGGCGCCCGGCCGCACCGATCTGTTCGGCCGGCATGGCTGCATCGATGATCCGCATCATGTCGGCGTAGCGGGTGAATGCCTCACACACTGCCACCAGGATGTACGGAGTCACGGGGATCATCTGTGAGCTGTACGACGTCCGCTCGGCCGTCAACGCATGGGAGATCGGTGCGTGATACGCGATCAGCGTGTTGGCCACCGAACGCGCCGCGGCGGTCAATTCAGGCCGGGCGTCCGGAGTCGCCTCGTTCGGCGGTACGGTCGGCTCAGTCGACACGTACGACCGCCTCGGGCCCGGAACAATCGAGTTCCACGGTCGTCCCCGGTGCCGGGATCTCGTCCAAGACGCACCCCATGACGCAGGGCACGCCGAACTCCCGGCTCACGATTCCGATGTGGCTCCTGATGGTGCCGCCCGTACAGATGACCCCCGCAAGATCATGAAAGAGGGGCGCCAAAAACGTCGCTCCAGCGTCTCGCACGAGTGCAATGACCCCCTCGGCACCGGCGTCACGATCCAACAGTTCGATCACGTCGTCCGACGTTTCGAGAATGTGCAGCGTGCCCTGGACCGCGCTCACATCGAAGACCTTTTCGCCACGTCCCACGTCTCGCATGGGGCGGAGACTACGCACCCAGCGATAACGTTGCTGGCCGATGAGGGTGTGTTCGCAAGAATGGTTGTCTGCGGCCCGGCTGGCGGTCGATGAACTCCGTGTCGACGGCCAGATTACGGGCGGATTATGCCAGATCATCGGCGACGAATCTGATGGGCTCTGTGTTCGGATCGACATCGTCGGAGGGAGGGTTCTGGTCGACACCGACGGACCGCGCAACGACGACATCGTGCTCCGGACCGCGTTGGCCACGGCTCGGTCGCTGATCGGCGGCACCCAGCCAGCGCAACAAGCTGTGCTGGCCGGCGAGGTCCGGGTCAGTGGCGACATGGGCCAACTCGTCGCCATGTCTGACGCCATGTTCGCCGTCGCCGACGCGTTGCGCCCCGTGTGGGCAGCGACGGACATCTGATGGGCACCGCCTGATGAGTGGCGTCTGACTGTGCCGGAACTGCCGGAAGTGAAAGTTCACGCCTCCCGTCTTCACGAGGCGTTCGTCGGTCGCACACTCGACCGTTTCGACGCGCTGACTTTCACGGCGCTCAAAACCGCTGACGTCGACCCCGGGCGCGCCTACGGCTCAGCTGTGACCTCGATCACCTCGCGTGCGAAGTACCTGATCCTGTCGTTCGACGAGATCAGTTTCATCGTTCATCTCATGCAGGGTGGGCGACTCACGCCCGACGAGAAGCTGTCGGCAAAGCCCCGGGGAGGTCTCGCTCGCTGGAGGTTCGACGACGGACCGGCGTTATTGCTGTCGGAGATGTCCAAGGAGCGCAAGGCGGGGGTCTGGGTGGTGAGCGGCGAGCCGCTGACGTCGTCGGTCTTCGAGGGGCTGGCTCCGGACGCGGACACCATCGATCTCCAGTGGCTCCGTGATCATCTGGAAGAACACTCTGGCCGGGTCCACGGGTGGCTCCGCCAACAGCGCGCCATTGCTGGCATCGGGCGGCGGCTCGCCAACGAGATCTGTCACGCAGCACAGATCTCACCCTTCGCAAATACGTCCAAACTCAACGACGCCAACATCGAGGCGCTCTATGAGGCGATCGTGTCGAGCATTGCCGAATCGCTCGAGTTCGAACGCACACAGGATCACATGGTGAGTTCGAAGGATCGTCCGGCCGCGGTGCACCATCGCCGCGGCGAGCCGTGTCCTCGTTGTGGCGATGTCATTCGCGAGGTGAGCTACAACGCCTACGACGTCGACTACTGCGCGCACTGTCAGACCAACGGAAAGATCCTGGCCGACAACACGACGTCGAAGTTTCTGAAATAGCGACGAGCGCTTCTCGTCGCTGTGGCTCTGCAGAGGTCAGATCAATCCGAGCGTGGAAACGGCTTCACGTTCGTCGACAAGCTCGGCCACGCTGGCATCGATCCGCGCTCGCGAGAAGTCGTCGATCTCGAGACCTTGGACGATCGAGTACTCACCGTCCGAACATGTGCACGGGAACGACGACATGAGTCCCTCAGGAACGCCGTAGCTCCCATCGGACGCCACGCCCATCGACACCCAGTCACCGGCCGGTGTTCCGAGGTGCCAGCTGCGCACGTGGTCGATCGCAGCGTTGGCCGCTGAAGCCGCCGAGGAGAGTCCACGAGCTTTGATGATGGCAGCGCCGCGTTGCGCAACCGTCGGGATGAACTCGCCTTCGAGCCACGCCTGATCGTTGACCTCGGCCGCGGCGTTCTTGCCGTTGACCTCGGCGTGGAAGATGTCCGGATACTGGGTGGCTGAGTGGTTACCCCAGATCGTCATCCTGGTGATGTCGTTGACGGTCGCGCCGGTCTTTGCGGCAAGCTGCGCCAGCGCACGATTGTGGTCCAGGCGGGTCATCGCGGTGAACCGTCGGGCATCGAGATCCTTGGCATTGTTCTTGGCGATGAGTGCGTTGGTGTTGGCCGGGTTGCCCACCACGAGGATCTTGACATCGCGCTTCGCCGCCGCTGAGAGCGCCTGGCCCTGCGGTTTGAAGATGCCGCCATTCGCGGACAACAGATCGCTCCGTTCCATGCCGTCCTTGCGAGGCATGGCGCCGACGAGCAGCGCAACATCGACATCACCGAAGGCCTCCTCGGCATTGTCGGTCCGGACCATGCCGGCAAGCAGCGGGAACGCGCAGTCATCAAGCTCCATTGCGACTCCCTCGAGCGCACCGAGCGCCGGGGTGATCTCCAACATCTGCAGGATGATCGGTTGGTCATCGCCCAGCATTGCGCCACTGGCGATCCGGAAGAGCAGGGAGTAGCCGATCTGGCCGGCCGCTCCGGTCACGGCGACGCGCAATGGGGCCTTGGTGCTCACGATGTATTCCTCCGATGACGGCGGCAGGACCGCGTCGATTCGACGGTGCTGCGATGATGTTGACGGTCGAAACTTATCGGTCGCCGGGACGGGTCCACGAATCGCCCAGACCCTTAAGGTGCATCTTCTCGATCGCTGTCCGTTGCTCAACGGTCAGCGGTTCGGTGGGCGCGACCTCAACACGATCGCGGCCATCGTTCTTGGCGCGGTAGAGCGCAAGATCGGCTCGCGCCAGGACCTCCTCGGCCCGCTCAACCCACGGGTCGCCGTCCGCAACGCCGATACTCACCGTGGGCATCACGTTGCCGGATTCGAATTGGTAGACCGAGCTCGCGATTTTCGCTCTCACCCGTTCGGCGACCTCAGCAGCGCGTTCCGCCGTTGCCCCGGGCATGAGCACGGCGAACTCTTCACCGCCGATTCGACCAACAACATCGATTCGTCGCACTCCAGCACTCAGGTCCGCACTCAGCGAAGCGAGGACCTCGTCGCCGGCCGCATGGCCGTGGGTATCGTTGACCTGCTTGAAGTGGTCGACATCGATCACCAAAAAGGCGACGGTCTGATTGGTTCGTTGCGCCCTCCGGAACTCGAGATCGGCGAGCTCGTAGAAATGGCGACGATTGCTGACCCGAGTCAGGTGATCGACGTTGGCTCGGCGAATGAGATCCGATTCCATGCGCTGTCGCCAGGCGATCTCGACGGCCAGCCGCTCGCTCACCTCGATCTCACGCATCCTCAGCGCGAATGCCCGACGAGAGCTGATGGCGATCCGATTGCCGGCGAGGAAACCGACAATGAGCCCCGCGCCGAACGCCATCGACTGAATGACCACCACACCCGCCGGTGACCCCGCTTGGAGCGAGTTGAGGACGATCCAGGTCACAACTCCGGCCAGGCTGGACGCCGTGAGATAGAGGAGTCGATTGGGCACCAGTACAAATATTCCGAGGGCGATGATCCCGATGGACAGTTGCTCGATACCTCCGACGTCAGGTTGGAGGAGCGCCACTGTCTGATAGCTGGCGAAGAGCGCCAGTTGCAACGCACAAATCGGGCCGTGCCGTCGCACCAGCGTGGGATTTCGGGTGACGAGGAGAGCGAAGATGAACGCCGCCACCCCATACGCGACTCGTATCGCCAACAGCAGCCCCCAGCGTGCGCCGACGCCGAGCGTCCAGAGATCGCTGAACGCGAACGCGAGGAACCCGACGATCGAGATGACGGCCGCCCGTCTGATCATGGCGGCTGATTCCAGCGATGAATCGATCCAATAGATGGCTTCGATGTCGGGATCGGCGAATTCGGCCGCCAGCGGGCGGATCTCGTACCTGGCGTCCATCTCGGACGTGTCCGCTGCGGTCGGCACAGCCACATCTCAACTTCCGCTCACATCCGCCACCCAGCGTGACCTCAGAGAGTGACCATACCAGCGCGCGTAGCGTTCGTTTCTAGGTCATTTCGACTCTTCCGATGGGTCAGCTGGCCCGGGTGTTCCCGACCCATGCCGCAAACATGTCGGCGTAGTGACCGCCGGCCACGATCAGCTCCCGGTGAGGACCGAATTCCACAAGAGTTCCATCGTCAAAGACCGCCACCAGGTCCGCAGCCTCGGCGGTGCTCAGACGGTGCGCAACGCTGATGGTCGTCCGGCCGGCCGCCAACCGAACGAGCGCGGTGCTCAAGGCGCGCTCAGTTTCGGGATCGACGGCACTCGTGGCCTCATCGAGAATCAGGATTCCGGCGTCGGATAGCTGTGCGCGCGCGAGCGAGACCAACTGACGCTCACCGACGCTCAAAGCGTCGCCCCGTTCGCCTACCTCGGTCTCGAGGCCGTGTGGGAGGCGCGCCAGCCATGGATCAAGCCCGAGCGCAGAACACGCATGCAACAGATCGTCGTGCGTAGCCTCGGAGCGACCCAATCGGATGTTGTCCGCAATGGTGCCCTCAAAGAGAAATCCATCCTGGGGGACCAGGCGGATCTGGGCCGACCGACTCGATGCGGCAACTTCTCGGAGGGGGACCCCGCCGACTGCGATCTCACCCGAGTCTGGATCAGCCAGTCGACAGAGCAGCTTGGCCATCGTTGACTTGCCCGATCCCGTCTCGCCCACGATCGCGAGATTCGCGCCCGCTGGCACAGACAAATCGACTCCGCGCAGGACCGGGTCCGCTGGGTCATAACCGCAGGTCACGTTCGACACGTCCACCGACAGCGCACCGGTGGGCAGATCGATTCCCGGGTCCGGATCCGCAACGTCGATCGGCTCGTCAAGGAGATCGAGAACCTTCCGCCAGCCCGCCATGGCCGTCTGGGTCTGGTCGAGTACCTCGCCGATCTCGCCGATCGGGGTCAACAACACGTTGGCGAGAAACAGACACGCCACCACCGTTCCCTGGGTCAACCCCCATCCCGGTCCCCACCACACGCCGACACCGATCACCGCACCCACAGCAATCGCACCCACCAGGTCGGACAAGGCGAACAGCATCGAGAAGTAGGCCGCCGCCCGCATGTTTGCCCGGTACTGCGCGTCGATCGCCATCTTGAGCCGGCGCTTGGTCACGCCGCGCAGTCCATATGCGCGAATGACCTGCGCGCCCATCACCGATTCGGAGATCTCGGTCAGGGTTCGTGCGACCGCCGTTCGTTGATGGTCATATGCGTCGAGCTGGCGACGCTGCAGGAACCGCATGATCGGCACCACCGGGACAAAGACCGCAAAGGTGAGCACCGCCAGCTGCCAGCTATAGATCGCCATCAGGAGCAACGTGATCACCACGATCGTGCCGTTCACGAGCCACGAGATCGCTCCCCATTGGGCGAACATCGCCAGCGTCTCGATGTCGGACGTCACCCGGGTCACGAGAATCCCCCGCTTGGTGTCGTTGTGATGGGCGACGGAGAGATCGTGGACGTGGCCGAAGAGCCGAACCCGAAGCGCGTACAGCGTGTTCTGGGCGCTCGTCACCAGGCGGAGATAGGTGATGCGATTGACCATCGCCACAGCGATGATGGCGACGGCTGCGATGGCGGTGGTCGTATAGACGTAGCCGGCGTTGAAGCCACGACCGTCAGCACCGGTGCCGATGCCATGGTCGATGATCTGACGGATCGCAATGGGCACGATCAGCTTGCCCACGGCTGAGACCAGCGCCAGACCGATCGATGATCGGACCCCGTCGCGAAGCTCAGGACTCGCAGCCAGGCCGCGTCGAAGGATCGAGAACGCGCCCTCGGGTTGGCCTTCGTCCTCCTGGGCACCGGAGGGAACCTCGACGATCACGTCCTCGACGTCGGTGGGCGTCACCTCGCGGTCCTCGAGCGACGTCACAGCAAGCTCGTCTCGTCGTCGTAGGCATTCACCAACGCCAAATACCCCGGGATCGACAACAGCTCGTCGTGCCGTCCCTCGCCGACGACTCGCCCCTCCGCCAGATAGACGACCCGATCGGCCAGAAGGATCGTCGAGCGGCGATGCGCAACAATCAGGACCGTCGTCGAATCTGACGTTGCGCGCAACCCCTCGAGGATCTTCGCTTCGATGATCGGATCGACGGCGGAGGTCGCGTCGTCGAGCACGAGAATTCGGGGCGAGCGCGCCAACGCACGTGCCAGCGCCACGCGCTGACGTTGGCCACCGGACAATGTCACGCCGCGCTCACCGAGCACGGTGTTCCAGCCGTGCGGAAGGGCAGGCACGAAGCGCTCGACCTGGGCGGTGCGGGCCGCCTGGCGGGCAACGACGGACATGTCGGTGTCCTCGATGTCGGACCCGGCTGTGCTCGGTCGGTCGGTCGCCGACTCGGCGTCGATGTTGTTGGCGATCGACTCGGCGAACAGGAACGACTCCTGGAACACCAGTCCCACCGCCGCTCGGAGCTCATCTGGATCCAAGGAGTTGATGTCCACCCCACCCACGCGCACCGTGCCGCTCTGGAGTTCCATCATCCTCACGAGCAACGAGACCAACGTCGACTTCCCGGTCCCGGTGGCACCGACCAGGGCAACACTCTCTCCGGGCGCCACCGAGAATCGGACACCGTGGAGCACTGGTGGTTCGTCGCCGTAGGCGAAACTCAGATCGACCACGTCAAGGCCCAGCGGGCCATCGGGGAGGTGCCGCTGGACACCGATCGCACCGGGTGCATCAGGCTGGGCCTCGACCTCGTCGATGCGATCCACTGAGACGACCGCCCGGGGCATCTCTTGGAGGAAGAATCCGAAGACGCGCATGGGGAACGCCAGGATGCTGAAGAGCAACGCCGCATTGACGAGATCGCCCGCCGTCACCGCACCAGATTGCAGACGCAACCCGCCGACGACGAACAGCAAGAGCGTTCCCAGGGCGGGCAGCGCATCCAGCACAGGATCGAAGGTGGCGCGCAACCGACCGACCTCGAGGGCTGAATCTCGCAGTTTTGAGGCCGCCTGGGCGAACCGCTCCGTCTCGAACTCGGCGAGGCCGAGGGTCTTGACGACCATGGCGCCGTCAAAGCTCTCGTGTGCCACGGCCGACATGACGCCGAGACGTTCCTGGACCTGGCCGACGGGTCGGTGCACCCGAGAGGTGTACATCCGATTGAGGATCGTCAGTGCGGGAAACAACACGATCGCCACGGCCGCAAAGGTCCAGTCGACGCGAGCCAGGCTCGCCAGCGCGAAGATCACCAGGGCGATCACCCCAATGGAGAACGGCAGCGGCTTGATCGACGTTGTCGTGCCGATCACATCGGCATCGGAGTGCGCGAGGAGTTCGCCGGTCGGATTGTCCCGGTAATAGTCGAGCGGAACGGTGAGGTACTTCTCCACCACGATCGTCCGCAACGTGTTCTGCATGCGCGCTTCCACCATGGCCGCGTAATAGCGGCGGAGGATGATCGACATACCCCGGACCAGCCCGACACCGATGACGGCGGCCACACCCCCGAGCACCGCCCTCGAGCTGACGCCCGTGGTGAAGGACGGCGTGATCAGCGAGTCGGTGATCCGCCCGATAATGAGCGGCACAGCAACGGCTGCGCCCGAAAAGAGTGCCGCGCCCAGAACCGACACGATGAAGGGCCCGGGGTGGGTCCGCATGAATCGCAGGATGAGCCGACCGGCGCGTCGGTACAGATCATCTGACTGGGTTGCCACGTTTCCTCCGTTGCCCGCGTCGGGGCTCTGTCGAAGCTAGCGATCATTTCGACTGATCGACGAGGCGACTGACCTAACGTGACCGCCGACCACCTACTCATCGGGAGCCTCGTTGTCAGATCTGATGTGGATGGACGCCACGGCGCAAGCTGATCTCGTGCGGTCCGGTGAGGCGTCGCCAAGCGAGTTGGTCGGCGCGGCCATCGAGCGGATCGAGTCACTCGACCCGGTACTGGGAGCAGTCGTCAGCCGACAGTTCGAGCGCGCCCGCGCTGAAGCTGATCGCCCACTCCCCGACGGCCCGTTCCGCGGCGTCCCGATCCTGGTGAAGGATCTTGGCGCACAGCAGGCCGGCGAGCCGTACCACATGGGATCCGGCGTGCTTCGTGACGTTGACTATCGGGCTCCCGTCGATTCCTACCTGGTCCGGCGGTTGACCGGATCCGGGGCGATCATCCTGGGTCGCACCAACACCCCTGAGTTCGCCACCTCTCCAACGACCGAGCCGGTGGCGTACGGCCCGACGCGAAATCCGTGGAACGTTGAACGATCGACCGGTGGCTCCTCGGGTGGATCGGCGGCTGCAGTCGCCGCGGGCATGGTGGCGGTCGCGCACGGCTCCGATGGTGGCGGCTCGATCCGCATCCCCGCGTCGTGTTGCGGGTTGGTCGGCCTGAAGCCCAGTCGCGGACGGATCTCTCGCGGGCCACAACAGGGTGAGGGTTGGGGCGGAGCGTCGACCGATGGCTGCCTCACTCGATCGGTGCGCGACACCGCCGGACTGCTCGATGCGATGTTCGGCACCGAACCGGGCGATCCCTATTCGGCGCCGGATCTCCCACGACGCCTGATCGACGAACTCGGTGTCGACCCGGGCGTCCTGCGCGTCGGCGTGCTCGATCATCCGCCGCAGGACGGCTTCTCACCCGATCCCGATGGTCAGGAAGCAGTTCGTTCGGCCGTCGAGTTGCTCGAGTCGCTCGGGCACTCCGTCGAGGCGATTCACCCCGCGGCGCTCGACGAACAGGCATTCGCGACGCACTATGCGCCGCTGGTCTGCGTAGCGGTCAGCCAATCGCTCCTCTCGTGGTCGGCTGTGCTCGGTCGCGACATCGCCGTCGAGGAGTTCGAGCCGGTCAATCAGCTGTTGGCGTCGCTCGGGTCGAAGTACAGCGGTGCCGAGTACCTCGACAATCTGTCGTGGCTGCATGCGTGGTCGCGTCGACTGTCGACGTTCTGGGAGCCGACCGATCGAGGAGGTACCGGGTTCGACCTGTTGCTCACTCCGGTCGTCGGAATGTCTCCGCCAGCACTCGGCCGACTCTCCGATGCAGCGGATCCGATCACCGCGATGACGCTTGTTCCGCGATTCATTCCGTACACCGCGCAGTTCAACGTGTCTGGCCAGCCAGCCATCAGCCTGCCGCTGTCGACGACCGCTGACGGCCTTCCGATGGGCGTCCAGCTGGTCTCGGCGATGTACCGCGAGGACGTACTGATCCAAGTGGCGTCGCAGCTCGAGGCGGCTGCGCCATGGGTTGCCCGGCGACCGTCTCTGTCATCCCCGCTTTCCCCAAGCCCTCTCCGCGCCGCTCGTTCTGGCAGCGAAAACGAGCCGCTTCCGACCTGAGTTCGCTGTCAGAACGCCACGATGGGGGAGGCACCCCGAGTTTCGCTACAAGCGTGTTGCAGAAATGATGGCGGGAGTTGTACAACACCCTTGTAGCGAAACCTCCGGAGCCACGCGTGACCCTTACCCCTGACCAGACCTATCCCGACACGTTCGGGATCGCCCCCGACATCTACGACAACCGCAAACGGATCCTCGCCGTCCTGTGCCTGAGCCTCGTGTTGATCGTCGTGGCCGTCAGTTCGCTCAACGTCGCCATCCCCACCATCCAGCAGGCACTCAACGCGTCGCCCACGCAGATCCAGTGGATCATCGATTCCTACGCCCTGGTGTTCGCCGGATTCCTGCTGCCAGCGGGTGCCATTGGAGATCGATTCGGCCGGAAGGGTGCCCTACTCACCGGGCTCGCCATCTTCGGAACCTGTGCACTGGCAGCCAGCTTCGCCAAGAACCCCGGTCAGCTGATCGCCGCCCGGAGCCTCATGGGGATCGGCGCCGCGCTGGTCATGCCCGCCACGCTCTCGATCATCCAGAATTCGTTCCCGCCGCACGAACGTGCCAAGGCCGTCGCTACCTGGGCAGGGCTCGCCGGAGCTGGCGGTGCCGTCGGGCCACTCCTCAGCGGACTGATGCTCAAGTACTTCAGTTGGAACTCGGTGTTTTTCATCAACATCCCGCTGGTCCTGATCCTTGCTGGCTTGGCCATGATGTTCGTACCAACCTCTCGCGATCCCGAAGGTCATCCGCTCGACCCGATCGGCAGCCTGCTGTCGGTGGTGGCGCTCGTCGCTCTGGTGTTCGGCATCATTGAGGGTCCCGAATGGGGTTGGGGAAGCGTTGGAGTGATCGGGTCGTTTGCCGTATCGATCATCGCGGGCATCGGCTTTGTTGCGTACGAGAACCGGGTCGCGTATCCCACCCTTGATCCTCAGCTGTTCAAGCTTCGTGGGTTCGGGATGGGCAGCCTCGCCATCACCACCATCTTCTTCGCCATGTTCGGGATGTTCTTCCTGTCGGTGCAGTATCTCCAATACGTCCACGGCTACAGCCCGCTGGAGTCAGGCGTGCGGTCACTTCCGAGCGCCGCGGTACTCATCGCCGTTTCGCCGCGGAGTCCGCTCATCACGGCACGATTCGGCATTCGTCGCACGCTCCGAACGGGGTTCGGCCTCGCTGCGATCGGACTCATCGGAATGGCCACACTGACGGTCGACAGTTCGTACATCCACTTCATGCTGTCGTTGATCGTCATGGCCGCTGGCATCGCCCTGGTCATGCCCCCATCGACCAGTTCGATCATTTCGTCACTACCGCTGTCGAAAGCTGGCGTCGGTTCAGCAGTCAACGACGTGACCCGAGAAGTCGGTGGCGCGGTCGGCATTGCGATCATGGGCTCGATCCTCAACAGCCTGTACCGATCACACATCGATCTGTCCGCTCTCGTGTCGCAGGTGCCATCCGCCAACCAGTCACGCTTCCTGATGGCCGAGCAAGGCATTGGACCGGCGGCCGGCGTGACCAGGGCCCTGACCGAGACCGCCAAAACCCTTCCGCCGGACGTCGGTGACCGCCTGGCGGGTCTTGCGGCCCAGGTATCAGCCGCCTCGAAAGAAGCGTTCATCAGTGGTTCGTCCGTCGCCTTCGTCACCGCCGCCATCCTGGTGTCGATCGTTGGTGGCTTTGCTTCGTTCCGGATCCCCGATGCGGTCGGAGCGCAGGCTCTCGAGGTCGGAGATCATCCTGGACACGAAGGTTCGGAAGACGGCGTGGATGCGCGTTCGAAGCTCGATGATTCGAGTCCGACGAGTTGAGTTCGGTACCGGTAGGTTCGAGCGCAGTGGACCACTGCCAGGTTGCTGCAGATGGCTGCCGGGTCGACCCCCGGGTGGCTCGGAGTCGGAGTGCCGTGGCGGATGCCACCCTCGATCTCCTGGTCGAGGTGGGGTACTCGGGACTCACCATCGATGCAGTATCCAAGCGAAGTGGTGTCGCCCGGACAACCATCTACCGTCACTACTCAACGGTGGCCGAAATGGTGATCGGCGCAGTTCAGACCGAGCGTGAACTCACGACGCCTGCGCCCACCGGCGATCCGTGGCTCGATCTCCGCAATGAGATGCTCGCCCTGGTCGCCAAGCTGACGTCGACGCGATGGCGGCAGGTACTTCCCGAGGTCGTAGCGGCCGCTTCCCGTGATGAAGAGTTGTTGCGCTTTCAGATGATCTTCGCCAACGCACGACGGAATGAGATGCAACGGCTATTGCAGGAGCTCCGTTCCACCGGTCGAACAGATCCCGATGTTGACATCGATCTCCTCAACGATCTGCTCGTCTCGCCGATTTTCTACCGTGTCCTCGTGAGCCACGCTGGTGTTCCGGAGTCATTCATCGATGAGGTGATGGGGCGCGTTCTGATCTGAGCACTGGACCGTCCGCAAGCTGACTGATGAGACGGCTCGCAACAACACGGGCCTGTCTTTGACAATGTGCAGGCTGCATCCACGTTGTTGATGAGCGTCTCTCGAACTGCAAACCTTCCGGGCGCCTTGAGGGTTGCGACGGGCACACTCGCACTCTGGATTTCTTGAGATTTCTTGTTCGGGTCTCTTGACGTGTTTGGCGTTATCGAACTAGTGTTCGATACATGACATCGCTCGCTACGGAACTTGCAGGCATCACGGTGTCTCTCCGCGCGGTGGTCGCCGGGTTGGACTCGGCGGTCGTGCAACGGTCGGACGTTGCGGACGTGTTCAGTTTGTTTGTTGGGTTGGAACGCACCGCGGCGGCGGGACGAATCCTGTTGGCGCAACGCCTCGCAGACACGAACCAATGGAAAACCGACGGGTTCGCGTCTGCGGCTGACCACCAAGCCGACCTCAGTGGGACATCCACGGGTCGAGCAAAAGCGGACCTCACAACATCAGAACGGCTCCGACAATTCGAGAAAACCGCTGAAGCGTTACGACAAGGGCGTCTGTCAGCCGAGCAAGTCGAACTGATCTCCGACGCCGCAACGGTCAACCCGGCAGCCGAGCAGGACCTGTTAGGTGCAGCAGAAACCGGGTCGATCAAAAACTTGAAAGACGAAGCAGGACGCAAAAAAGCTGCCGGCGACCCGAACCCTGATGCCACCCGGGATCGGATCCATAAGAAACGTCGGTGTCGGACATGGACCGACACCGAAGGCGCGTGGAACCTGTCCGCCCGAGGGACCGTCGAACAAGGCGCCCAGTTCATGATCAAGTTGAACCAGCTGATCGACACCAAATTCAAAGCCGCCCGCGCTGCAGGGATCAAAGAACCACGAGACGCGTACACATTCGACGCCCTCATCGAACTCTCACGCACCCACAATGCAGGGCAGGCAGGGGCTGGTGCAGGGGCAGGAAACGGCGCCGGGGCTGGGCAAACCGCTGACGCCGCGCATTCAGAA
>JBBRSC010000055.1:0-14750 GCA_038245795.1 Acidimicrobiales bacterium
TATGCTGCCTCGGGTACTTGAACTTCGGCTCAGCCGGCACGCCGCCGTAGCTCAGCGAATGCCGCACCGTATTCCGGAAGTCCAACGCCCCTTTGCGTCCATGGCGGCGCTTTCGTGCCAGCCGCACGGCCAGCTTTCTCGTCAGCGGGTAGATCGCCTGGCGGAGGAGCTTCATCTCATCACGGCTGGCATGCATGAAGTCGATGTCTTCCGGCAATGGCTTCCGCAGTGTTTTCGCCATCGCCTCGACACCACGATCGGCCACGAGGCGACGCCGGATCTCCGACTCGATCTCCTTCTTCAGCTGATCGATCCGATGCTCGTACTCGTCGTGTTCGAGTCGCTCCTCGAGCGGAGTCAGAGCATCCGGCGAATCCTGGCGGGCTTGGCCCATCAGCCGCTCCATCACCGAATCGAGATCCAGATTCCGCAGGGTCCGATACAGGTAGTAGGTGCCACCCACCGGCCGGCCAGGTTCCATTCCGGCAAACCGCTTGACCGACTGCCGGGCCACGGCCCGCATCATCGAGTCATCGCCGCGCATGAGCGACTGGTAGAGCATCTCCGCCAGCTCTTCAGGGCTCAGCTGATCTCCGCCGCCTGCGCCGTTGTTCTCGCCATCGCCCTGGCCCTGCATCTGCTCCAACTCGTCGAGCAGTTCCTGAGGCAACTCAGCGAGCCCCTCGCCATTGAGCGCGTACTCCCGACCTCGCAACGAGAAGTACACCTCGAAGACCGTCTCGAAACTCCGCCAGTGCGCATTGTTCTTGACCAGCGTGGCGGCCAACGCGTACTTGAACGCCGATCGATCCTCCAACGGGATGTGGGTGATCGCCTCCATTGCATCGAGATGCTCGGTGAGACTCACCGGCAACCCGGCCTGGCGGAGTTCCGCAATGAACCCAGCCAACAACTCGAGGATCGGTTCCCCGATCGCCACGTCAGCGTGGGTATCGGTCATCCCAGGCCGGCCTTGCTGACCGCGGACGACTCGGTCGAGAACTCCTTGACGGCTTTGACGATATCGGTCTGATACTTCAGCAGGATGTTGATGGTGGAAGTGGCCACCTCGGCGTCGACCTTGCCGATACCCAGGAGGACCAGCGTCCGAGCCCAGTCGATGGTTTCGGAGACCGACGGGCTCTTCTTCAGTTCGAGCTGGCGGATCGATCGCACGATCCGAGCCACCTGGTCGGCGAGCGACTCCGTGATCCCCGGAACCTTCGTCAGCACGATTTGTCGTTCGCGATCCATGTCCGGATAGTCGATGTGTAGAAACAGACACCGACGCTTCAACGCCTCGGACAGCTCGCGCGTGTTGTTCGACGTGAGGAACACCATCGGGATCTGGCGGGCTTCGATCGTGCCCAACTCCGGAATCGACACCTGGTAGTCCGAGAGGATCTCAAGGAGCAGCGCTTCGGTCTCGACCTCGACCCGATCGACCTCGTCAATCAGCAACACGACTGGATCTTCGGCACGAATGGCCTCGAGCAGCGGGCGCTCCAGCAGGAAGTCGTTCGAGAAGATGTCCTCCTCGATCTGGTCCCAGTTGCCCTCCCCATCGGACTTCGACGCCTGGATCCGGAGGAGCTGCTTCTTGTAGTTCCATTCGTAGAGCGCCTTCGATTCGTCGAGCCCCTCGTAGCACTGGAGACGGATCAGGCGGGCGCCCGCAATCTCGGCCACAGACTTCGCCAATTGCGTCTTCCCGGTGCCCGCTGGCCCCTCAACAAGAATCGGCTTTCCCAGACGATCTGCCAGGTAGACGACCCCGGCGATGCTGTCGTCAGACAGGTAGTCGACCTTGGAGAGGCGCTGGCGCACGTCGTCGACGGAATCGAATCGAAAGGCCGAGGCATCGGTTTCAGTAGCCATCGGCACAGGCTACCGATCCTCTTGACCGGGTGGTCAATCGATATCGGCGTGAACCAACGCTCCGGTATGGTGACCCCGTGTCTGGCACTCTCGGGGAACTCAGTTTCGTCGCTGCCGATCGCCCATGACCGAGTCCCGCTACGACCATCTGTCCGTCGAACCATCGGCCATCGGGGCACCATCGCAGCCCACTGAACCAGCAATACATCCCGACAGACGAGGCAGCGCCGAGTCCGCCACGACGGTGAGCGACAACGGCGATCCGCTCGTACCAGTCACCCCGGCCACGGCACCTGGGATCGTCTGCGTCAATGCCTACGCCGCCACCGGATGGGCCGGGACCTCCGACACGGTGTGGCTCCGTTCGGCAACGCTTGAGCATCTCCACAGCGCTGCCGCACGCCTGCCGATGGGCCTCGGCTTGGCGATTTTCGACGGTTGGCGATCGATCACCACGATCCGCTCGCTGTACGACCACTTCTACGGGCCAGGATCGACCCTCGAGCCTGGGTTCCTCGCCGATCCCGATGACGACACGATCATCCCGCCTCACCTCACAGGTGGGGCCGTCGACGTGACGCTCACCTGGCGGGGCCAACCGCTCTCGCTCGGGACCGCCTTCGACGACTTCACCCCCCGGGCACATCTCCGATCGCTCGAGGAGCGAACCTGTGAGCTCGGAGAGCAACCCCATGAGCTCGGAGAGCGAACCTGCGAGCCTGACCGGTCCCTTCGACGACTGCTCTACCGAGTGATGACCAACGCCGGCTTCGCGCCCTTTGATCTGGAGTGGTGGCACTACTCCTGGGGCGACCAGGACTGGTCCGACTGGACTGGCTCCAGCCCGGCGATCTACGGCTCCGCACAACCAGCAACTCGTGAGCGAACCTGAGCCGCCCGGTCCGGTCAACCCCGGATCTGGCCCGTCCCCCGCACGACGTATTTCGCCGTGGTCAGTTCACGCAACCCCATCGGTCCTCGGGCATGCAGCTTCTGAGTACTGATGCCGATCTCGGCACCGAAGCCGAATTCTTCGCCGTCGACGAAACGCGTCGACGCATTTACCAGCACCGCTGCGGCGTCCACTTCGGCACAGAATCGGTCGGCGCTCGTGACGTCGTTGGTGATGATCGCCTCGGAATGACCGGTCCCCGTTGTGTTGATGTGGGCAATCGCCTCATTCAGCGAGTCAACCACCCGGATCGAGATCTTCAGGTCGAGGAACTCTCGCGAATAGTCGCCGTCGGTGGCCGGGCCGCAGCGCGCTATGGCGTTCACAGCGCGCTCGTCGCCGACCAGTTCCACGCCATCGAGCGCACCGTCGACACGCGCGGCAAAGGCTGGCCACACCGCCGCATGGACCACGAGCGACTCCAGCGCGTTGCAGACGGACGAACGTTGCATCTTCCCGTTGACCAAAATCGACTCAGCCATGGCGAGATCGGCTGACTCATCGACGTACAGATGGCAGTTGCCGTCCCCGTCGATGATGAACGGCACCGATGCGTGCTCTTTGATCGACGCAATCAGCGACGCTCCGCCACGCGGAATCAGACAATCGATGATGCCGTCAAGCTGCATGAAGCGAACCGCCGCCTCCCGACTGACGTCGTCCACGAGCACCACCGAATCCTCCGGCAACCCGGATTTACCGATCGCCTCACGGAGTACCGCGCAGATCGCGATGTTCGACGTGATAGCACCCGACGAACCACGCAGGAACGCCACATTGCCACTCTTCAGGCAGAGCCCCGACGCATCGGACGTCACGTTCGGTCGGTTTTCATAGATGATGCCGACCACACCGAGCGGCACCCGTACCCGTGAGATACGCAGCCCGTTCGGCCGCACCCAGCCATCGAGCACCTCACCCACCGGATCGGCGAGCCCGGCGACCTGGCGAAGTCCACCCGCCATCGCGGCCACTTTGGCCTCGTTCAGCCGCAATCTGTCCACGACCGAAGCCGTTGCGCCGTTCGTTTCGGCGGCCGCGACATCTTGGGCATTGGCGCTGAGGATGTCCGCCGTCCGGAATTCGAGGAGGTCGGCGGCTGCGTGGAGCGCATCGTCCTTCTGGGCCGTTGACGCCGAGGCAACTGCCGTCGCGGCTGCCTTGGCGCGCCGACCGAGCTCGTCGATCGCAACCGGTTGAGTGGAGGTCATCGAAGAATCGTACCGCCGGTCCGGCATTGTGACCCGGGTCGCCCGGTAGATTCACAACGTGTCCCGAGCCGATCTGATCCGCGACGCTGTCAACGCGTTCGTAGAGGACGTTGCGTCGGCCCTCGATGCCACAGTGCTCGGGATGGATCTCGCGGCCGTGGACCATCGCCCGATCGCCATCAACGAGGCGTTCCAGATCACGTGCGGGTTCATCGATGCCGATCATCGCCATACCGACGCCGAACTCGAAGCGCTCATTGCGACCTTCGGTCCGTTGCTCACCGAATGCGCCGATGGCGATTCCCATCTCTCCGCCGCGACCCCGGCAACCCTCCGAAATACGTCCCTCGTGACGGCCGGGTCGATCTTCGTGGCCACCCCCGCGCCGCTCTTTCAACTCCTGGCTGATCACGACCGCTCCAATGGAACCGTGCTCGGCTCCATCTACTACCAGCGGGCCCTCGACATCGCTCATGGCGTCATTGCCATTGACGAGGTCGCTGCCCAGGATGAACTCGCCGCCATCAGCCGCTATCGATCGATGATGCTCGCCGAGCTGGCCAGCGACGGAACCAGGAGGTCGACGCCCAGCCCGGCAGCGGCTGGAGCGTCGGCCACCGTTGCCGTTGCTGTCCCGGCGGTGCCTGCCGAAGCAGTGGTGCGCCCCATCGAGGAGCTCCTGGCTGAACTCGACGCGCTGGTCGGGCTGGCCGCCGTCAAAGCCGAAGTTCGCTTGCTGGCGGACCTCCTGCGCGTCCAACAGCTTCGCCGGGAACACGATCTTCCCGTCGTGGACACCAGCCTTCATCTGATCTTCGTGGGGAATCCAGGAACCGGCAAGACCTCGGTAGCCCGCCTCCTGGCGCAGATCCTCCACAGCCTTGATGTCCTGGCGACCGGTCAGCTCATCGAAACCGACCGCAGCGGGATGGTGGCCGGCTTCGTTGGGCAGACCGCCCCGCTCGTCACCAAACGCTTCGACGAAGCTGACGGTGGCATGTTGTTCATCGACGAGGCGTATGCACTAGCGCGGGGTGGCGCCAACGACTTCGGTCGCGAGGCCATCGACACGATGGTGAAGCTGATGGAGGACCGTCGGGATCGGGTCGTGGTCGTCGTCGCCGGCTATCCCGCCGACATGGCCATCTTCATCGACGCCAATCCCGGCCTGAGCAGCCGCTTTACGCGAACCCTGAACTTTCCTGACTACTCCGGTGACGAACTGGTCACGATTTTTCAGCGCATCGCCGAACCCCAGCGCTATCACCTCGATCAGGCAGCAACCGACGATCTGGCGCGCATGCTGGTCGACGTCCCGCGAAACGTCGGGTTCGGGAACGGCCGTTACGTCAGGAACCTGTTCGAAGCCGCCATTGCGCATCAGGCGAGCCGCATCGTCCGCGACCAGCTGTCCAGCGAATCCGATCTTTGCACCCTGACGAGCGACGACCTGTCGGCGGCATCCGACAATCTCCGGGCGCCAGCGTGAACGGCAAGCGGGCCGGCGCCATCGTCATCGCACTGGTGCTCGTGCTCGGCGCGTTCTTCGTTCGTCGACAGATCGACGGCTCGTCCACCGCCACGCCGTCGGGACGGGATTCGTCGGCGCTGTCTGCCGTCTGCACCCCCGAGGCGGCAACTGCCTGTCAGGCAATGGGACTCGGTGGCGTCAAGATCGAGCGACCCGGTGACACCGCAGCCCGGCTCGCGAAGGCCGGTGGCACGCTCGGGGCTGATCTCTGGGTCACACCGTCGTTCTGGCCAGCGATGGTCACCGAGCTCGCCCGACAGTCCGGCAACGACTCCCCGACCGCCCTCACCGCTTCGCCGGTCATCGCCCGATCGGCGTTGGCGTTCGTGACCCGCCGCGATCGGGCCCAGGCCCTCGCCGGATCATGCGCCGGTGTAGCCAACTGGGCGTGCATCACCACCAAGGCTGGGGACGCTTGGACCACGCTCGGCGGGCAAGCCAGTTGGGGGACGTTGACCATCGGGCTCGACAACATCTCGACCACCTCCGGCCTGATGGGTGTTTCCGCCGCGACCGTCGCCCATTTCGGGCGGAGCGATCTGGCCACCAATGACTTCGACGACGACGAGACCTTCGGTTCGGTACTGACGAAGCTTGCATCATCGGCGCCGACATCGACCGCTGGTGGCACCACACCGCTCGAGCGCTACCTCCGGATTCCAGCCACCGCCTCGTCAGTCATCGAGATCGACGCTGTTGCGCGACCGGCAGTCGCTGCCAGCCGTGACGTTGCCAGCATTGAACGGGGTGTGCCCACCACGCTCGCCGTCGCGGATCTCGTAATCGTCGGGCCGACCGCCGCCAACATCAACTCGATCGACCGGTCCCGATGGACCGCGGCGCTCGTTTCGGCCGGATGGTCCACCCCCAACGCCGCCGACCTCCCCGCCCCTTCCGGACTTCCCCCCGCCGGGGTCCTAGTGGCACTGACCACACGTTGGAAGCAGATCGCGCAATGATCGCGATCGGCAACTTCTAAGGAACGCTCATGCAACACACCCACGTCACCCCACGCCGCCGAGCCATGGGCGTCGTCATGGCCGCCCTGCTGATCGCCGCCGGTTGTTCGGGTGGCGACAGCACCTCGACGACCGTGGCCGGCGGAAGCACCGTCGATGATCCGGGCGACTGCGTGCCGATCGACATGGCGGTGAGTCCCGAGAAGATCGAACTCCTCAAGGACCTCGCCAAGACCTTCAACGGGCAGAAACGCAAAGCACCGTCTGGCAAGTGCGTGTTTGTCCGTCCCGCCAAGAAGTCCTCTGGGGCGGCGGCCACAGCGCTGCTCAAAGGGTGGGACGAAGCCGCCGACGGGCCTCGACCCGTCATCTGGTCACCAGCCTCGAGCGCATGGGGTTCAGTGCTCAATCAGCGTCTTACCCAAGCCAACCTGGCGGCCATGGCGCCCCCCGACGCACAGCCCTTCATGCTGACCCCACTGGTCATCGCCATGCCCGAACCGATGGCAACCGCCCTGGGCTATCCCGCCAAACCCGTCGGGTTCGCGGATCTGGCGCGACTGGCCCAGGACCCGCAGGGTTGGGCCGCCTACGGTCACCCTGAGTGGGGCCAGTTCCGGCTGGGCAAGACCAACCCGAACTATTCCACCAGCGGCCTCTCTGCGCTGATCGCTCAGACCTACGCCGGCTCCGGCAAGACCAAGGATCTCACGCTCGAGGACCTGGCCAATCCGAAGGTCCTCGAGTTCTCGAAGAACATCGAGTCGGCCGTCGTTCATTACGGCGATATCACGTTGACCTTCCTCAACAACTGGTTCCGCGCCGACAAACGCGGAAACGCGTTGACGTATGCGTCGGCAGTCGCGGTCGAGGAGAAGTCGGTGATCGACTACAACACCGGCAATCCCGACGGCATCCTCGACCCGGGCGAGGAACCCCGGCCGCCACGCATCAAGTTGGTGGCGATCTACCCGAGCGAAGGCACGCTGTTCAGCGACAATCCGTTCTTCGTGCTCAAGGCCTCGTGGGTGACCGATGATCAGCGGGCCGGGGCCGCCCTCTTCCAGACATTCGTCCAGGAACCAGCGAACCAACAACGGGTGCTGTCCTATGGCTTCCGGCCGGGGAACGCCAACGTGGCAGTGACAGATCCGATCGTGGCGTCCAACGGGGTCGATCCGAATCAACCCCAGACCCTGCTCGAGGTTCCCAAGCCCGAGGTCATGACGGCGCTCCTCGAGTCGTGGGCGCGCAACCGCAAATCAGCGCGGGTGCTGATGGTGCTCGACATCTCCGGATCCATGGGCGATCCCGCCACGCAGACCTCGAGCGACACGAAGCTCGATCTCGCCAAGACCGCGAGTATCGCGACGCTCGACCTGTTCAAGGACGACGATGATGTGGGTCTTCGGGTGTTCTCCACGCTGCTCGGTCCGGCCGAGGACAAGACATTTCTTGATCTGCAACCGGTCAGTCCGATCGGCCCCCGCAAGGAACAGCTCACACGTTCCATCGATGGCCTCGTCCCCACGGCAGGAACCCCGCTCTATGACGTGACGCTCGCCAGCTTCAAGGACATGGTCGCCGGCTACGACCCCACACGGATCAACGCCATCGTGCTCCTCACCGACGGGAAGAACGAAGATGGCGATTCCTCCAATGACGCTGCCCAACGCGATGCACTGCTCACAGAACTTCGCGCCGGGGTGAGCGGCGAGAACGCCAAGCCGATCCGCATCTTCACGATCGGCTACGGGGCCGACGCCGACATGTCGGCCCTGACTCAGATCGCCGAAGCCTCGAACTCCGCGGCGTACAACGCCACCGACGCCGCCAGCATCAACAAGGTGTTCGCCCAGGTCGTGAGCAACTTCTGATGGCCACTCTGGCACTTCGTGACCGCTTCTTCACGCCGAAGGTGGCGCACGCCATTGTGTCGCCATCAGCGATCGTGGCCACGGGAGCGGGGGCCGCAGCGGGAATTCTTGTCGGGCTCGGACCCATCGGCGCGATCATCGGCGGGGCGGCGTTCCTCGGCCTTCGAATCGCGGCTGCCATCCCGCGGGGACCGAAGGCGACACGTATCGATCCGTTCACCCTTGACGATCCGTGGCGTCGGATGGTGCAGGATGCCGTGCAGGCGCGGGCGCAGTTCGCCGACGCGGTCAGGTCCACCGATGCCGGACCGCTGCGCGATCGTCTCGCGGAGATCGGCGAGCGGATCAACGATGGTGTCGAGGAGTGCTGGAAGATCGCCCGCGCTGGCCACGCCCTCACCCAGGCCCGCAAGCGGATCGACCTGGCGGGAATCCAGCGGGAGCTGGCCGACGTCGGTCCAGCCACGACGGGCCTGCCCACCGAGTCCAGTACTGCCCGTGACGAGACGATTGCGGCGTTGCAGTCCCAGATCGCCACCACCAACCGGATGGACACCACCATCTCGTCGACCCGTGATCGACTTCGACTGCTCAACGCCCGCCTGGATGAATCCGTGACCCGCTCCATCGAGTTGTCGGTCTCGAGCACCTCGGAGAGTGCCATCGAGCAGGTCGGCAGCGACGTCTCGGCGATCACGACCGAGATGGAAGCGCTCCGTCAGGCGATCGAGGTCACCAATACCCCCATGGCTGGAACCGGGTGACCATCGAGCAGCGCTCGCTGTTGCGTGCGTCTGCCGCTCCGGCGGTCGGCACGACCCTCAGCCGCATCACCGGGCTGGGTCGGGTGGTTGCGCTGGCGTGGGCGCTCGGTCAGAGTGGCGTCTCCGACGGTTACAACCTGGCCAACACCGCTCCCAATCTCCTCTACGAACTCGTCCTCGGCGGAGTGTTGTCGTCCACCCTGGTCCCGCTCTTCGTGCCGCGTTCCGACGACGACAGTTCGTCCGGGCAGCGCTCGGCCGATGAGCGTGCATCGGTCGTCCTCAGTGTCGGGCTGGTCGTGCTCGCCGCGATCTCCGTGATGGCGGTGGTGGCGGCTCCTCTGTTGGTTCATCTGTTCCCGGGCTCATCCGGTGGCCCGAATGGGTCGATTCGTACACAGGTCGCTGAGCCCCTGCTCTATCTACTCCTCCCCCAGATTCTCTTCTACGGCGTGACGTCCATCGGCACCGCCATCTTGCACGCCCGACGCAACTATGTGGTCGCCGCCTTTGCGCCCGTCGCCACCAACCTGATCACCATCGTGGCGGTCCTGTTGGTGCCGACGATCGATGGTGGCGGAATCATGCCCGGCGACACTGGCCCCATCTACCTGCTCGGGTTGGGCACCACCCTCGGTGTGGCGGCCATGGCGTTCTTCGTCGTTCGCGGGGTCCGCGACAGCGGTGCCGACATTCGTTGGCGATTCGAGCCGCGCCATCCGGTGCTCACCAAGATCGTGCGGCTGTCCGGCTGGACGATCGGCTATGTGGCCAGCAACCAGATCGCGCTGCTGATCATCCTGGCCTTTGCCGCCTCGCTGGGCGATGGCGCGGTCACGGCGTATCAGACCGCCTTCATCTTCTTTCAGCTCCCCCATGGCTTGCTGGCGGTGTCGATCATGACGTCGACGACCCCCGAGTTGTCCGCCGCGGCCGCCGACCGTGACCTCGATCGGCTGGCGTTGCGGTTCCGCGAGGGGCTGGGGCTGTTGATCACGTTGATGATCCCGGCCGCATTGGGACTGGTCATTCTGGCCGAACCGCTCGTGACCCTGCTGCTCGAGCGGGGCCGATTCGATCACGCCGCGACGCTTCGCACCGCTGAAATTTTGCAGATGATGGCGATCGGCCTGCCCGCCTTTTCGATCTACCTCTACTGCCAGCGCGTGTTCTACGCATTTCAGGACACGCGTACGCCCTTCATGCTCAATCTGTTCGAGAACACCCTCAACGTGATCGCTGCGTGGGCCTTCCTCAACCGTGGACCGGGTGGACTGGGGCTCGCGTATTCGGTGGCCTACATCGCCGGCGTGGTCGTGTCGATCGCGGCGGTGACCCGACGTTGGCCCACCCTGCTCGACCGCTCCATGGCACCTGCGGTCGGCCGCATGTTGTTGGCCGCCGGGTTCAGTGTGGCGGCGGTCCTCGCAACGCGCTCCATCCTGTGGTCGACGCTGCTCGCCAGACATCCGCTCCTCGACGTTCTGGTCTCCACAGTGATGGGGGCCATCACGTTGTTCGTCGCGGTGTCCGCGCTGCGGGTCGAGGGCTTCGAGTCGCTCCGACGATCCATCGACAACCGCTTCGGAAGTGGACGTCGTTCGTAGCAGACGATGAAGTGCACTCGTATCAGCCCGACGCGACAGTGGCACCCGCGACTGGGCCACCAGCCCCTAGGCTGGCCCGATGTTGAAGACGATCAAGCGGTGGTGGAAGTACATGGGAGCCAAGCTCTCATCGACGTTCAATGAAAAGGCGGATCCGAAGATCCAGCTCGAGCAGGCCATCACCGAGGCTCAGGATCAGCATCGTCGCCTGAAGGAACAAGCGGCGAACGTGATTGCCAATCAGAAGACCACCGAGATGCAGCTGAACGCCAAGCTCGAGGATCTCACGAAGGTCAACACCAACGCCCGCCAAGCCGTGTTGATGGCCGACGAGGCCTCCAAGAAGGGCGACGCCGCCCGTGCCACCGAGATGACGGCGGCCGCGGAGTCGTTCGCCAACCGTCTGATCGCCCTGGAGTCCGAGGTCGAGTCGCTGAAGGCGTTGTCGTTGCAGTCTGCCCAGGCATCGGATCAGGCCAAGGCCGCCGTGGCGCAGAACAGCGCAATGCTCCAGAAGAAGCTGTCGGAGAAGCAGAAGCTTCTGTCCCAGCTGGACCAAGCGAAGATGCAGGAGCAGCTCAACACCACGATGGCGTCGTTGGGCGAGACCGTCGGTCAGGACGTCCCCACCCTCGACGAGGTCCGCGCCAAGATCGAGCAGCGTTACGCCAAGGCATCGGCGACGAGCGAGCTCGAAGGCTCCGGCGTCGAGGCCAAAATGCTCGAGGTCGAGCATTCGGCCATGAACGTCGAGGCCCAGGCCCGGCTCGAGCAGATCCGCAGCCAAATGGGGATCACCTCACCTGAAGCCCCAGCCGCTGCAGTCGAAGCGCCGGTCTCCGCTGCGACGCCTGCCGCCGAAGCACCAGCAACCACGCCAGCTGACGGCGCTGCCGGATAGCCCATCCGGCTGGGCCGATGAGCGCAGCTCCATCACTCCGCGCAGCTCCATCACTCCGCGCAGCTCCGTCACCGAGCGCAGCTCAGCCGGGGAGCACCACCAGGTCGTCGCGGTGGATCACCACACCAGCGCGCTGCGGGTCAGCGAGGGCCTCCGATGAGCAGCGAACCAGTCCCTTCGCGAAGACCGAGCCGTCGGAACCAACAACCTCCACAGCATCGTCGACATCGAACCCACCGGTGACCTCGACGATGCCCGCCGCCAGCAGCGAGCTGCCGCGGGAGATCAGTGCGTTGCGGGCGCCGTCGTCAACAACGATCGTGCCAGCCGAGCCCACCGCGAACCCGATCCAGATCTTGCGGGCACCGATCCTCGTGTCCCGCGCCCGTACGACGGTTCCCACTCCGCCAACGTCGCCCACAGCATCGCGGATCACGTTCGGGCGTTCCGCTGCCGCAATGACCGTCCTCACACCCGACCACGCGGCCATCTTGGCTGCTGCCAACTTGGTGGCCATTCCGCCGCTGCCACGGTTCGAGCCCGACCCGGCAGCCGCCTGCTCGAGTTCATGATCGACCTCGACGATTTCCTCGATCAACGAGGCCGTCGCGTTGAAGCGCGGATCGGCTGTGAAAACCCCCGCAGCGTCGGTCAGCAGCACCAGGACGTCTGCCCCGATCAGCTGCGCCACGAGCGCCGCGATTCGATCGTTGTCACCGAAGCGGATCTCGTCGTCCGCCACCGCGTCGTTCTCGTTGACGATGGGGACCACCCCGAGCTCCAGAAGCCGAGAGAGCGTCGATCGAGCGTGGAGGTATTGCCGGCGGTTCACGAAATCGGTCGGCGCAAGCAGCACTTGTCCAGGCACGATTCCACCATCGATGTCGTCGAGCACTCGCTGGTAGACCGCCATGAGGCGAGCCTGCCCCACGGCCGACACGGCTTGCAGCGTTCGGGAGTCGCGAGGGCGGTCCCGCGCCGTCATCCCCAACGCCGGCAGCCCGGCGGCGATGGCGCCCGAGCTCACCAGCACCAGATGGTGGCCTTCGGAACGAAGCGCCACGACCTCTGAGCAGATCTTCGAGATGGCCGCGACATCAATGTTGCCGTCGACGTCAGTCAACGACGACGACCCCACCTTGACGACCGCGATCACGACCAGCCTCGATCGCTTCCCACCGCTAGGTCGTCGCCCCCTTCGAACTCGAATTCCAACTCGCCGATCCGCACGATGGAGCCGTTGCGCGCACCGGCCCGACCGAGCGCCCGATTCACGCCAATGCGATCGAGCCGCTTGTGTGATTCGGCCAGCGCGTCGGGGTTGGTCATGTCCGAGAAAGCCACCGCACGCTGCGCTTCGCGTCCGTGCACCGTGAACGAGCCATCCATTTCCCGGACCACCGAGATCCCCTCAGGAGTTGGACGGTGCACAACGTAGGAATCAAGTGGGCGCTCCTCCTCACGAGCAGCCGCAACCGCCGCGGCCATCGCCCCGAGGAGCTGCGGCAGCCCTGCGCCCGTCACGGCGGAGATCACGTGCACCTGCAGCTGCTCGGGTTCATCGTCGAACTCGTCTCGGGCTGGTTCCGTTCCGATGCCAATCGACACCGCACGGACGGCGTCGACCATGGCTGCTATCGAGTCCGCAGACACGAGGTCGGTCCTCGACAACATCACAATGCGGTGACGATCCAACAGATCAGGCTGGTACTGCTCGAGTTCGGCCAGCAACACCGACATCTGGACATCGGGGGGTGTCTCGTCAACCATGGCGACATCGAGGAGGATCACGAGGACCCGCGCCCGCTCGATATGACGCAGAAACTGATGACCCAGCCCTCGGCCCTCGGCAGCGCCCTCGATCAGGCCGGGAATGTCCGCCACCACCATTTCGAACCCGTCGGGCATCCGTACCACCCCGAGCTGCGGTTCCAACGTGGTGAAGGGATAGTCGGCGATCTTGGGGCGGGCTGCGGAGATGCGTGAGATCAGGGTCGACTTTCCTACGTTCGGGTAGCCAACCAGGGCCACGTCGGCCATGAGTTTGAGCTCCAGGGTCAGCCAACGCTCCTCGATGGATTCGCCCTGCTCAGCGAAGGTCGGGACACGCCGCCGGTTCGACTGGAAGCGGGCGTTGCCCTTCCCTCCGGTTCCCCCGGCCGAGGCCAACCATCGGTCCCCATGCCGAACAAGGTCCGCCAGCACGGAGCCGTCGCGATCCTTGACGACGGTTCCCACGGGAACGGGCACCTCGATGTCATCGCCCGAGGCGCCGTGCTTACCTTTGCCTTGGCCATGCACGCCCGATTCAGCAGTTCGATGCGGATGATCGCGGTATGCCAGCAGCGATGCCGCGTTGTGCGATGCGACGAACCACACGTCGCCACCATCGCCACCATCGCCACCATCGGCGCCACCCTTGGGCGTATGGGCTTCACGGCGGAAGGCAACGCAGCCCGCACCGCCGTCGCCACCACGTACACAGATGGCTGACTGATCGACGAAGTTGGACACGCCCCCAGACTAGAGGGTGGGTTGGTTCAACCAGTCAGGTGGACAGGGTCGCCGATGACTCGGACACCCCAGGTGGTGCGATCGGTCACGCTCGCGCTGGCGAACGCATACTGGACCTTCCACCACCAACCGGCCGCCAGATACGACGCATTGACGTCGTAGCCCGCGGGGAGGTCGATGGTCAGCTCCACGTACTTGCCGTTGTATTTCTGGCCGGTCACGTCGAGCGTGGTGCTCGCAGCGAGCGCGGTGCCGGGAGTGGCGCCGTCATTGCCCATGTCTCTCGCCACGAAGGTCGCGAATCCGCCGGCGGGATCGAGTATCCGGATGGCTTGTCCACCTTCACCCGGATCGAAGAGGGTGATTTTCAACGTCTTGCCGGCGTGTTCGGGGCCGATTTTGGCCAGGAAGAAGTTGCCGAAGCCCAGCGCCGAGGTGGCGTTGGCGTAGATCGACATCCAGTTCTTGCCGTAGATGCTCGGACACGTCGGGTCGGTACGGGTATCGCACGTGGTGGCGACCGTGGTCGAACTGCCGGGCTGCATGAGGAACGAGA
>JBBRSC010000056.1:0-14666 GCA_038245795.1 Acidimicrobiales bacterium
CGATGAGCGCACGACATAGTGTCCGCCTCGAGGAGCGTCAGATCTGGCTTCGGCCGCGTTCGGTCACGGCGCGGCGGCGTGCTTCCACGTCCTCGCCCGACACTGCCGTGATCCACTCAGCGCTGACCCGACCTTCGAGTGCCAGTGCTTCATCGCCAGTCATGTCGGCGCCTTCGTCGTAGGTGCGAAGGATGCGTCGCACGCCGGCCGCATCGTTGGATGCCACGTCGGCTGCCAGCTTCAGGGCATGAGCCATCAGCTCATCATGGGGCACGACATGGTTGACGAGGCCCCACGCCACGGCGGTCCGGGCATCGACGAAGTTGCCGGTCGCCGACATCTCCTTCGCCCGGCGGATCCCAATGGCGCGAACCAGCTCGACGGTCAACCCCCAGCCGGGCTGAATGCCGATACGTGCATGGGTGTCAGCAAAGCGCGCCTCGGTGGATGCAACGAGAAAATCACACGCCAACGCCAACTCGAAACCACCTGTGATCGCCACGCCGTTGATGGCGCCGATAACGGGCTTCGTCATGCTCGGGAAGGGTCGCGCTCCACCCGAGAACTCGAGGCCGTCGCGCCCGGACACCGAATCGCCTGATGCTCCCAGCTCCTTGAGGTCCAACCCCGCGCAGAACGCCGGATCAGCTCCGGTCAGGATGATCGCGGAGACCGATGCATCGTCGTTGAGCTCGCCCATGTCGGACCAGATCGCTCGTCGAAGCTCGGCGTTGAGTGCGTTCCTGCTCGCTGGTCGATTGAGCGTGACCACCGCGACCGAGTCGAAGCGATCGAGGATCAGACAGACCTCGGAAACTTCAGCCGGCATTGTCTTCGGTCTCGGTGGATGGACAGAATTCGAGCTTCACGTCGCCGAGTCGGACGAGCACAGAACTGATCCATCCGCCCATCGCCGAGAAATGCAGATCGAGAATCGATCCATCAGCCAGCGTTGCCTCGTCGAGTTCGTAGGAGCCCTCGTAGCTCACCTCGATGGCGTGCTCCACCTCGTCGAGGTCACTCGAGAAGGTCGCTTCGAGCGTGGGCCCGGAACGGACGAGTGTCTCGGTACCGATCACCGGACTCTCGGTGGGCAACGTCGCAAGGATCACCTTGGGGTCGGCGGCATGCACCAGGCGCTGGATTCGCAACACCACTTCGATGTCGATGTGAGGCGGTTCGGAGACCTCCTCTTCGATGTACCAGGAGCGGTACGACGTCTGCGACCACGTTGGCCATTCGAGGGTGATGTCGCACCGGACCCGCGGCGGGATGCCTTCGCCGGGCAAGGAATACGATGTCTCCCAGGTCAGGTCTCCGAGGAGTACATCGGTCTGAAATCGCTCCTCGAACGCTTGGCGTTCAAGCATCGCCTTCTCCAGAGCATCACGGAGGGCCCCGATGGCATCAGTGAAGACGTGGTCAAGCACCGGGTGAGCCTACGGCATGCCCGGTGCTCCAACAGATGGCCGAGTCACACGCTGGCAAGGTGCTCGGCATCGACTTCGTAGAGCACGGACGATCCAGCCTGAACCTGCGCCACGTATCCCGCCGCGGTCGGCAGGATCTGCTCGGCGTAGAACCGGGCGGTCGTGATCTTGGCGTGGAGATAGTCGACATCGGGGTTGCCCGTCTCGATCTCCCGGTGCGCCGCCAGCGCCAAGCGAGCGCTCATGTACCCACCGACGACCGTGCCCATGATTCGCAGGTAGGGCGTGGCGCCAGCCAACGCTTCCTTGGGGTCGCCGAGCCCATGGTCAAAGATCCATTTAGTGACGCCCTCGAGGACGTCGATCGATGCCAACAGGTTCGATCGGATGCTGGTGAACTGATCGCCACCGGCGTCGAGCTCATCGCCGAACGACCGCATCTGAGCCACGAAATCACCAATGACACCGCCCATGCGGAGCGGCAACTTGCGTCCGACGAGGTCCATCGCCTGGATCCCGTTCGTGCCTTCGTAGATGGGTGCGATTCGAGCGTCGCGGAAGTGCTGGGCGACGCCAGATTCCTCGACGTAGCCCATGCCGCCGTAGATCTGGATGGCCAGCGAGGTGACCTCGAGTCCGATGTCGGTGCACCAGGCCTTCGAGATCGGGGTGAGGAGCTCAGCGATCTCTTCCCAGCGCTCGGCGTCTTCGCCGGTGGAGCTCCGGGAGAAGTCGATGGCGGCGGCGTTGTAGACGATGAGCGCACGCATTGCCTCGATGTGGCTGCGCATCCACAGCAACATCCGACGGACGTCTGGGTGCACGATGATCGGCGCCGCTTCCTTACTGGCTGCGCCGAGTTCGCGTCCTTGCTTGCGCTCGGTCGAGTACTGCAAGGCCTTCTGGTATGCCGCATCCCCCAACGCCACCCCTTGCACGCCAACGGCGAGACGGGCGGAGTTCATCATGGTGAACATGGCGCGCATGCCTTGGTTCTCCTCGCCGACGAGGAAGCCGATGGCTCCGCCATCGTCGCCGTAGGACATCACACACGTCGGCGACGCGTGGATGCCCATCTTGTGCTC
This sequence comes from Acidimicrobiales bacterium, assembly GCA_038245795.1. Taxonomy (GTDB): domain Bacteria; phylum Actinomycetota; class Acidimicrobiia; order Acidimicrobiales; family Microtrichaceae; genus JBBRSC01. Next base: position 2,516 of record JBBRSC010000056.1, read on the forward strand.
GATGGAGATGCAGTTCACGTCGTTGCGCGCGCCGAGCGATCCGTCATCGTTCACCATGAACTTCGGCACGATGAACAACGAGATGCCCTTGGTTCCGGGAGGAGCCCCAGGCGTGCGAGCCAACACGAGGTGGATGATATTGGTGGCCATGTCGTGCTCGCCGAAGCTGATGTAGATCTTGGTGCCCGAGATCTTGTAGGTGCCGTCGCCTTGTGGTTCGGCCTTGGTGGTGGCGAGGCCCACGTCGGAACCGGCCTGTGGCTCAGTGAGGTTCATGGTGCCGGTCCATTCGCCCGTGACCAGCTTCCGAAGGTAGATCTCCTTCTGCGCCTCTGTTCCCCACATCTGCAGGCACTCAATGGCTCCCGTGGTGAGACCAGGGCACATGGTGAGTGCGCCGTTGGCGGCCGTCATGAACTCGAGGGCCGGGATGAACACAGACTCGGGGAACCCTGCTCCGCCGTATTCGGTGTCGGCGTTCAGACCCTGCCAGCCAGCCTCGACGAATTTGGCGTACGCCTCAATGAATCCGGCGGGGGTGGTCACTCCCTCGGGGGACCACTTCAGGCCTTCCCGGTCGCCGCTCGCGTTGAGTGGCGCGAAGACCTCCTGCATGAAGCGGCCGTACTCCTCCATCACCGTGGTGGTCGTTTCCAGATCTGCGTGGCCGTAGCGCTCGGACTTGGAGAGTTCCTCGATCATGCCGATGTGTCGGATCGTGAAGAGGGCGTCTTTGACGGGAGCGCGATAGTCAGACATGTCTCTATGTTACCCACGGGTAGCTTTTTGGACAACGCCTCCGGCTAGGCCGATCTGCCCAATTTTCCAGGGGTGAGCCAGCGGGCCTCACCGTGCGACAACGGCCAAGGTTGCTGCTCCAGCGATACTGGCGATGACGCGCCGCGTTCTGGTGTGAGTCAGAGGGGTCCCTCCACGTTGCCCACATCCGCCCGACGTGGCAGTGGCGATACGGCAAGTACCCGAACGTGCTGTCAGGAAGACGACAGTGGAGAGATCGACGTTTGGTTGACGCCGAGTGTGCGAGGTGTCGGGTGATGGGGAGACATCACGGCGACCCGTGTGAGGATGCCCAGATCCCCCGTGAGTAGCGTCGCAATGCGTCGTCGGCCCTGAACGGCCTCGCTTGGTGGACGGCAACGGAGCGGTCCAAGCCATGTGCAGGTGGCATCGATGTCTGCGCTGACGAACGCCAACCCCCAGATCGTTGCGGGGCCATCGCCGCTCACTGCGTCGGGCCCGACCACTTCGAGAATGACGTCGCCGGCCCAGAAGAACGATTGCGTTGCTGGGGCCCCATCGATCGCCGTGGGTCGCTGACGTCGAAGCTCCCACCCCACCGCGGCGAACGACTGGATGGTCCGATCGACGTCGGGAGTTGCGACCACGACATGATCGAGACGCGAGATCCCATTCGGATGAGCCACCACCGGTTCTGGTCGGTACCCGGACTGCTCGCACTGGCGGATCGCAATGCCGTCGATGTTCGCCAACCCGAGGGGCATCTCCGGTCCCCTCACGCCGAACCAGAATCCCGCGCCATGTGGCGTACGACTCGCGTGGCCGCCAGAGGTGCGGATCAGCAGGGTTGCGTTGTCCAGCACAAATCGAGTCGGTCCGGCATCTTCGAGGTCGGACGATGCTTCGCACGCGACGAAGCCGATGCCGTTCCAGGCATCGGCTTCACCTGCGATTCCGAGTTCCTCCAGCCGGAGGCTCAGCTCAGGATGTCCCAGCCGTAGCGAACGTCGTAGACCCGGAATGGTGCCTCGGTGGCGCTGCCGTACCGAACGGTCGGGCCATCGCCCACCACGCCGATCGAGAGGGGCAGCCCATTCGGGAATGGGTTCGGGTTCTGTTGAGCCAGCGCCAGAGTGACCAGGTTGAGCAGCGACGGCAGCACTCCACGAATGATCGATGCGAGCGATCCACCGACCGAAATGAAGAACATCGGCGAGATGCCCAACAGCTCGTCGGCCCCGGCGAGGTTGCCCAGCACCGACCCGACAGCGCCGACGATGGTGGTGACGATGCCCGGGAGGAGCTGTCCCAGGAACGCAATGATTCCCTCCGCGTCAGACGGGATGCCACCTGGGCCGAGGATGGTCGGCAGGGCTGCGTTGGCGACCTGCGCCACACCCTGCAGCAGTCCGATGATCCCAATGGGGATCAGAGCGTCTCGCTCGTAGAGAAAGTCCACGGAGCCCACGAGCTCAAAGGGTGCGCCGGTCGCGAGGTCCATCAGGTCGGGCGTCTTGAGGCCGCTGAAGACCGGCCCGTCGTTCGGAAGCCCCGGGCAGGTCTCGCCCTGGTTGATCTTGCAGATGTACTGGCCGCCGTTCGAATACGACGACGAAGCGTCCAGGCTGATGGCGATCGGTGCGTTGAGCTTGATCCGCAGTGCGAGGTGCACGAGATACGGCTCCTCGGCGGAATCGCTGTCCCAGAATGTGATGGGCCAGTCGCCCGGCGTGGTGACCGCAGTGACGGCGACCGCTTTATAGATGAATTGATTTCCAGCGGCTGGTGGGTTGGTGGTGCACCCGGCTGCAATCGTGGCGAACACCACGAAACCGGCGACCGCCATGTGGATGGAACGGGTTCGAGACATAGATCCCCCTGGCTGATGGAAACGCATCAAATGACACTAGGTGAGTTCAGAGGCTTGTGTCGAGCGTCACGAGATGAATCAAGGGGGGAGACCTCCCCTGTGATCTCGAATGATTCGCTGACCTACGTAACGGCCTGCTCCTTCGCGAGCGCGTAGGCCTCGAGGGTCCGCACCCGCGCTTCGGCGTGGTCGACGATCGGATGTGGATAGGTGTCGCCGAGAGAGACGCCCAGTTGAGCCAGTTCCAGCGGCGGCAACAGCCACGGCGCATGTATCCCCGCTGTCGGCATCCCAACGAGTTCCGGCACCCATCTCCGGATGTAGTCCCCACGAGCGTCGAATTTCTTTGACTGGGTGATCGGATTGAAAATCCGGAAATAGGGTGCGGCATCCGGACCGGTGCCCGCCGCCCACTGCCAGTTCCCGACGTTCTGCGTCACATCGAAGTCAACGAGCAGGTGTCGAAACCAGCGCTCGCCATGGCGCCAGTCGATCAAGAGATCCTTGACAAGGAACGACGCCACGATCATCCGAACCCGGTTGTGCATCCACCCAGTCGCAGCCAACTGTCGCATTCCAGCATCCACGATCGGATATCCGGTCTGTCCAAGTTGCCAGGCCTCGAGTCCGGCCGGATCATCCCGCCACACGATGAGGTCGAAGGCTGGCTTCAAGGAATGCCGCACCAGTTCTGGTCGCTCCCACATCAGGTGCGCGTACCAGTCTCGCCACGCCAACTGTCGTACGAAGCCCGCACGCCCCAGCGTGGAGGAGCCGACGTCCTCGACGATTCTCCGCGGCGACAAGGTCCCGAACCGGAGGTCGGCCGACAGTCCCGATGTGCCATCGATGCTCGGGGTGTCGCGGGTCTGTTGATAGTCGTCGACGTTCTCGAGCCAACGATCGAGTCGCTCGAGGGCTGCGGACTCTCCACCCGTCTGGAACGCCGGGTTGCCGTGCGGAAGCTCATCGCCAGCCGTGTCCGCAATCTGATTCGCCCCGTCGCCTTCTGGCCACACTGCCCAGGGTGTCGCCGACCATGTCCGGGAAAAGGGTGTGAACACGAGCGAGATCGTGCCCGCCTTGGTGGTCACAGCGCCCGGATGATGGACCATGGTGCCCCACCATGTGCGCAGCTCGATGTCGCCCAGGGCTCGGTTGACCGCGGTGTCCCGTCGGCGGGAGAACGGAGTGGCATCGGCATTTGCCAGGACTACCGTCGCTCCCATCTCCGCGGCGACGCGAGGAACAGCAACAGCTGGATCTCCTAACTCGATTCGTAGGCGACCGCCCCGGTCTGACAATTGGCCGTTCAAGGCTCGAAGGTGGGCGAGGAGCTGGTCGCAACGGAACGCAGCGTCCGGCGTGAAGAGGCGCGGGTCGAGAACATAGAGCGCGGTCACCTGTGAGAATTCGGCGCTCGCTGCCCAGGCCGGATTGTCGGCGAGACGCAGGTCACGCCGGAACCACACAACGCACGTATCAGTTGTTGTCATCGACAACAGTCAACTCCCCCCGCATGTTGCCCAGCGCACCGGCCGAGATGTCATCCGCGAAACCAGAGCTGTCGTCATCGACGTCTGGTGGGACACACTCTGGAGGTGAACGGACCAGCGAAGACACGAGAACCGGTCGCTCCAGTGCGGTTGCCCGGCGACCGTGACGGGCCAGCCATCACCGGGGCGTCCTCCACCATGCTGCTCTTGGCGGTGATGGCCTATGTGGCAGCGTCGTTGATGTCCAACGTCATGTCGGTGCGGATCGTCCGGATCGTTGGCTTCTCCATCGATGCCGGAACGCTGATGTACCCGCTCACGTTCACACTCCGGGACGTGATCCACAAGGTCGGTGGTCGCCACGCCGCGAGAGTGACCATCCTCGGAACCGGCGCGCTCAACTTGCTGATGGCCGCCATGCTGGTGGTGGCCGCGAGACTCCCCCCGGATCTCGACGTCGGAGCACAATCAGAATTCGGACAGGTTCTCGCGTCCACCTGGCGCATCGTCGTGGCATCGATCATCGCCCAGCTCATCGCCGAGTTCATCGATACCGAGATCTATTCGGCTGTGGTCTCACGGTTCGGTCATCGACGACAATGGGCCCGCGTCTTCGCATCGAACGCCGTGTCGATTCCCGTCGATTCGGTGGTCTTCGTGCTCATTGCGTTCGGGGGCGACGTTTCGTCCGCCACGGCGTGGGCGATCATCGGGGCGAATATCCTGCTGAAGGGTGCGACGACCCTGGTCAGTTGGCCGCTGATCTACACGGTCCGGGAGCCGGTCGGCTGAGTGGAGTCGGGAGCTGCAACCGGGCCGAGATCCGGCCGGCAGGCGTTTGTCGCCCCCGGCATCTGGTGACGGTGCCGCGCTACCCACGCGTAGGCCGGCGCAGCGCTCCAGGAGACCGGCGGTATGAGGAGCAGCCCCCCGATGGGTGACCACCAGGGTCGCATGGCCTGGATGCACCGACCGACCGCTCGGTGACCGCCCTCGGGACGACCGTCGGTACCGATCCACCAGACCTTTGCGGTGACATCGCTCTCGGTCAGCCCGATGATCGACAGGTCCGGAAACGACTGCCAGGGCACAACGGGTGTTCCAAGCGGCAGGAGGGCCTCGGCCCGCTTCGCCGACGTGGTGCAGAACACACAGTCGCCGTCGAAGATCAACACGATTGATCCAGCGTCAGCTGTTGCGTCCAGCGTTGGGCTTGCGCCCGTGGTTGGCCTTCTTGCGGCGAGCGTTCGCCCGTTTCTTCTGCGTTCGCTTCGACATAAGTCTCCTAGAGTACCGGCGTGTCCGACCTCGCAGGAAATCCGGGTCAGGAACTTCCGATCAGGCCCGACAATCTGATCAATCGAACCGTCGACTGGATCGACGAGTTTCAGCGACGGATCGGGCCAATCGCCTTTGGGTTCGCGGTGATCAAGAAATTCGGTGATGACCGGGGCGGGCAGTTCGCGGCGCTGCTGTCGTACTACACGTTCTTCTCGTTGTTTCCGCTGCTGCTCGTGCTGGTGACGATCTTGGGAATCGTGTTGGAGGGCAATACGAGTCTCCAGGAACGACTCGTGAACTCCGCGGTGTCACGCTTCCCCGTCATCGGCGATCAGATCGCCGGTGCTGTCACCGCTCGCACCGGAGGCGCCGCCACGATCGCAATCGGGTTGTTGGTGGCCCTTTATGCAGGAATCGGGGCGACCGGAATCGCCCAGGAGGCCTTGAACACGGTGTTCATCGTGCCGGTGTTACAACGACAGAACTTCTGGATCCGTAAGGCGCGCGGCCTCGTCACCCTCCTGGTCTTCGGGACATCGATCCTGGCAACCACCGCGTTGGGCTCGATCGCAGCGTGGATCGGATTCGGTGGACTGTTCGGTCGACTGTTGCTGGTGCTCGGGACGTTCATGTTGAATGCGGCGCTCATTACGATGTTGTTCGAGGTCCTCGTTCACGAGAAGTTGGGCTGGCGGGTGACTCGGTGGGGCGCCCTGTTCGGGGGAATCTCGTGGACGATGTTGCAACTGATCGGGTCGGTCTATGTCTCGCGCATCGTGGCAAACGCCAGCCGCACCTATGGGTTGTTCGCAGTGGTCATCGGGCTGCTGTCGTGGATCTACTTGCAGGCGCAGTTCTTTCTGCTCGCAGCCGAAGTGTCGAGCGTGGCGGATCGACGCTTGTTCCCCCGTGCGGTCGTGCGTGAACATCCGACGAGGGCCGACATTGACGTCGCGGACCTGATCGAAGTGCGGGAGCAGCGGGTCAGAGAATCTGAGCGGGCATGGAGGAGCAGGGTGACCACGCCATAGTGCTCAGCTCCCGACCAGTCGTGATGTGGTCCATGACCTGAGTTCGTCCGCCGTCCATGTATTGATGACGCGGTCGGTCTCGACGCCGAGACCCGCCACCTTGTCGCATCCGGATGGTTGCCATTCGAGTTGACCGGGCGCATGGGCGTCGGTGTAGATCGAGAGCAGACAGCCCCAGTCGACCGCCTGTTCAAGGAGCTCGACGGGAGGGTCCTGGCGTTCGGGCCGACAGTTCACCTCGATCGCCGTGCCGAACTGTGTACAGGCAGCGAACACGAGATCAGGATCGAATCGCGATGGGGCACGGCCCGTTCCCATGATCTTCCGCCCGGTGCAGTGGCCGAGAATATCGACGTGCGGGCTGGCCGCGGCGAGCACCAGCCGCCTCGTCATCTCGACTTCGGGCATCGACAGCTTCGAATGCACCGACGCCACCACGATGTCGAGGCGGGCGAGGATCTCCTCGGGAAGATCGAGTGAACCGTCAATCAGGATGTCCACCTCGGCACCGGTCAGGATCCGGAAGGGAGCGAGCTCGTTGTTGAGCACGGCGATGTCATCGAGCTGGTTCGACAGACGCTCCGGCGACAACCCGTGGGCGATGGTGAGCCGAGGGCTGTGGTCGGTGATGGCGATGTAGTCGTGACCGAGCGATATCGCGGCCGTCGCCATGTCGAGGATTGTCGCACCACCATCAGACCAGGTCGTGTGGCAGTGGAGGTCGCCCCGCAATGCCTCCCGAAGCGACGTTCCGACCGTCGCCACCTGGCGGGTCGAGCGATCGAGGTCCTCGAGATAGTCGTTCGGCTCACCGAGGACAGCGGCGGTGATGACCTTGGCGGTGGATGGTCCGATCGACGGAAGGTCGGTCAGTGAGTGATTGTTGACTCGATCGAGGATCTCATCGGCGGTGAGGGCGGACACCGTGTCGATCGCAGTCCGAAATGCGCGGATCTTCTGGCTCGGGGCGAGGCCACGATCGAGCAGGTAGACCGCCTGACCGAGTGCCGCGAGGGCAAGATCTCTGGCGTCGGAGCGCTTGCTGCCGGTCGTCATGGCGACACCGTACCCGTCTCGACGATCTGACGTCAGAGTGCTGTGAACCGCACTGACGATCGAAGCCGCCATGCCGGGAAGAGCGCCAGGAGCGCCACCGCGATTGAGGTGGTCCAGATGATCCCGATGGTTGAGGTCGTCGACCAGCCCATGCGGTCCCCGGCCGCCACAACGGCACCCCCCATCCCAACGCCGAGCGAAACTCCGAGCACATCGCAGAGCTGGACCGCCGAGGTCGCGATGCCGTACGAATCGTCGTCGGCATCGACCAGCACTACCTGGCTGAGCGGGCTGTAACTGAAACCGATGCCGAATCCAGCCACGGCCGCACCGATGAACGCCATCCATACCGGCATCGATTCCCACAGGATTGTCGAGGTGATGCCAACACCGCATGCCACGCACACGAGACCGATCATGACGAGCCGGCGATACCCCCAGGGTGCAACGAGGCGTGTCTGGATCCACGCGGCGCCAGTCCACGTGAACGAGCTGACCATGAGCACCGTTCCGGCGTAGAAGGTGGAACGTCCGCGACCGTTGACGAGGGCGAGCGACAGGTAGAAGTCGGCGCTGAAGAAGGCGAACGTGAGCAGACCCTTCACAGCACACGCGGCTGGCATCCCCGGCGCTGCGCTCAACGTGCCTTTCGGTGTGAGACGTCGGAACGCCGGAACGCCGACGGCTAACCCGGCGATCACCGCTGCAGCTCCCCATGCGGGCGACCGTGCGCCCAGACCAGCGAGCACCAGGCCAGCCCCGACGGCGAGTACGAATGCGAGTGCCGTGGTTGGTTCGCTGTCGGTCTGACCGACGGCCGGCGGGTCGCCGAGCGAGCGAACCGGTCCGAACACGGCGAGCGACGCCAGAACCGTGAACGGCAGCAACCCGGCGAATACCCAGCGCCAGCCCGCGTGTTCGGCGACAATCGATGCGAGCGCTGGCCCGCCCAACGACGGAACGATCCAGGCCGTCGACAGCAGCGCGAACATCTTCGGGCGTTGGAGTTCTCGGTAACCGCGCCCGATGCACACATAGGCCGTCGACGGTGCAATTCCCGCGCCGAGGCCCTGGAGAACTCGCGCTGCGACCAGTACCGTCATGGTCGGCGCTGCTGTTGCTGCGACCAGCCCGGCAACAAAGCAGGCGATCCCGACGTGCATCGGTACGACCGGGTTGACCCGGTCGCTCCATCGTCCCCCGATGACGACCCCGACCAACTGCGCCAGGGTGAACCCGGCGCCGACCCACCCGTACAGCCGGAGGTCACCGAGGTCGCGCTCGACGACCGGCAGAATGGTGGCCACCGACAGGTTCTCCGTGGCGAGGATCGTGACCATGGCAACGAGCCCGATCGCCAGTCGGCGTTGCTGAGGAGTGAACGCCTCCGGCGCCAGGTCTGTGCCCGCCATGCGCACAGTCTGGCGCGGTCCGTTCTGTTGCTCCTGCGTCGAGGTGTGCCGTCGTTGCGGTTGGTGACGAGACGTCTCCTACAGTCGCGCGTCATGTCGTTGCTTCCCGAGCACCCTCTCGTCGAGCTGTCCTCGTTCTCGGACGGTGGACCCGTCGGTGGTGGCGGTTGGATCGAACGGGTCAATCCGGCCAATGTCGCTGAACTCGTTGGTCGCGTCGAGCAGGTGGACGTCGAGGGTGCGACCGTCGCCGTCGAGGCCGCCCATGCTGCGTTTCAGGAGTGGCGATTGGTGCCGCTCCCGGAGCGGTGCGAGCTGCTGTTGGCAGCCGCCGATTCGGTTGCGGCAAGTGCGGATGAGTTGGGTCCACTGCTGGCGCGCGAATTGGGAAAGGTTGTGGGGGACTGCCGGGGGGAGATGGGATTTGCTGCCGCCTGCCTCCGCTGGTGCGTCGAACACGCCGAGCAGGCCCACACCGATGATGTGATCGTTGACGATGCTGGACGGATGGTCGTGACGCGGATTCCTTACGGTGTCGTGACGGCAATCGTCCCTTGGAACGCGCCGCTCATTCTGTCCATTCTCAAAGTGGCGCCCGCCCTCGTCTGCGGGAACACGATCATTGTGAAGCCGTCGCCCATCGCACCGCTGGCGGTCACTGCGGCGCTGCAACTCGTCGCTGACCACCTTCCGCCAGGGGTGCTTTCCGTCGTGCACGGCGGACCGGATGTCGGTGAAGCGCTCGTGGCGCACGAGCTTGTCCGCAAGGTCGCCTTCACCGGCGGCGGCGTCACCGCTGTGGCAGTCAGCCGCGCCGCAGCTGCGACCATCACGCCCCTAGTTCTGGAATTGGGAGGCAACGACCCTGCGGTGCTGCTCGAGGATCTGGAGTTCAGTGACGCCATGATGCAGCGGCTCATTTTTGGAACGTTTCTCACCTCCGGCCAGGTCTGCATGGCGGCGAAACGGATCTATGTGGCCCGCCGCCGTCTGGAGGAGTTCATCGACCGATATGTCAGTGTCGCCGCCGACCTGTTGATCATGGGCGATCCACTCGATCCCCAGGTCACGATCGGCCCGATGGCGTCATCGCACCAGCGATTGATCGTCGAGGAGCTCGTGACAGACGCGGTCGCGCGGGGCGCAGTCGTCCATCCCTTGGGCAAGGTCGCACCCGGGGTCGACATCACCGTCGGCTGGTACCTCCGACCAACCCTCGTGTCAGCCGTTGAGCACTCGTCGCCCATCGTTCAACGCGAGCAATTCGGCCCCACTGTTCCCGTTGTCGCCTACGACTCGCTGGACGAGGCGATGCTGATGGCCAACGATTCCGAACTTGGTCTGGGATCGTCGGTGTGGTGTGACGATGAGGACCGCGCCTTCGAGGTGGCCCGGGCAATTGACGCCGGCATGACGTTCATCAACTGTCACAACCGGGCCGGGATGAGCTTGAGGGCGCCGTTCGGAGGGGTGAAGCAGTCGGGATTCGGACGAGAGTTCGGACTGGCGGGTCTGTCCGAATACCTCCAGAGTCACACGCTGCACGCCCCGGCGATGGCCCGCCCGGGAGCCGCTGCATCGGCCGCCAATGCCTATCCCGGTCAGTGAGAGTCGCTGCCACTGGGGCCGCTAGCGTGCGCGGCGCATGGAACGCTTCGGATTCGTCGGTCTTCCCAACGCAGGTAAGTCATCGCTCTACAACGCGCTCGCAGGTGGGGGTGCACTTGCTGCGCCGTACGCGTTCGCGACCGTCGACCCCAATGTCGGGGTTGCCAAGGTGCCTGACCTGAGGCTCGCTCCGCTGGCCGAGATGTCGGGGACCAAGACGATCATTCCGGCATCGGTGCAATTTGTCGACATTGCCGGACTGGTGAAGGGCGCCGCGCAGGGTGAAGGACTGGGCAATCGATTCCTCTCCCACATCCGCGAAGTCGACGCCATCGTCTTCGTGCTCCGCGCGTTCGAAGACGACGACGTACCGGGTTCACACGATCCGATCGAGCAACTCGAAACGTTGGAGATCGAGCTGATCTTCGCCGACGTAGACACGCTCGAGCGTCAGGTCGAGAAGCGGCGCAAGGCTGCGCGCGCCGACAAGACGCTGGCGGACGAAGTGGCCGCCATGGACAGCGCCCTGGTGGCGCTCCAAGCGGGCATCCCTCTGTACCGTTCGAATCTCAATTCCGAGCAGCGGGCGCTGCTCCAGCCGTGGTTCCTGCTCACGAACAAAGTTGCCATGGCCGTTGTGAACATCGATGAAGCCCAGATCGAGCACGGCGAGTCCATCGCGGCGCCGGTTGCCGCCGCCCTCGGCGGCGGCGCCGAGGTGATCGCCGCCTGCGTTCAACTCGAGGCCGAAGCGGTGCTGCTCGATGTGGACGAACGAACGGAAATGCTCGAAGCACTCGGGCTCGGCGACGGCGCGTTGTCACGCTTCCTGCGAATTGCGTATCACCAGCTCGGACTGCGGACCTATCTCACCACCGGAGAGAAAGAGACGCGCGCTTGGACCTTTCGAGCGGGAGCCAAAGCGCCAGAAGCTGCGGCGGTGATCCACACCGACTTCGAGCGGGGATTCATCCGCGCCGAATGCATTGGGTGGGAGGAACTCCTGGCCGCTGGTTCCTGGTCGAAAGCGCGAGATGCGGGCACGTTGCGCGTCGAGGGCAAGGAGTACGTGGTGCAGGATGGGGACGTCATGGAATTCCGATTCAACGTGTGATCGAACCGTGAGGAATCTCGATCGGGAGCGCATCTCGGCCGAGCAGAACATTGGACAACTGGAGGTGGCGTGGGCGGACAGCATCCCGACGGGCACTGGTTGATGATCGACGACCGGGTGATCGCCAGTGCGTTCATCGCATCGACATGGAGTGAGCGACGCCAAGGACTCTTGGGACGGACCTCGTTTGCAGGAGCACTGGTGCTCCCCAGAACCGGCTCCGTTCACACCGTTGGCATGCGGATGCCGATCGACGTGCTCTTTTGTGATCGATCTGGAGCGGTCATCGCTATCGACACGCTCAAGCCGTGGCGGATCACCCGACCGCGATGGGGCGTGTCGATGGCCGTCGAGGCGGAAGCGGGCCAGTTCGACCGATGGGGGATCCTCGTCGGCGACCGGATCACGCTCGCATGATCGGTCCTGTTTCGAACCCTCCGGGTTCCGGTCCAGTTTCGAACCCTCCGGGTTCCGGTCCAGTTTCGAACCCTCCGGGTTCATTGACCATCGTCGGGACCCCCATC
>JBBRSC010000057.1:0-14576 GCA_038245795.1 Acidimicrobiales bacterium
AGCTCGGTCCGGTGGTGTCCGCAATTCCGAACCGGACGATGTCGTACGAGTTCAGTGCCGGTATCGCGTTGCCGAAGATGGCACCCGACAGGTCGGCATCATCGAAGGTGACTGACCACCGTTCCGGGAATGGTGGGCCAACGTCGGTGCAGACGGCGTCGGTGTAGTCGAGGAAGAGGGCGTTGCGCATGTCAGATCGTGAGAAGTCGACCGAGCAGAGTTCGTTGGACTCGAGGCCCTTGAACGTTGCTCCCTGGAAATGGGCATCGGTGGCGTCGGTATTGACGAACGGTGTGCTGTCAAAGGTCGCGCCGTCGTATCGGCCATGGGCCATTGACTTACACACCACCGCCTGTCCGGAAATCGTCGCACCCGTGAAGTCGGCCGTGGACATGTTCAGGCCTCGAAGGTTCAGGAGGCTGCTGCCCGAAATTGTGGCTCCAGCGAATGAGGTCTGCGCGTCGGTCACGGCACTTCGCTGGCTGGCTGCCTCGAGCTGAGCGGCAGTGAAGTGGAACTGGAAGCCGAGAATTGGGTTGATCGGGTCGCAGATGCTTTCCCCGCGAAACGAGGTCGCCTCGTTGTAACCGGAACAGTACGGCGCGCTCGTGCACGTCCCGCCGCCGCCGACCGAACCGCCCCCACCCGATCCGTAGGAACCATTCGGGTTCCAGACGTGTCCGAAATCGATCTGGATGCCCGCCATGGAGGCGCCGATGAACAGCGCTCCCAGCAGAATCGCACCGCTGAGGATGGCGCCAGCCAGGTTGGCGTTGGTCAGGTTGGCATTGGTGAGGTTGGCGCCTTCGAGGTTGGCATTGGTCAGGTTGGCGCCCGTCAGGTTGGCGCCGGAGAGATTGGCGCCACGAAGGTCGACGTCGGTGAGGTTCAGGGCCGACAGATCGAGTCCGGCGAGCGAACAGAACGCCAGGCTGGCACCGGCGGCGACGCGAGGAGGAGATGTGCAGTCGCTCCCCAGCGGATTGGCGGCGGTACCACTGGTGACACAACCGCCGCTGATCGTGGCAATCGCCGCAATCAACGCCACGACCCCAGAGGTGCGGAATCGTCGGGAGTTCAAGCGAGGTGTTTGCATCAGATGAGGAAGATATCAGATGGGGAGATTGAGGCACATGGGTCAAATGCTGGGCATCGCCGTCGCGGGAATGGTGAGGCGTTGGCCCACGACGATGAGATCGGGATTACTCGGCTCGATCAGACGGCTCCGGTTCGCCTCGATCACGATCGTCCAGTAGCGGGCGATCTCGGCATCGGTTGGCTCGGTGCCGTGCGAAGCAAGCGTCGCGCGGGCAATGGCCCAGAAGCTGTCGCCGGGGCGCACCGTCCACTCGTCGTCGAGCGCCTGATCGACGACAACTGCGACCTCCGTTGCGAGCGGGGTCGGTGGTGCGATCGGAATCGTGACCGGTGCACCGGTGCCGGCCGGAGCGGTCCCGGTGGGGATGGTGTCGATGGCGGGGAGCGAGTCAAGCGGCGGACCCGAGTCCAGAGTGGCCACTGGGTCCAGCACCGGAAGCGCCGTGTCGTCGAAGAGTGATCCGCGTGCGATGGATGCGGGGGTGGCCACTTCGTTGCTCGTTCTGTCGACCGGTGTCGTTGTCGCAACGAGTGTGGTCACGAAGCCGGCCAGCGTCACCCCGGCCACGATTCGACGCGCCATGCGAGGTGCCAGACGGTCCATCAAATGCTTCGCTCGATGGTTGTCGGTGCGGGCGACGAGGATGCCGAGCACTCCGACGACGAACCCATAGATGGACCCGACGGCGGCCACCCCCCACGCGCCGCTCACCACGATGCGCGCTACCGGCCATGATCCGAGCGGATCGACCGGTCCGGTCGAACGCGGAATGCGCGAGGCGATGAGCGCCAACGCTGCCGCCAGCGCCACGCTCCCAATCGTCACGCCGATTGCCTCACGAAGTGGTGAGCCGACCAGGTGATGACCAGTTGATGTCGCAACATCGACATCGGCTCGCTCCCTCGGGCCGAGCTTGTGGCGCAGTGCGTTCCTGAGCGTTCCGGATCGAATGTGCTGAGCGGGTCGTCGAGTCGTCCAGCGACGCAGACGACGTCGTGACGATGATCCGTGTGCCAATTCTGATCGTGTCGACGCCAGCGCGTTCGGAGCGCCGCTGTGGAGCTCATTGGCGCATCGTTGGAGCCGCCCTCGGAGTCGGTCGCCTTTGTCCGCATCGTCCAGACGGTCGAGCCAGCTCGTGATCATCTGACCCAGAGCTGCAGCATCAGCTCCGCACGCCAGCGAACGAGGGCTTGCCGTTTCCCGGGCGTGGCGAAAGCCGCAGAGCTGAACACTTCCCGTGCTCGTCCGAACAACGTGATCGGGCGAGATGCGCCGATGCGCCCAGCCGAGACGATGGAGATCCTCCACCGTGGCGGCCATCGTTGCGACGATCTGTGCCACCTCGTCCAGAGATCGTGGGGGGCTCGACGCAAGGTCGCTCCCTCCAGCGTGAACCATCGTGAACGACAGATCGTCTCGCGGGCTTCGATCGAGGAGCTCGACGACGTTCGGATGCGACAGCCGGGCGAGGACCGACTGCTCGTACCGCATCGATGCGGCGAGGGCTGCCGATGGAGCGGTCTTTGTCAGCGCGGTGATCTGGCCGATTGTGGTGGTGGCGATGTCGTAAGTGGTCATGTGACGGTCCTTCGTCCTGTCGCTCGAACTCGGAGCGGTTGGTCACCCATCCAGGTGGCGATGATGTGGGGAACCGATGCGCTGAGTTCAACCACAACCGTTCCTGGCGTGGTTCCCGCAACGATCGAGTCGACGTGCACGCGCACTGCTCCGAGGTGCGCACCAGTGAGGTCAGCGTCGACGAATCGTCTCGCCAGCGCGAGGTCGATGACGAGCGGATCGCCGGCCCGAAGGCGTCCGACGTCGATGGCAGCCGCAGCGTCATCGGCGGCGCTACGGGCGAGGTTGGACAACTCGGTGCGCTCGTTTCGTACATGTGACAGGTCCAGTGCCATGGCCCCGAACAGGAGCAATACGAGGACGCCTGCCGGGTAGAGCAACAAGGCAGTTCCAACGTCGGAGCGGCGTCGTCCGACGCGTGCGGCGAGCTTCATCGCGAGCGATCTCATGAGCCCTCGTCGCACAGCGTTGCGGGTTGATCCGGCGAGTCGACGTAGAGGGCACGGTAGGGATCGGTGAACTCGCGACGGCTCACCTTGACGTCGGACGCTGTGAGCCCGCTGATTCCAGGCAATGCCAGCCCGTTGAGCCGGATAGAAACGGCGACGTCGACCGGCACGCAACGGCCGAAGGCACCAGACACGCTCACCGTGACCCGGGACCACGAAACCCCCCGGGCGGACGCCACGGACTGCGCGGCGGTTATCGCTTCGGCGCGGGCGGTCTGGATGTCCCGACCTTCGCTATACACACGGATGTAGTGCGATGCGATCGCGTCAGCGTCAGCCCGGGTCGCTATGAAACTCGCGCCCCAGACGCAGATCAGCGTCCCGACGACGAATACCAGGATGCCGAGCGACCACATCTCGGCGCCCGCTTGGCCGCGGTCGGTGCGGTGTCCCGTGGTCATGGGGCACTTCCGGCTCACGGGGTGTCCCGTTCGCGAGCGAGCTCGCGATGGATCACG
Source organism: Acidimicrobiales bacterium (assembly GCA_038245795.1). GTDB lineage: Bacteria > Actinomycetota > Acidimicrobiia > Acidimicrobiales > Microtrichaceae > JBBRSC01. The sequence continues at coordinate 3,648 of JBBRSC010000057.1, forward strand.
ATCACGCGATCGATGGGATCCGGTGCGGGATCCAGTGAGCCGAACTGGGGCATCAACGCGAGGTTCTCGCACCTGACGTGGAGACGAACCTGGATGGGATCACCCTGGTCCACGAATTCGAGATCGACTCGTTCCGAGATCGTGCCCAATTGCCGGCGCGCAGCGGCGATGGCGTCCGATTCTGACTGTCGGAGCTCGGGCGCGGATCTTGCCCCGCTCAGCGCGACCGAGGTCGCAGCTTCCCCAGCGATGTCCATCACGGTGGCACGCATCCAGAGATTGACGAGCAGGTGGGTGCAGAACGCCAGGAGGCTGAGGAACACCATGATTCCGAAGGTCGTGCTGAGCACGCCGGAGCCGCGCTCGGAGGCGGTCATTTCCCGATCTGCTCGACCTGTGTCTTTGTGTTGGCAGCAGCGTCGTCGAAGATCGCTTTGAACCCAACCCACATTCCCACGCCGAGGAAGGCAATGATGAGCACTGCTATGGCGGTCGAGATGACGCCTTCGGCTCGGTCGGTCCAGCGGCGAACGGTCGGCGCAGGGCGTGTTGGTGTGGGGTGGGTGTTGGGCATGATGGTGTCCTCCTGGGTGGACTGGATGTGTGGTTGAGGGGTCGGATTGGCTACGGAGATGTGGGCTAGGTGCCACCGGTGAGTTGGTGCATGGCGTCGAGGAACGGCACCGCCATGAACATGACGCCGGGGAGCAACGTGGCGACCGTCACCGGGATCCATACCTGCTGGCCGCGTTTCTCGATCAGCTCGAGGAGATCGCGATGGGTCGACGATCTGATATTGCGTGCCTCGGTAGAAATCAGCGCCCCGAGGTCAGTTGCCTCCCGATTCAGCGCCAGCACGGCGATCAGGCGATCGAGCGCGCCGACATCAGCGACCCCAGCCCATTCACGGAGCGCAGCGATGTCTCCGAGCCCCTGACGAATGCGTTGGTTCACCGATGCGAAACCCGAGGCACATATCCCATTCGATCTGCGGGCCAGACGCGCCATGGCACCAGACAACGATGACCCCGCCGACAGCAGCATGCCGAGTTGCTCGACGACGACAGGGAGTTCCATGGTCAGTTGGCGCTGCCAAGCTTCGGACCGACTCGCCAGCCGCTGTTCGACGATCAGGAAGCCCAACATCGACGCAGCGCCCGCTCCCGCGACGGATCCGATCGGGTTCGCACCCAGGACGGTTGCGACGACCCCGACACTCAGGGCGGCGAGCACGCTGATCGAGAGTTGTCGGACGCGGAACTCGCTCAGTGTGGACGGGTCCGCCAATCGTTCGAGACGGCGGGCGGTGTCGACCCGGACCCCGAGGAGCCCCGTCAGCCGTCCGCCCACCCAGACGGCCAGGGGCGCGAGCACCGATTCGAGCGACGTCGACCAGGATCGGCGGGGCACCGAATCGATCGAGTGGGCGCCGAGGGTTGGTCGGAGACGTTCCGACAGGGTCACTGCTCTGATGATGCGTAGTTGGCTGATCAGTAGCGTCGCGCCGAGCCACGCGATCGGAAGAGCCAACCAGATGACTCGCTTCATCCTCGGAACACCCGATCGCCATCGGGGAGCTGGAGCATGCGTCCCGACCACCACCAGCAGACGGCGACCAATGACAATGCACCGAGCACGACCAGTTGGCCGGTCGTCGACGCGTAGCTCGAGCGTCCGTTCCCGAGCGACATGCCAGCGAATGCCATGCCTGCGGGGACGATGATGACGAATCGCCGGGCGAACCGGACCCCGGCCTGTTTCGCCCGGGCATCCTTTCGCGCCTGAAGGTCGACCCTACGGTCCTCCGCCAACTCAGCGAGTCGGCGGTCGAGGTCAACCCCTCCGAGCTCGTGGGCGATAAGCAACGTTTCGATCACGGTGTCTGCCGTGGCACTTGCGAGCTCGGCACGGAGAAGGTCGAGGCTACGTTCCAGGTCGGTCGACAGTGTCCAGCTTCGTTGCGCTGCCAGAAACGCGGGTTGAAGAACGAGCGGGGTTCGGCGACCGACCTCGAACAGGGCCTGCGGGACCGATCGCCCTGCGGAGGATGTGAGGAGGCGAATCTCCTCGATCATGGCGGGCCACGATTCTTCGGCGGCTACTCGTCGCTCCACGCGACGCATCCGGTAGGCGGTAGCAGGAAGGGCACCGGCGAACAACCCGATGGCGAGGGGTGGGAGGACGCCGCCGAATGCTGCGCCCCCGCCGATTCCTCCCACGAATGCCACGAGAGCGGTGGCTCCCAGGAACTGCGCTGGGGCGACATCGCCGACGCCAGCTTCGATCATCCACCCTCGAACGCGACGGGAGATATCCGACGCGACCGCGCGGAATCGGGACGGTCCGATGCCGATCCCCGTCCACCCGAATCCGATCGAGGTCACCATCAGAAAGACGCCGTAGGTGCCAGGCAACACCACGGTCCACCACGTCATCTCGTCGACGCCGTTCGCTGAGACGCGCCGTCGGCGAAGACTGCGCGGACATCGACGCCTCGCCGCTCGCATGCTGCCAAAAGCCTGATGGGGAGCTGACCGGTCCATGCAATCGGCTCGCCGTGACGGGCCCGATGAAAGACCTCGGTCACCGTGAATTGCACAGCGTCGGTGCCGCCGGCCATGTCCTCGACACAGAGAATTGACATCACCTCCGGACCGTTCGGACCGCGATCGGTGTGCACGACGACGTCAATTGCTTCGCTCACCAAGGTGTTGAGCGCGCTCAACGGGATCTCCGATGCCGTGTCAGACAGTTGGCAGATAAAACGAAGTCGGGTCAGCGCCTGACGCGACGAACCGGCATGAATCGTCGTGAAACCCTTCACGCCCGACGACAGCGTCAGGAGCAACGGCAGCGCCTCGCGATCGCGGACTTCGCCAACGATTGCGACATCGGGTGCCATGCGCAGAAATCCTGCGACGAGACGACGGAGATCGACTCCGGGACGATCTGGTCGGGCGGGGCGCGTCTGCATGCTGGCGACATTCGGGATGGGCAGATCAGCTTCGAAAACCTCCTCGGCGATCACCACCCTCAGCACCGGATCGAGTTCGGCGGCGCAACAATTCAGCAGGGTGGTCTTGCCGGAACCAGGGACACCAGCGAAGACGATCGATTGCCGTCCGTGGACGCACGCCGTGAGGAATCGCGCGGCGCTCGGGGTGAGCATCGCCCGGTTCACCAACTCATCGAGCCGGGTGAACGACACGCCGGTGAATTTTCGGATGTTGACCATGAGGTGCCCGCCGCGCGCAATGTCGCCGTGCACGATATGGAGGCGCGCGCCGGAGTCGAGCTGAGCGTCCTGGAGGCCCTCAGCGATATCGAGCTTGCGGTGCGACCCCGACGAGTTGTCGAGCAGGCGGGTCAGGGTCCGCGTGACGTGGTCGTCGTCGATGAACCCATCGTCGTGGTACCCGCTCGGTCCGTGGTGTCGCTTGACGAAGATCGACGACGGATTGTTCACCATGATCTCCCAGACGTCGTCGTCATCGAGGAGGGTGGTGAGGGGGCCGTACCTGGCGATGTCGTCGAAGGTCCTCTCGGCGACCTGCGATGGGCTCGAGATGGCGACATCGCGAATTCCCCGGCGATGGTCGTGTTGCCACCGTTCGATCTCATCGTCGATGAGGCGTCGGAGTTCTCGTTCCGCGTCCGGCTGATCGAGATCCAGCGCGATGCGTTTCGCCGCGTCCTGAACATTGCGCTCGATGATCGAGCGTGGAGACGCGCTCATGCGGACTTCCTGCTGTTGACGCTGACGGGGTCTTGCGACTCGAGAATCGGGCCGAGCTCGGCGCAGAGCGCCAGCGTCGCCTGAGCAATGTCGGCGGCGAATGATCGAGGCAACGGATCGGCGCAACGGATGATGGATTCGAGGTTCCGACGAGTGCCGATGAAGATCGGAGACAGGCCGCTGGGCGTCCCGCCGAGGGTCCCGAGCGCCACGGTGAGCTCCGATCGCAGATGTCGTTGCCGTGGAGCGTTGTTGACGACGGGGAGGATGCGCAGCGGGTCGCAGCCAGCCCGCACCAGATCGTCGATGAGCCGGACCAGATCACGGAGTCCTTTGAGCGTCGGCGAACCGACTGCGAGCGTCATCGACGCGTGGCTGATGGCGGTTCTCGCCAAGCCATTTCGTTCTTCGATATCGAAGGATCCGGTGGTGGATTCGTCATCGAACTCGGCGGTGATGTCGGCGACGGTCCAGCGGTACCACCGACGGAGACTGTCGCACGTTGCTTCGATCGCAGCTGGGGTGAGGGCCATCCAATCGTGGCGTTGCCGGAGCCCGAGGAGGAGGGAGTACCCGCGGTCGGCGACGCAGCGGAGCAATGCCGTTCCCTCCGCCCGGGTCGGTGTTCCCATGCGATGGGCTTCCACAAGTTCCTGTACTGCCGGGATCACATCGGGGCTGTCGTGATACGTGCCCTGATCCCCGCTCAGCGCCCAGTCGACCAGCGCCACGTTGCCGAACGAGTCGCGCTCGGTAGCCAACGCCTGCGCCAGCGCCATCGCCACAATCGAGGAACCAGCGCCACCGCGTGCACAGACAGCGACAAGGTGGCCCGCGAACACGGCGGCAGGGCGTTCCGCACCAATCGACGAGACCGATGGTGCCTGCCGTTCACTGACAGGTGTAGCGACCCGTTGCAGTGTCGACAGCAGTTCCACGGTTGAGAACGTCGGCAGGAGATCGGCGTGGGCGCCGAGAGCAGCCCCGCTGACCGCGCCCGCCGGCGGGCCTACGGCGATGACCACAGCATCGTGTCGTTTCGCCAGGGCCACCAGATCCCGATCGACTCCGGACACACCGAGATCGCAGAGTACGGCAGACACCTGTTGGCCCGCGCGAAGGCGGGCCTCGACTTCGGCGACACCAAGGCATTTGGAGAACTCGAGGGGTGCAGCTCCTCCTGCGGCCCACGCGGCAACGGTGGCGAACCACGGTGACCGCGCGTGAGCGACGCCCAGGATGATGAAACGATCGGTGTTCATGAGCCGACGTTGCTCTGGGTGAACGCCGTCTCGCTGGCGATCACGATGGTCACCTTGTCGTGCTCGTTGGCGTCGATCACCGCGAGGGCGGCCTCCTCATTAGCGATCGCCAACGTGACGCGAACCGTGTTGGTTCCTCCGATGCCACCCGACGAACCGTCATCGACACTGATCACGATTGCCCCATCGACGATCACTCTCGTCGACGCTGGTTCCGCGCCGGTGGCAGCGACGTCGACGACGTCGCCCCGTCGAAGGGTGCCATTGAGCGCTCGCGCCCGTTCGAGTTCGATCGCGACCTCGCGGGCCGCCGACGCTCTGGGAGTGGCCCGATCGCCCACGTCGGAGGTGGAGATGAGTTCGCTGGTACCCAGGTCATGGAGGGCGATTCGCCCAATCAGTTGGCTCGGTGCGTTGAACGAGTGAGCGGATACTTCGTCGATCAACCCCAACGTCGCGTAGCCAAGATCCTCGGTGGTGATGGGTGAGCCTGCCGGCACCGGTCGACGCGCCACCAACCACTTCGTTCCCGGCGGCTGGTTGGCCGACTCGTAGGCGACGACGAGCCCGATGCCACTGACGGCAATGAGGAGACCGCCGATCACCGCCCGCCCGTTGGGCATCGAAGATCGTCGGCCGAGCGTCTCGGCGCCCGGGTGATCGGTCGTCATATCGCCGACGTGATGCTCGGCGGAAGGGAGCGCAGTGCCCCCTCCGCGGCGAGGGCGGTGGACCGCCAGCCGACCAGCAAAGGTCATCTTCGAACTCCCAGCTCGCCTCATTCGGATGCCCGCTGAGGTGTTTCGATACATATCAACACACACTCGAAGGCAATGCAAGGTTGACTCTTCAATTGAGTCGCTGTGCTGGGTGCTCAAGTCGCCATCTGAATGAGGAGAGATCTCGCACGGCCGCGACGTCAGCCGAACAGGTCCGTGCGCAACACGACCCCCTCCGCCTAGCGTGTGCACTTTCCGAAGGAGCACGAGATGGCAAACTTGACGTGGTGGGGTTGGGGCGATTAATCGGTGACGTTCTCGCACGAGGTCAAGCCCGCCCTCGCCTAGTTCGTACTGGACAAAATTGCCATCGATTGCGATGCCCCCAGCCCGGCGCTGCCCGCCTTCGACGACTTGGACATCGCGGCGTCCCGCGCATCAGCCGAGCTCCGAAACGAGCTCGTCGGCATCGTCGGTGAAGAACATCTCCACGACGACGCCCTCGATCGGGTGGTTCACACCTACGGCAAGAGCATCCGCGACCTGGTTCGGCTGCGCGCCAACGACCTCGGCCGGCTCCCCGACGTCGTCGTCTACCCCGGCTCCGAGGCCGAGGTCACGAGCATCATGGATCTCGTGTTGCGCCATAACGCGGTCCTGATTCCGTTCGGTGGCGGCACGAACATTGCGGGCAGCCTCGAAGCGCCCCGGACCGAGAGCCGCACGATCATCTCGCTCGACATGACCCGGATGGACGCCATCATCGACATCGACGTGGCGGCCCGCACCGCGCAGGTCCAGGCCGGTGTCCTCGGCCCACACCTCGAAGCGCAACTCAACGAACAGGGTTGGACCATCGGGCACTTTCCCGACAGCTTCAATCACTCGACCCTCGGCGGGTGGATCGCCACCCGATCGTCGGGCATGCAGAGCGACAAGTACGGCGACATCGCGGACCTGACCCGCGGCGTTCGCGTCGTGTCGCCCCACGGGCTCGTCAACATCCGCCCGGTGCCCTCGACGTCGACCGGGCCGAGCGTCCGCGAGATGATCCTCGGCAGCGAAGGACGCTTAGGGGTCATCACCGAAGCGACAATCCAGGTGCACCGGATTCCCCAACAGCGGAAGATCCTGGGTTACCTGTTCCCGACGTGGGCCATCGGCCTCCGGGTCATGCAAGAGATCGCCGAAAGCGACGCCACGCCCTCCGTCACCCGGATCTCGGACTCCAACGAAACCGGGTTCTCCTTCGCCACCAAGAAGCCCGGCGGCCGAATGGACGCCGCCCAATCTGCGGCGCTCAAGATCTTCCTGCAGAAGCGCAAGGGCTTCGTCCTCGAAGACATGTGCCTGTCCTTCATTGGGTTCGAAGGCTCCGCGGAGCACGTCAAGATCAATCGCAAGTTGGTCGGCGACATCGTGTCGCGCCACGGCGGATTGTGCGTTGGGTCAGGGCCCGGCGAGTTGTACGACCAGAAGAAGTTCGACACGCCCTACATCCGCGACTTCCTGCTCGATCGAGGCGGGCTGGCCGACGTCAGCGAGACATCAGCGCCATGGTCCAAGCTGGGCGGCCTCTACAGCGCGGCACGCGCCGCAGTGAACGGAGCGTTCGACGAACTGGGCGTCACCGGGTTTGTGATGTGCCACATGAGCCACTCGTACCACTCGGGTGCGTGCATGTACTTCACGTTCGCCTTCAAAGCCGGACCGGGTGCTGACCCACTCAAGCAGTACGACGTGGTCAAGAAGGCGTTGCAGCAGTCCTTCATCGACAACGGCGGGACGCTCAGCCATCACCACGCTGTGGGCGTCGAGCACCGCGAGTGGCTGAGCGACGACATCTCGGCGCCCGGAGTCGCCATGATTCGGGCGCTCCTCGACGGCGTCGATCCGGGGCAGAACCTCAACCCCGGCAAAATCCTGCCGGACTGAGGGCGTCGGCGGGTGACCGTGTGACGCAGCTCATCGTGTTGGCTGTTGGCCCTTGGTCGTTTGACCCCGAGCGGGCTGGCTGCTTGACTCCACCCACCAGTGGTGCTCGGGAAAGTCGGTCAGATTCCGACGCTGTCCCGCAACCGTAGGTGCGATGTCCTTCGGGGCAGCTCGCACGAGCCGGAATGCCGACCCGCTATTGATCACTCGAACACCGTCGTGGACAACGGTCTGGAGCACCCTCGATATGGGCGTGCCTCGGGTCTCCCGACCTCACCCCAAGGGACTCACACATGAATCCGTCGACACCTCGCCGAGATCGGGCATTTCGACCAAGGGTCGCGGTGATCGCTGCGATCGCAGCCGTCGTTGCCATTGCGGGGTGCACTCCGACGCCATCCGGTGGCGGTGGCGGGTCTACCAACTACACCCAATGCCCGACCGTCGGGGCCGGCCAGGTTCGCGTGGCCGTCGTCGTCAACGGGACCGCGCTCGGATCGAATGCTGCCCCGGTGGTGTGTGTTGTCGTCGCGCAGAACTCGACCGGCGTCGGCGCCCTCTACGCCCGAGCCACACGCCTGGGACTCCCCGTGCCGCGCTTCGATAACAGCGGGCTGCTGTGCGCCATCGACGGCGTCCCGATCGCACCGACGTGTGGCAATCTCGGCCCCAACGGCTACGAGTACTGGACCTATTGGATCGGCGGCGGTCCGTCGTGGACGTTCGCCCCGGTCGGCCCCGCCTCGCGCCTCATGACCGATGGCACTGTCGAAGGATGGCGGTTCATTCTCGGTGGCCCTGACACAGCGCCGTCGCAGCCATCAACGTTCGCTCAGCTCGTCTCATAACGATCTGACACAAGAGCTCGACCCAACCCGGGTTGCGCAAGGTCTCGGTGCTCGGGGAAGTCGGTCAGAATCCGACGCTGTCCCGCAACCGTAGGTGCGATGTCCTTCGGGGCAGCTCGCACAAGTCGGAATGCCGACCCGAGATCGCTCACTGGAAACCGTCGTAGGAAGCGGGTCCGGAGCACAACCCGTTGGGCTGGTCTTCGTTCGTCTCCTGCGGCTCAACGACAAGGAGACCCAATGAGGTCAACTCGCAGAGCCGCAGCCACCATCCTGGTGGTTGCCATCACCGCATTCGCAGCAGCGTGTGCACCCATGTATGCCCCCGACCCGGCAACGGTCGGCGCCAATGGTGCTGCCAACTGGTTGGTCACTCAATTCGATGCGACGACGCATCTCATCCCGTCGGCCTTCGTGCCGGGCTCACCCGACCCGGGCGCCTCGGCGTACGCCGCCACGTCTCTGAAGATCACGGGTGTCGGCGGCACCACCGCCTCGGCGGCAGTCGCGGCGTTGGCGCCGATCGTTGATCTGTATGTCAAGGACAGCGGCGGCAACGACAAACCCGGCTCGCTCTCGCGACTCATTCTGGCGATTGAATCCATCGGTGGGAATCCCCGCGCCTTCGGCGGGTTCGACCTCGTCGCACGGCTCGAAGCGACTATTCGAACCACCGGTCCCGATGTTGGGTTGTTCGGCGTTCAGAGCCCCACCTACGACGGTGCCTTTCGTCAAGGCCTCGCCCTGTCGGCCCTGTCGCTCGTGTCGCCGAAGCCGGCATCGATCGACCCCGGCGCTGGCAGCATTGCTTCGCTTCCGGCGGTTGCGTGGCTGTTCAGCCAGCAGTGCGCCGATGGCAGCTGGATGCCGTATCGAGCGAACCTGGCTACCCCGTGCGCCTTCGATCCGATCACGTACTCGAGCCCGGACACCAACAGCACTGCGCTCGCCGTACTCGGCGTCCATGCGGTTGGTGGCACCTCACCCGTTGATCCGGCGACCTGGTTGAACGCGATCCGCAATCCTGATGGTGGCTGGTCCTTCGACGGCAGCGTCGGTTCGCCATCTGACCCCGACTCGACCGGCCTCGTGATCGGCGCTCGTCGCGCCCTTGGAACCTTTCCCGACGCCGCAGCAATCTCGGCGCTGCTGGCATTCCAACTCGGAGCATCGGCACCAGCCCCGGATCAGGGTGCGTTCTTCTATCCCTATGGCCCACCGACCCCGAACCTGTTGGCAACCAACGACGCCATTCTGGGACTGGCGAATGGAGTCTGGCCTCAGGTCCTCAACACCTGAGGCTCACCGCCTGATCATCTCGACTCCGATGTTTCCGGGGACCTTCCAGCCTGAGTGGTTGACGGGTCCCCGGTATCGTTGACCGATGGGGATCGGCGATGTCTGACAAGGGTCGCGCATCGAACGACGCGGGCGGGCCTCCCGATGTCTTGGGATTTCCGGGCGCGGGCGCGTTCCGATTTCGTGTGGGTCTTCGGCCGGTCGCCGAGGCCGACTGGCTGCAACCCGACGACGAGCGCACGGATCAGCTCCTCGAGAAGCAACGCCTCGTCCAGACGGTGCCGGACGAGGTCGTTGCTCATCTTCGAGGGTCCGAGGCTGCTTCGGCGGAAGTGCTCGGAATCGTCGTCGCCCATCTCGATCGCGCCGGGCTGATCGAACGAACCGGGTCGGTTGTCGTCGATCGTGCATCGTTGATCACGATCGATCTCGACGAGGTCCATCCCATCGAAGCCGCCGGTCGACTCACCCAAGAGGACCTCTGTGTGATGGAGGCGAGCGCCACCGGTCACGTGTTGACGGCTGCGAGCCTGTCGTTCCCCAATCGATGGCGACTGCGCGACAAACTCGGACTCCCAATGGCGGGGATCCACGAGCCGGTGCCTCGCTACGCGAGCGATGTGGGAGAAGCGACCGACCGGGTGTTGTCGACCCTTCGGCCGGGTCGCATCCTCGGGCGGCTCAACTGGTCGGTCAGCGACGATCCGACCTTGTTCCAACAACGAGACCGGTTCGTCGGTCGAGTCGATCCCGACGATGTCGGCGGAACGACATGGATTCGCACCGAGCGACAAACGCTTCGTGGGTTGGCGAATGGTGCCGTGGTCTTCGGCATCCGAACCCGGGTGAGGACCTTCACCGAGCTGGCACAGTGGCCGACGGCGTGCGCCGAGCTGGCGGACACACTGCGCGAGGTACCCGAGGACGTCGCCGCCTACAAGTCCTTCGGCCCGACCTCGACGTCGGTCATCGCTTGGCTCGACGCCGCCGCCGGTCGCTCGACAGCCTGATCGCGCGGTTGTTCGGGCCGGCGCGCGCTCCCATTCGAACTGCGCGTGAAAAGGCACCGCGCGGGTGCGTATTCACGCGCGGTTGCTTGGGCCGGCGCGCGCTCCCATTCGAATTGCGCG